>JAUHZF010000304.1 GCA_030426145.1 Polyangia bacterium
ACTGGGGCGGGGGCGGCCGTGGCCGCGGAGTGCGTCGGGGGTGGTGCGGGAGGTGGGGGGTCCTCGCCTTTGCAACCGAAGACGAGCACCAGGAGAACTGCCGAGGCGTGGCGCACGCTCTGCGGGTACCACGATTGGCGAGGGGGTGTCCCCTAGCCAGCGCGCTTCTGGCGACCTGTGCTGCGGGTGAGGACGAGCGTGGCGCCCACGATGAGGCTCGCCCCGAGGGCGGTGGTGCCGGAGATGGGTTCCGCGAACAGCAGCGCGCCCCAGAGGCTCGCGAAGGCGATCTGCACGTAGCCGATGGCGGTGCCCCGTCCGGCCGGCATCATGGCGAGTCCGCGCGTCATCAACACCTGCGCGATCTGCGTCACGACGCCGATGCCGAGCATGAGGAGCCAGCCCTTCGCGCTCGGCCACACCCAAGCTCGGATGGCGAAGGGAACCGTCGCGGGCACGGCGACGAGGGGAAAATAGAAGACGATGACCTCGGGGGAGTCCGTGAGCCGGAGTCGGCGCACGGTCGTGTAGGCGAGGGCGCTGAAGACGGCGCCGCCGAGGGCGGCTGCGATGCCGAGTGGCGGGAGGCTGCTGGTGCCCTGGAGCAGGTTCATCGGTTGCGTGACCAGGAGGGCTCCCACGATGCTGATGGCCATGGCGACCACCAGGCGTGTCGACAGCGCTTCGCCGAGCAGGGCCGCCGCGAGCAAGGCGGTGAGGATGGGGTTGAGGTAGTGGATCACCGTCACCTCGGCGAGCGGCATCAAGGTGATGGCCGAGAAGAAGCTCACCAGCCCGCAGAGCCCGAAGAAGCCGCGCAGGAAGAGTCGCTTGCGGTCGTTGCCCCAGGGCGACTCGCCCCGCAGGCGCAACACCGAGTAGCTGATGACCAGGGTGACCACGCCGCGTGCGAGCACCAACATCTCGACGGGCAGGTGCGCGCCAGCGAGCTTCACCTGCACGCTCATGAGGCTGAAGAAGAAGGCGGCGCCCACCAGGAGCATACCGCCGCGTCGGGCATCGTCCGGCACAGGCCACAGCACCTACCACCGCCGCGCCCCGGTGCCAGTTCCGATGACGGGACGAGCGTGGTACCTCCATGCCCATGCGAAGGACGTTCCTCTGGAGTCTGTGTCTGCTCGTCGGCGCCGCGGCTTGTGGTGACGAGAAACAACCCCCGGCCCCAGGGCCCGTCACCTCCGCGGGACCAGCGTCTGGTGCTCCGGTCGGCAGCGCCACGGCTCAGGCCGGCACGGACCAGCCTCGCGCCGGCGGCACGGGGGCTCCCGACGTCTCGGCTTCCACGGCGCCGGCTGCTGCCCCCGAGCCCGAGGACGAGAAGAACGACCTCCCCAAGCCCCGTGCGCTCCGTACGGGCGAACGCGCTCAGGTGGAGCGATCGTTTCCCGCCACGGCGCTCTTCGACATGCGCCAGAGCTTCCAGATCGAGCTCGCGGACCAGGGCAACTGCAGCTTCGTGAGCGAGACCGTGCGCGCCGGAAAAGCGCCGGACGCGGAGCCTCAGACCGACGCACCCGAGCCGGCCGACGGTCCCGCGCCCAGCCCATCGGCTTCGGCGACGGCTGCGGCCAGCGCGTCAGCCACGGCGGCGCCGGCTGACGTCGCCCCCGACGTGCAGAACCCGAAACCCCCGGAGATCGCCGGCTTCAAGTTCCATCTCCTCTGTCGCGAAGCGGGGAAGAAGGAGGTGAAGCAGACCGAGCTGCCCGGCTATCCGCAGCTGAAGCCCACGTGGAAGCCGGACAAGATCGTGGCCATCTCCTTTCCCGACCTCGACGGGGACGGGAAACACGAGATCATCGCGATCACGACCTACAAGGACGGGGGCAAGGGGGACGCGATCCCGATCATCCTCGTCTACACCCAGAAGTCCGGGGCCTACATCCTCGAGCGAAAGTGGACCGAGACGGCGACCAAGGCCAAGGCCGACACGGTGGCCAAGGTGAAGTTCGCGCTCGACATCAAGAAGCCATGAGTGAAACGCGTTTCCACGATCGGGTCACCGTCAGCCGCGAAGGCGGGGTCGCCACCGTCACGCTCGACCGTCCCGACAAGCTCAACGCCCTCGACATGCCCATGTTCGAGGGGATCATCGAAGCGGGGATGTCGCTGTGCGACGATCCTTCACTGCGGGCGGTGGTGCTCTGCGGGGCCGGGCGCGCCTTCTGCGCCGGACTCGACTTCAAGAGCTTCATGGCGCTCGGCGCGGGCGGCGACATGGTGGAGACCATGCTCACCCCCGTCGATGGCGGGCCGGCCAACCGGGCCCAGATGGTGGCCTACGTGTGGCGCCGTGTGCCGGTACCCGTCGTGGCCGCCGTTCACGGGGTGTGCTTCGGCGGCGGTCTGCAGATCGCGCTCGCCGCCGACATGCGCATCGTCGGCGCAGATACCGAGATGAGCGTGATGGAGATCAAGTGGGGGCTCATCCCCGACATGACGGCCAGCATCACCCTCAGGGGACTCGTGCCTCTCGACGTGGCGAAGGAGCTCACCTTCACCGGGCGCCGGGTTCCGGCCGGGGAAGCCGTGAGGCTCGGGCTCGCGACGCGCGAGTCGACGGAGCCCTTGGCCGAAGCCCAACGATTGGCGGGCGTCATCGCGACCAAGTCGCCCGATGCCATCCGCGCGGGAAAGCGCCTCTTGAACGAGACCCGCCATGTCACCGAAGCCGAAGCGCTATCGCTCGAGGCGACGCTGCAGCGCGGCCTGATGGGCAAGCCGAACCAGCTCGAAGCGGTGATGGCCGGCATGCAGAAGCGTGACGGCAACTTCACCGATCCCGTGGGATGAAGCGAGAGATCCGCACCTTTGGTGCGAATCAACCAACAAGTCGGATAAGTCGGGCGAAGGGGGACGCCGTGCGATATCATGCGCGCCGTCGGGACCTGGGAGGCGCGCTAGGGGCTCTGTCGCCCCATTTGGGAAGCGCGTGGGCGTCGCGGCGTATGAGGAGCACATGAACCGACGACTTTGGCTGACGAGCCTTCCCCTTCTTCTCTTGTCGACGCCGGCGCTGGCCAACCCCAACGGAGCCAGCGAGTGGCACCACGCGGCGCAGCCGGTGCAGGTCGCGGCCAACGCAGACTACGGCCAGGTGGCGAGCGACTACCTGGCCGCGCACGCGACGGAGTTGGGGCTCGACGATGTCGACCTCGAGCTGAAGACGGTGCTGCCCCTCGGCCGCGGTGTGCGTGGTGCGACGGTGCGGTTCGAGCAACGGCATCGGGGGCTGCCTGTCATCGGGGGTCAGGTCGCGGTTCGGATCGGCGCCCAGGGGGCCATCAGCGCTGCGGTCGTCGACGTCACGCCCGGCCTCACGGTCGCGACGGCACCGGTCATCGACGAGATCGATGCCAAGGCTTCCGCCTCGGGGCACTTCGGGGTTCTTGCGGGCGCGGCCCCGGCCGAGCTCGCGGTGCTGCCCGACGGACGTGGAGGCAAGCTCGTGTGGCGTGTCCTCATGCCCACCAATGACGGCGGCTACGAGCTCGACGTCGAGGCGACGACGGGTAGTGTGCTCGTCGAGCGCGCCCTCGGCGTGGAGGCCCTCGGCCGGGTTTGGCCCATCAGCAAGGTCGTCACGCCCCAGACCCAGGACGTCGAGCTCGTGAGCCTCGACGTCACCGCCCCGCAGGTGCTGACCGGCTTCAACGGCAACCTGCAGGTGGTCAACTACGTCTCGGGGGACATCCAGATGAACGACCTCGTGGTCGAGCAGACCGTCGGTCCCAACTCGGGCGACGATTTCCTCTACGACCCGCCCGTCGACGCCACCGATCCCACCGACGCCTTCGCGCAGGTCGGCGTGTTCTACCACCTCAGCCGTGGCGAGGCCCTGTACCGCGAGGACCTCGGTCTCGACCTCTCGGGTCCGAGCTGGAAGCTCACTGCGGTGGCCAACATGCAGAGCGGTGGCAGCCCTCTCGACAACGCCTTCTTCTCGCCACAGGGCCTGCAAGGCGCCTTCGCCGCCCCCAATCTCATCGGGATCGGGCAGGGCTCGACCTTCGACTTCGCGGAGGACTCCGACGTCTTCATCCACGAGTTCACGCACTACGTGAGCCACAACGCCATCGGCTACAACCAGGGCCAGACCTACGCCAACGAGTACGGTTTGCACGCCTGGGGCGGTGCCATCGACGAGGGTGTGAGCGACTACTTCGCCTGCACCGCGAACGGCGATGCGGTGCTCGGTGAGGGGTCCTTGGCGCTGCTCGGCGGGGCCCGCGATCTGACCGATACCAGCAAGTACTGCCACGACGCGGTGGTGGGCGAAGTCCATGCCGACGGCGAGATCATCGGCAGCTTCGCCTGGACCATGCGAGAGCAGTTCGGCCGCACCATCGGTGATCAGCTGGTGTGGGGAGCCATGAGCTTGCTCACGGCGGATTCGTCCCTCGGTGACTTCGCAACTGGGCTGCGCCAGACGGCGGCAGATCTCGTGCAGAACGGCGATCTGCAGCAGAGCGATCTCGATGCCATCGACGCCGAGATCCAGGCGCGTGGCCTTCACGAGTGCGACACGGAGGTGCCACTCCACTACGGCGAGGCCCGCACCTCATCGATGGTGGGTCTCGACCTGCTCGCGCAGTTCTTCGGCGGCTCGTGCGATCAGCTCAAGGGCTTCGGGATCAACCTCCAGAGCTTGTTCCACTACGTGGTCACGCCCAACGCGACCGACACTGGCATTCGCATCACCGCCGACGTCACGGCGGCCGGTCCTGGCGACCTCAACTACGCCATCTACGCACGCGCTGGGCAACACGTGACCTTCTCGGCCGGAGGCGCCATTCCGCTCCCCACGGTGCAGGACTACGACTTCGTGGCCGACGACATCACCGGCGGCCAGGGCGAGCTCGTCATCGGCCCCGACGAGGGCTTCGACCCGAATCAGACCTACCACGTGGTGGTGGTGCATCAGAACTGCCCGCTCTCCACCGTAGCCCTCAACGCCGAGCCCTACGACGGGGGCATGATGGGCGCCGGAGGCGGCACGGGGGCCGGGGTCGGCGGCGGTCCGGGGAACAACGTGGACGACGATGGGCCACAGGTGGTCGACGGCGGTTGCGGTTGCCGGGTGACGGGTGTGACCCCACAAAGCGACTGGGCCGGCCTCGGGCTCATCGCCCTGGCCGGCCTCGCGTGGTCGCGCCGTCGGCGCGGCTGAGCGACAGCCGCTGCCGAGCCTCAGCCGAGGCTCAAAGGAGGGTCTCGACGAGCTTCACCAGCTCGTCGACCTCCGTGCGGGTGAGCTTGATGCTCGCCTTGATGTCCTTGCCGATGGCGTTCAGCTGCAGCTTGTTGGCGTACTTGCCGAGGCCGGTGCTGGATATCTCGGGGGACTGACGAGCTCGGTCCAGGAACTGGTTGGCGATGGTGGCCAGTCTGGAGGCCGAGGTCGCGCTGTTGAAGCCGGCGAGCAGCTCCAAGTCGAGGCCATTTTGCAGGCTGCCGCCGCCGCGCACCGTCTCGATGTCGCCCAGCTCGGCCATCTCGCGCCGTGCGTCTTTCTTCATCTTGCTCGGAACGAGGGCTGCGAACCCGAGGTCTTTCACCAGGTAGGGCGAGAGGAGTGCCTTGATCTTGGGGCTGGCGCCCTTCTTGGCCATGGCGGCCTTGAAGGTCTTCACGCCGCCGAAGATGACGTGCGGACCGCGGAAGGCGAGGGCGGCGTCGCCACCGGCGATCTCGTACCAGCGGCCGATCTGGGCATCGTTGCGCAGCTGTGGGGTGGCGCCCTTCTTCTTCATGTAGGCGATCATGCGCTGCTCGTTCACCCTGGCCTCGGCGATGACGACGAACTGGTCGTCGTCCTGCTCGAAGTCGGGACCGAGCGCGACCACGAGGCCACGGATGTCACGGAAGGGGTCGAAGCCGGTGGCTTGGCGCAGCTCGTCGACCTCTTTCTTCGCCTCGGGCTCCTCCGCATAGAAGCGCTGCTGCAGCTTCTTGTAGAGCGGCAGGCGCTGCAGCTTGCTCACGTCGACCGTGCCTACGGCCATCGCGTCGGCGGGCACGTAGGTGAGGGCTGCGCTCAGGTTGGCGGCCTCGGCACGGCCGCCGAACGAGGGAATGATGAGCATCGCCGCGAAAACGGCGAGCCAGCGGATGAGGTTCCTGCGTGGGGTCATGAGACTCGTCCAGCCTAACCGATCGACGTCCATCGTGCGCACCGGTGGCTCGGGGGGATGGACGAGCCGGACCGGGCTCGGCTTCCAGTCGAAATTGTGCTGTAGCTTCTCGTCCTTATGGACATCGAGGCCATCGAGCGATTCGCAGTTGAACAATTTCCCCAAATGATGGAGTTCGGCGCGACCATCGAGAGCGTGGGGAATCGCGCCGCGACCCTGCATCTCGACGTCGCGGAGCGCCACTTGCGCCCGGGGGCCACGGTGTCGGGTCCCACCTTGATGACCCTCGTCGATGTGGCTTTCTACGTCGCCATCATGGGCGAGCTCGGTGCGGTCGGCGCCGTGACCACCCACCTCGGCATTCACTTCCTGCATCGGGCCTCCACGGGCCGCTTGGTGGCCGAGGCTTCCCTGCTCAAGGTGGGACGCCGCAGCGCGGTCGGTACCGTGGAGATCACGTCGGCCAACGCGTCCGGCCCCATCGCCCACGCCACCGTGTCTTATGCGCTCCCTTCGACCTGACCGCGCCCGATGGGTGTAGGATGGCCGTCGTGAACCATCCCCCTGGCCCTCCCGCAGGTGGCCCGCCCGGCGCGCCGCAACCTCCTCCCGGTTGGAACCAGCCTCAGGGCCAAGCCCCACCCCAACCTGGGGGCTACCCTCAGCAGGGCTACGGCCAGCCCGGTGGCCAGGCCCAGCCGGGCGGGTATCCACAGCAGGGGGGCTACCCACAGCAGGGCTACCCACAGCAGGGGGGCTACCCGCAACAGGGCTACCCACAACAGGGGGGCTACCCGCAACAGGGCTACCCACAGCAGGGGGGCTACCCTCAGCAGGGCTACCCGCAGCAGCCCATGGCGCAGTACGGGCAGAACTACGCGATGGGGGCCGAGGCTGCAGGAGGCAACCAGTGGCGATGGCACTACTCGCGGTTCTTCGGCGTGATGTACGGACCCATTCCGGTCGGCGTCATCGTGGTGGTCATCGGGTCCATCATCTGGGCCATCGCCCGCTGAGCCCGAGACCGAGCCGGCGCGTCAATCCTGGCCGCGGTCGCGGAGGTCGTAGTGCTCGAGCCAGCGGTAGATCTGGCGGCGCTCGCGATCGTAGTGCTTGGCCGTCGCCCGGACGCTGAACGCGTGCGCCTCGAGCACGCGCAACAGCTCCTCCTTGCTGGGGCGGGGCATTCGCTTGCGCCGCCCTGCAGGCGCCGGGCTGGGCGTCTCGCCTCGCGGCGGCTGCGCCGCGGCGGGTGGGGCCGTCGCCGTCATCGCCTCGGCGACCAGCTCGGGGGGGAGGTCGTAGACCTCGTCGCCTCGGCTCGCGCCGAGGTGCACGATGCGTTGCAGGCCGCGCAAGTTGTCGGGCCAGCGGTAGACCATCAGCCGCTCGAGCGCGTTGGCCTCGAGGGGCACGGGCGGGGGCGACTGGCCACGTTCGCGGTACCAAGCCGCGTGCATGCGCTCGATCCAGACCGGTAGATCGGCCCGCCGCTGTCGGAGCGACGGGACGCGCAGCTCGAATGTGCTCAAGCGGGCGTAGAGATCGAGGCGGAAGATGTCGGCCTCGGCGTCCGCCGAGAGGTCACGCAGGGTGGCCGCGACGACCCGCACGTCGACCTTGATGGGCCGTGTCTCCCCCACGGGGAGCACCTCACGCTCTTGCAAGACCCGCAGCAGTTTGGGCTGGAGGGCAGGGGGCAGCTCCCCGATCTCGTCGAGGAAAATGGTACCGCCGGTCGCGGCCCGAAAGAGCCCCTCATGCGCGGTGTCGGCCCCCGTGAAGGCGCCCTTGCGGTGACCGAACAGCTGGCTCTCGATGAGCTGGGGGCTCAGCGCGGCGCAGTTGACCGCCACCAGGCGACCCTGCCGGGCACTCAGGCGGTGCAGCTCGCGCGCGATGAACTCCTTGCCGGTTCCGGTCTCGCCGATGAGCAGTGCGGGGGCCGGGTCCGGGCCCGCGAGGGCCACCGCCGCCCGCAAGGCCACGGTGCGGGCCGCCTCACCGGCGATGGCGTCACGCGATACCTCGGCGGATTCGGTTGCGTTGAGCGCAGGCGAGCGCTCGAACACCATGAGAACGTCCCCGATGCGCACCACGTCACCATCGGAGAGCGCGCGCGGGCCGTCCGCGGCCGTGAGGTCGTTCCCGGCCGTTCGAGAGCCGTTGCGACTGCCCAGCTCGACCGCAAAGTATGCGTCACCGGTGGCGTCGTAGCGCACGGCCAGGTGCCGGCGCGAGACCGTCCCGTGGTCGATGCGCTCGCCTCGTTCGGGTTTGCGGCCGAAGACCACCTCATCGGTACCGAGCGCGACGCTCCGCTTCATCTCGGGGGGGAAAACCACCGTCAACCGTGCTCGTGCCCGGCCCGTGCGGCGCACCGCGGGCTCCATGGGCTGTTGCATGGTCTTGTCGTACGTCTCGTCCATCGCTTCGGGCCGCAGCATGCCATATGCTCCAGCGCGATGGCGTGGCGGACGACAGCGCTCGGACTGGGGACGGTGGGCATCTGGCTCGTCTTCGGCGGTTGTCTGGGCGCACCGGTCGAGCGCGGTCCGCGTTCCGAGCTCGAGGGCGAGGTCGGCGCAGGTGGCTTCGGAGGCGTGCTCGTCGGGGTCGGAGGCACGCCCGTGCAGACCTCCTCGAGCACCACGACCACGACCACCACCACCAGCGGTGGGGGCGGGGGCAACGTCTGCGATCAGGCCTACGAGGACAACGACACCGAAGACACGGCTTTCGACCTGGGCGACATCAACGACTGCGACGGCGATGGTGGTGACGTGACGGCCAGCCTCGAGCCGGGCGACGCGGACTGGTACCGCTACGACGGCAGCGACGACTTCGGCTGCGTCGCGACCCCCGAACGGACCCTCATGTCGAACGACAACCTCCGACTCTGCAAGTTCATCGAGTGCAAGGAGGGGCAGGTCGACGTCACCTGCAAGGATGGGTCGACCCCTGCCACGTCACCGGGAGGCCGTCAGGGATGCTGTCACAGCACCGGCTTCACCGTCGACATCGAGTGCCCCGGCATCGACGACGACATCACCGCGTACATTCGGCTGGACCAACCAGCGAGTGCGTGCGTCGAATACATCCTCGACTATCACTTCTGAGCGACGACGATGCGAAAGCTCGTGCTCCTGCCTTGGTTGCTGCTGGCGTACATCTTCGCCAGCAGCTGCAACTCGAACAACGTCATCCTGAGGGCGAAGGTCATCGAGGACCGCGCCGAGCTCATCGGTGGGCCGGTGGCCATGACCGACGTGGGGGACTTCATCCTCGAGAACGATCAGATCCGGGTCGGCATCCTGCGATCCATCGACTCTCCGGGTCCCGGCGTGTTCGGAGGCAGCGTGGTCGACATGGATCGCCGTCGGCCCTTCATCGGATTCGAAGGCGCAAACGGGCGGGATCGGTTCGCCGAGACCTTCCCCATCGCGAACCTGATGGTCCCGGAGCCCGAGAGCGTCGACATCCGTGTTCTCGAGGATGGATCCAACGGCAAAGAGGCCATCGTCCGGGTGGAAGGCGACGGCGAGTTCTTGTTCGAGGCGCTCGCGATTCTTCGCAACAAGCAGGCCCTGCTCGACGTGCTCTTCCCCGACGTACGCGCGCGTCTGCACTTCAGCACCGACTACATCCTTCGCCCTGGTGCCCGCCACATGGTCGCGCGCACCACCCTCACCCTCGACGACGAACAGCTGACCGGCTGCCCGCCGCTCAGCTGCGCCAACGAGTGCCCCTACGGGCGCGCGCAGGACGATGGTGGTTGCCTGGTATGTGAGTGCTCCGACCTGCTCGAGCTCGAGAACTACACCGAGCCCGTCAGCGTCTTCGGTCGCATCCTCGGAGACAACCCAGGCGAGGCCGAGGCGGTTCTGAGGGCAGGTGTCATCGCCGGCGACTTCGTATTCTTCGGCAACCAGAACGACGTCTTCGCACCCGGGCCGGGCTTCGACGAGGACCAGGCGGTGCAGGCTGCTTTCAACGAAGGCCGCAACACCTTCCAAACGCCGCTGACCTACGACTTCGTGGCCGCCGCGGGCGGCGACGTCAGCTACGGCTACTTCACGGTGCGCCAAGAGGGGCGCACCCTCGAGCCCATCGTCAACGTCCCGCTCTTCGCATCGGCGGCGACGACCTTCCTCGCCTCGGGCGTCAACTGCGCCTACGACGCCGCCGACGATGCCGCCTGCGACCAGCACCGCGCCTGGAGCTTCGAGCGGTACTTCGTCGTAGGTGACGGCGACATCGCGAGTGTCGCCGAGGAGGTCTACCGCGTCCGTGGCATCCCCACCGGAGAGCTGACCGGACACGTGCTCTGGGCCGAGACGGGCGAGCCTGTGGCCAACGCCAATCTCTACGTCTTCGCTCAGCCGGAGCCGGGCCGAGACTGGGACGACCTCGACCAGCTCGTCGACGCCAACCTTCGCGACCGTGGCGACGTGGGGCTGCTCAACTCGGCCGACGCCGACGTGGGCCTCGACCCGCAAGAGGATGGTGACTTCCGCATCGTGCTCCCCGCGGGTGAATACGTCGTGGTCGCGAGGTCTCCCGATGGGGCATCGCTGAGCGCCCCCGCAACCTTGACGGTCGCGGTCGACGAGCAGACGCAGTGGGTGCCGAGCTTGCTCGCGCCGGCCACCTTGAGGGTCCGGGTCACCGACCAGAACGGCACCGCCATGCCGGCCAAGGTCACGCTCGTCTCGCTCGACGACGATGGTGAGCCGCTTCGGGGCGACGCCAAGCGCCGGCCTTATCTGGGGGATGGGCGACTCGGCAACGGCATTCGCACGTTGCGCCTCGCGCCCACCGGCGAGGACGAGAGCCAGGTCGAGCCGGGGCGCTACCAGATCATCGCCTCCCGCGGCCCCGAGTACGGGCTCGCGGTCGAGAACGACGTCACGCTCCGCCCTGGCGGTCTCTTCGAGTTCGACGCCGTCGTTCCCCACGAGATCGACTCTACCGGTTGGATGAGCATCGACATGCATCTCCACTCCACCCCGAGCTTCGATTCCGGTTTGCCGGTGCCGATCCGGGTGTCGGCCGCTGCGGCCGAGGGGGTGGAGATCGCCGTCTCGACCGACCACGACGTGGCCACCGACTATCGCCCCACCATCAAAGAGCTCGGCATGGAGCCCTTCATTCAAGCGGCGGTCGGGGCCGAGATCACCACCCTCGAGCAGGGCCACTTCATCGGCTTTCCCCTCGACTACGACGAGCTGACGGTCCCGACCCACGGTGCTCACGATTGGACCTGCCAACCGGGCCAGGACATCATCAATGGCATTCGCGCCATTGGTGACGGCATCGAGCCCTTCACCATCGTCGCGCATCCCCGCGACGGCTTCTTCGGCTACATCGACCAGCTCGGCGTCGACACGTACACGATGAACCGGACCCCCTCCTTGCTCGAGGAGGACAACCCCGTCTTCCGCATCGCCGGGTGCGACTTCGACGGGATGGAGATCATCAGCGCCAAGCGACTCGACCTCCACCGTACGCCCTCGGTGGGCGAGATGG
>JAUHZF010000016.1 GCA_030426145.1 Polyangia bacterium
CCGCGGAGTGGTGTGTTGGAGCGAGCCCGAGCCCCCACGTGGGGGCGTGGGGCCGCAATGAATTCAGCCCTCTAGTGCGGTCGGCCAGCGGGCCGAATCCCCCCACGTGGGGGCGATATGGACTCCGCGGAGTCGCGGCTTCGTGCTCGACGTCGCTCCGCGTCCGTCACTGGCTACATCTCGGCTTGGCCTCGATTCGTGTCGGTCTCGTCCTCGCCCTCGTCCTCGCCCTCGTCCTCGTCCTCGGCCTCGTCCTCGTCCCCGAACCTCGAACCTCGAACCTCGAACCTCGAACCCCGAACCCCGAACCTCGAACCTCGAACCTCGAACCCCGAACCCCGAACCTCGAACCTCGAACCCCGAACCCCGAACCCCGAACCCCGAACTCGAAGCCCGAACCCCCCCGTGGGGGCGTGATGGACTCCGCGGAGTCGTGACCCGCACCCCCCCGTGGGGGCGTGATGGGGCTTCGGCACACGAGCCGCCCCTAGTCGCTGTCGTGTTCGCGGGCGACGTTGGTGAGAAGGCGCGACAGGCTCACATCCATCGCCGACTCGATGAGGTGCATGGCGCCGTCGAACTCCTCGAGCGGTACCTTGAACTCGTCGCGCATGATCTTGCGGGTCTCGGCGAAGAGCTGTTCGCGGGCGCGGGCACGCCACCGTGCCACGGTGGCCCGGCTCACGTCGTAGACGGTGCCGATCTGCTCCAGGTTGAGCCCGTCGAGGAACTGGTAGCGAAGGATGTTGCGCTCGCGGTGGCTGAGCCGGTCGAAGGCGAGCTGGAACGACTGCTTGAACTTGTGGCGGTAGTCGCGCTTCAGGTGGAGCAGCTCCGGGTTCTGATCCTCGCTGATCGCCCCGTCCATGATGCGCTCGTCGGCGCCGCCTTGCTCACGGTCCTGCTTCTTGCGCTCCTTTCGGGTGACCCGGTAGGCCTCCCGCACCGTCAGGACGCGAACCCAGTTCCCGAGGGAGCCGCGCCCCGTGTAGTTGAGCAGCGCGGGGCCGGAGCCGTCGTTGACGAAGATGGAGCGCATCACGCGCTGGGTGATCTCTTCTCCGATGCGCTGAAAACCGAGCCGGCCGTAGACCCCGTTCATGACCGGCCGGTACCGATCCTGGAACGCCGCGACCGCCAGCTCGTTTCCGGTCGCGCAGGCGCACGCCAGGTAGAGTCCCTCGGCGTTCATCTGCTCCAGCGACTGCTCCGGCGAATACCGCTGGCCGGCGTATCCGATGAACTGATGCGCATCGACGGTCAGGTCGGGCCAGGCCTCGTGCGCGCGGCGCACCATGTCGGCCAGGATCGCCTCGAGGTCGGGGCGTTCCGCAAGCTGTGCCTGCGCCTCTGCGGACGCGTGCTGCAGGAAGGCCGACGCCAAGGACATGAGCAAACCAGTATAGGGACCCCGCTTCAGGGATGACAACGATGGTACCCGGGGGCTGGCTTCGGCGTGGGCTGGCCTTGAGACCAAACGACCGGCACGTGGGTCCAGACCTCTTGCAGCAGCTTGCAGTAGTCGCGCTCGAAAATGGCGAGCGGCCAACGCAGACTGTCCCCCAGGTCCGTAGCCGCGTAGAGCGCGTCCCCTCGCACGTCGAGGTGGAGCGCGGCCCCATGCAGCTGAGCGCGCGCGAGCAGGGCCCCGGTGTCGAGATCGTGAATGGCGACGGTGCCGTCGCCGTAGCCAGTGACCAGCGAGTTCCACGGCCCGGGCACCATGCGCACCACGGCGCCGCCAGTCGCGCGCTCGAACCGGGCGATGGCGCTCGGCTCGGCCTCGGCGGTGGCCACCAGCGCGATGCTGCCTTCGACCCGCCCCACCACGAGCTTGCTGCCGATCTGGGTCAGGGCCACCACGCCGTCGTTGTCGTTGGGGTGGGCGCCCAAGAGCTCGCCGGACTCGGCGAAGGCGCGCACCTCGCGACCGGTCGCAACCAACAGCCGCTCTTCACCCCAGCCCATGGCGATGGCGCGGTCGTCGATGTCGATCGCGGTGCGGCCACCGGCGCGGTCCAGCACGTAGACCTTGGCGTCGCGTGTTCGCACGGCGCATCCCGCGGGCATCGGGACCAGCTGCCCACGGAGGGCGTGGTGGGCGAGGCGCCGATCCTCGCCTCGGTCCCAGATCTCGATCTCGTCGTGGGTCGCCAGACAGAGGGGTCCCCCCGGCACATGGGTGGCGAACTGCGCCGCATCGACCGCGCGTGCCCAGCGTGTGTCGGGTCCCTTCAGCTCTTGGCGCGCCGTTCTCCCCGCGAGCGGACGCCACCCGCGATGCGACACCACGTGGGGCGGATCCAGCATCAGCGCGATGCCGCGCCAGGCGGGGCGGCCCGACACCAGGTCGTACAGACGCACCGTCCCGTCGTCGCCGGCGCTCGCGAGCAGCTCACCCCGAAGGGCGAGGGCGTTCACGCCGCCACGGTGTCCCGGCAGGCGCAGCCGGGGGCGCGCCTTGCCCTGATCGTAAACCTCCACGGTGCCGTCCACCCGGCCTACCGCGAGCAGATCATCGCGCGCCGCGATCGCGCGCACACCCGTGACGGCCGGGTGCCAGCCACCCTTCATCGGGGCCAGCGTGCCATCCCGGCCTACGGTCACGAGCTCGTCCCCCATGAAGGCACCGAGCGTCGCCATGACGTCCAGTCGGCGGCCGCGACCTCCCTCCCAGCGCCACACGCCGTTGCCGGTGAACACCGCGAGCCGCCTGCCGCTCGCATCGAACGACAGGTGAGTGATGGGTGCGGTCGGTCCCGTCGAGACGTTCACGCCGTCGGTGCGGAGGTTCCAGCGGCGCAATGTGCGGTCGACGCCACCGGTGGCGAGCTCGTCGCCATCGGGCGCGTAGGTGAGCGCCGTCACGGGCCCCACGTGTCCGCCGAGGATGCGGTCCTCGGCCCCTGTCCGCACCTCCCAGAGTCGCACCGTGCCGTCGGCGCTCGCGCTCGCGAGCCGACGTCCGTCGGAGCTGAAGCGTGCGCGGTGAACGGCATCGCCGTGGCCCTGAAGCACGTGGTGCTCGCGTCCACTGTCCCGCTCCCACAGGCGCACGGTGCCGTCGGTGCCGGCCGAGGCCACCCGCGTCTCATCGGCGGAGATGTGCACGTCGTGCACGGGACCGCGGTGCCCGCGCGCGAGGTCTTGTGTGCGTCGGTGCACGTCCCAGACGCGCACGTCGCCTTCCGCCGCCGCGACCAGGAACTGGCCCTCGCGATCGAAGCGGAGTCGCCGCACGTTGCCCGCGACCTGGAACTTGCGCACCAGTCGTCCCGTGGCGAGATCCCACACCCGCACGTGGCGTCCGCTCGCGCCGGCCAGCTGGTCGCCGCCCGGCGCGACGGCCAAGCTCGACACACCGCTCGCCGGTCCGCTCAGTCGTCGCTCGGGGCTGTCGCTGTCGGAGCGCCAGAGCTCGATGGTGCCGTCGCGGCTCGCGGTCGCGATGTTGTGTCCGTCCGGAGAGACCGCGAGCGCCCGAATCGGCCCGCTGGCCGACAGCCTTCGCAGGAGCTTGCCGTCCGGATCCCGAACCTCGAGGCGATCGCCTCGGGCGGCGAACAGCCGCTCGCCCGCCATGGCGACGTCGACCACCGCCTCGGCGCCCTCTTCGTCGAGCGGGCGCGCCTTCTCACCGTCGACCAGCATGAGCCGCTGGCTTCCCACGAGCACGCGACCCTCACGCACGGCGACGCGTGTGGGTCCCCCCGTGACCTCCGCGATGCGTTTGGGGCGAGCCGGGCTCTGGGTCAGATCCCAGCGCAGGATGGCGCCTGCGCGATCGGCCGAGACCATCGTGTCCTGGTCGGCGTAGGCCACCGCCGTCACGGCATCCTGGTGTCCCCGCAGGGGGCGCACGGTGCCGGTCGAGAGCGAGGTGACGTAGATGGTGCGGTCGTGCGAGGCGATGGCCAGCTGGTCGCGCTCGGGTGAGAAGGCGACGTCGTTGCTCCCCGTGCGCAGGGGCAAGCGGTGCTGCAGCGGCATCGTCTGGAGGGTCTGCCAGAGTGCGCGCGCCGCCGCCGAGTCCTCGATCTCCAGCGCCAGGCGCAGCCGAGCACGCGCACCCAGCGGATCGGTAGAGGCGGCCGTGCGCGCCGCTTCGAGCAGGTTGTGGGCCCGCTCGTGGTTGGCGGTGCGTTCGTGGTGCTCGGCGCGCTGCCGCGCGAGCTGAGCGTCGCGTTGCTTGGCTGCGATGACCAGGGCGGCGACCGTGGCGCCGGCGGCGATCATGGCCAGTGCCGCCACCGCGCCGATGAGGATGTAGCGACGACGGCGGTGCCTTCCCCGCTCGGCTTGCCGGCTCGCCTGCAGGAAGTTCTGCACCAGCGGTGGCACCTCGGTGGACGCGTGCTCGAGGCGGCGTTCGGCGTCGTACAGCGCTTCGCCCTGCCACAGCTCTTCCAGGCGGCGGCCGCGCCTGTCCCAGAGCTCGGCCGCCTGACTGGCCTCGGTCACGAAGCGCAGCTCGTCTCCAGCGTGCTCGATCCAATGGGCGAGCGTTCCCCAGGTGTGGATCAGCGACTCGTGCGCCAGCTCGAGCATGGGCTCGTCGCCGCGCTGGAGCTTGGTGATGTTGACCAGCCGCGCTTCGGTGAGGTTCTTGAGCACGGTCTCGCCTTCGGGGCCGAGACCGTCGAGGGCGCGGGACCGGGGCACGACCCGTCGGGTCCGCTCGCCCGTCACCAGTCGCAGCAGCAGCTCGCGGCAGAGCTCACGCGCCCGCGCGCTCAACCCGTCGAGCACGGCATCGGCGTGGCGGGCCAAGGCACCACCCACGCCGCCCATGGCCTCGTAGGCTTGGCGCAGGATCAGCTGCCGCGCCTGGTCGCGGTATTGCCAGAGCTGGGCCGCCGCGAACTGCAACAAGGGCAAGCAAGCTGGCTCGCCGTACACGGCGGAGATCATCTGATCGACCAGCGCGTCGTCTTCGAACCGGTACCCGGCGCGCTCGACGGGCTGCCGCAGAATCTGGCGCAGGCCATCCACGTCGGGGGCACGCAGCACGGTGAACTGTCCCCACTGCTGGCTCACGTCCCCGGCGAGAGAGAGCCGGTCGATGAAGTCGTGCCGCAGGGCCAAGACCACCCGCACCGGGTCGTCGCGATCGTCGGCCGCATGCGCGAGCGACCGCAAGAAGAGCTCTTGCACCGCGGGGTCTTCCCCCATGGTGAAGACCTCCTCCATCTGATCGACGAAGAGCAGCACCTTCGCCTGCTTCTCGTCCGCGAGATCCCGCAGCTCCATGGCGAGCTGCCGCGGCGACGCTTGCAACTCTCGCGCGCGGGCCTCGACCTGCCGGTAGCTCGGGAGCTGGCGACTGTCCGCGATGGAGGGCCGGCCCGTGACCACGCCCGGATCTCCCCGCTCGAGACTGGCGGCGAGGGTCTCGAAGGGTCGCGGGCCGGGCCGCACGGTGAGCACGATCCACCCCTCCTGCTCGCGCAGGCGCGGGATGACGCCCGCCATGACGAACGAGCTCTTGCCCGCTCCCGACGGCCCCACCAGCGGCGAGATGGGTTGGCTACGCAGTCGCTCGATGAAGGCGGCGATCTCGGCGTCGCGTCCGAAGAACACGTTCGCGTGACGCTCGCCGAACGGCAGCAGACCTCGGAATGGAGCGTCGGGCGAGGTGGTCGCGGGTCGCTCCGGGTAGAGCATGCCGCGCAGCATGTCGGCCACCTCGCCCGCATCCGGACGCTGGATCGGATCCTTGGCGAGGCACGCGGCCACCAGCTCGACCAGCTGCTGCGGCAAGGCGACGAACTCCGAGATGCGAGGCGCGGGGTCGGGCGAAGTAACCGCATTGAGCAGGTCGACGGCCGAGCTCAGCTCGTAGGGCCGACGTCCCGTGCACAGCTCGAAGAGGATCACCCCGAGGGCCCAGATGTCGGCGGCGCTGGTGCAATCGGAAGACTCCCATTGCTCGGGCGACATGTAGCGGGGCGTGCCCACCAGCATGGCGGCGGTCGAGACGGCGGGGTTCCGCACGCCGTCCTCGTCGGATTGCTGCACGGCCTTCGACAGCCCGAAGTCGACCACGCGCACCCGCCCGTCGGTACCGATCACCACGTTGGCCGGCTTGAGGTCGCGATGGAGGATTCCGTGTCGATGCGCTTCCTGCAGCGCCTCGGCCACGCTCAGGCCGATGCGCAAGGTCTCGCGGAGGGCGGGGCGCTCGGTCTCGAGGCGCGCCTTGAGGTTCTCGCCCTCGACGTACTCGAGCGCCAGGAAGGGACGACTGTCGTACTCGCCGACCTCGTGAATGGTGACGATGCTCGGATGATTGAACCGTGCCGTCGCACGCGCTTCGAAGAGGAAGCGCTGCATCGCTCGATTCGACTTCACCAGGTTGGCGGCGATGATCTTGAGCGCCACCTTGCGGCCGAGCTGCGTATCGCGTGCGAGGTAGACCTCGCCCATCGCGCCGCGCCCGAGCAGACGCATCACGCGGAAGTGGCCCACCAAATGGCCACGGCCAAAGTACGAGCCATCGAGCGACGCCGCCGGCGCGCCCATCGAATAGGCGGTGACCGAACCGTCTTGGGTGTGGGTCGACCCGTCGTAGATGGGGCGACCGCGGGTGGGGGTACCCGGCGCGGGGATGTTCGCCGACGAGCCTTCTTGGGCCAGCGCGAGCGCGCTCACGAGCTCGCGACACGCGTCGCAGCCGTCGAGATGTCGGTCGATGCGGGTGCGGGTAGCAGGCGCGAGCCGCTTCTCGAGAAGGGCGATCGCCTCCTCGTCCGAAATGCAGGCATCGGGTTGCGGTGGTGCAGTGGCCATGCGATGGCCCCATGGTCGGGACGAGACCATCGTACGTTGTCCACAGGCATCCCCCAAGCTGTGGATGAAACGCGCATTCTCGTCGGGTGAGACCACCCGCCCAGGGGTGAAAACGGCTAAGTCCAGAGCATGGAACGACGGGGACCATGGCGCCTGATGTGGGTGCTTCTCGCCTTGGTCACCGGATTGTCCATCTGGGCGGTGACACAACGGTTTCGCCTCGACCCCAACGTGGCGGGTCTGTTGCCGGAGCGGGGCGAATCCGCCGCATTGCGTCAATACCTTCGGGCCTACGGCGGGAGCGATCTCGGAATGGTCCTGGTGGCCGATCCGAACGAGATCGGTCTATCGGGCGAGGCGCCCACGCCCGAAGAGCTTCAAGCGGTCGCGCGTGAGCTGGCCGAGGCCCTCGAGCCCCTACCCACGGTGAAGGTGGCCGCGGCTGGGATCGACGCGGAGGGGGAGCTCGATCCGCTGCTCGTCTGGCGCCACGCCGACGGGGCCGCCCGGGATCGGCTCGCGGCGGCCCTCACCCTCGACGGGATGCGGGCACGGCTGCGCACGAGCCGCTCGATGTTGCTCGCGCCGGGCTCGGGGCTCGCGGAGCGCATCGCGAAGGACCCGCTGCGGCTGCAGCAACTGCTCGCCGAACGCCAGGTCGTGCAGTCCGGCTTTCGCACCCAGGCCGACGGCAGCTTCGCGAGCGACGACGGCCGCGCGCGGCTCGTCCTCGTCTTCCCCGCGGGCCAGGCGCTCCGGGGCGACGACGCCAAGACCTTCGTGGGCGAGGTCACCCCCGTGCTCGACCGCGTTCGCACTGCGCACCCCAACGTCTACCTCGGTCTCACCGGGGGCCACGCCATCGGCGCTGCGACCGAGCGCATGCTTCGCCGCGATCTGATCTGGTCGAGCAACCTGTCGATGCTCCTGGCTTCGCTCGCCTTCCTGCTCACCTTTCGGCGCCTGCGGGCGATCCTGGCCGTCTTCCCTCCTCTGGCCCTCGGCTCTCTGTGGACGGCGGGGGTGGCCACGCTGTGGCCGGGCGGGCTGTCGGCGATCGCGGTCTCGTTCATGTCCGTGGTCATCGGGGTCGGGGTCGATACCGGGGTGCACGTCTACGCGGCGCTGCTCGAGGCTCGCCAAGAAGGCCTCGCGCCCGCCGACGCCGCGCGCCGTGCGCGGGCTCGCACCCAGAAGCCCGTGTTGGTGGCGGCGACCACCGCCGGCGCCGCCTTTGCGGCCCTGGCTCTGAGCGAGATCGCCGCCCTCCGACAGCTAGGTCTGCTCTGTGCGTCGGGCGAGATCCTCACCGCGCTCGGCATCGTGCTCGTCACCCCCGTCATCGGCGCCCGGCTCGAGCGCAAGGCGCCCCCGGTCGAGCGCCGCCCGCGGTGGACCGAGCTCGTGGCGCGGCTCACGGCTACCCGAGGCCGCGCCATCGCCTGCCTCGTCTTGACCGCGTTGCCCATGGTGGGTCTCGTGCTCGGCTATGGCCCCCGCGTGGCCGACGCCATCGTGGCCATGCGGCCGCGCAGCCTCGAGCCGCTCGCGGTGCAGCAGCGGGTCTACGACGCCTTCGGGGGCCGGGTGGGCCAGTGGGTCGTGCTCGTCGCCGACGAAGATGCCGAACGCGCGAGGGCGCGCGCCGATGGCATCACCGAGGCGCTCGTGGCCGAAGCCGAGCACCTCGAGAGCCTCGATGCGCTCACCGCCCTCGCCCCTGCCCGGACGACCCAGGAGGCACGCTTCGCTGCGCGTGACGCGCTCGACCTCCCGCAGGCCGCCAAGCGCCTCGAGCGCGCGCTGAGCCTGGAGGGCTTCGCGCCGTCGAGATTCGAAGCCGTGCTCAGCTCGATGCGTGAGCCCCCGCGCACCTTCGTGACCCTCGACGACATCCGGCAGCGTGAGGACAACGAGATCCTCTTGCAGCGCTACCTGGGTCGCGACGGTCCGCTTCACACCGTGGTGCTCTACGTGCTCCCCAAGCCCGGCGCCGAGGCCGCTGTCGAAGCCGCCATCGCCGCTGCCGATCCCCGAGCCGCGGTCACCGGCTACGGGCGGCTCGAGTCTTCGCTGCGCACGACCCTGCTCGTCGACCTGCCGAAGGTGGGCGTGGTGGCGGCGGTCATGGTGGTGCTGGCCCTCGCCTTCGCCCTGCGGCGTCCGCGCGACGTCGGCTTGGCCCTCGCAGTGGTGGCGGGTGAGCTCGGCATCGTACTCTCGCTCGTGGGCATCCTCGAGGTGCCGCTTCACGCCTACGACGCTTTGGTGCTTCCGGTGCTGCTCGGCATCACCGTCGATGAAGCCATGTTCCTTCTCTACCGCGCGCGTCAGTCGGGCGACGACGTGCAGGAGACGCTTCGCCGCGAGGGCCCCCCGGTTGCGACCACCGCCCTCACCACGGCCGCTGGCTTCGCGGGCTTGCTCATCTGCGACTTCGACGGCCTTCGGCACCTCGGCGCAGTGGGGGCCATCGGCAGCGTGATGGGCCTGGTGGTTGCGGTGGTGGTGGTGCCAGCCGGTATGCGTCTGATGCCGCGCGGGTGAGCGATACGTTCACGGAGCGTTCCGTCATCCCCCAAAAGGGGCCGCGAACACGCGAGTTCGGGCACCTGGTGCATGGAACGGGGGTTGCGATGGTGGCCCTCATGAAAGCCGCACGCTGGTTGAGCCTTCTCGTCTCCCTCACCGTCATCGCTCCCCTGGGTTGTGACGATGCCAAAAAGGACGAGAAGGAGAGCGAGTCGAAGCGGAAGCGCAAGAAGAAGAAAAAGAAGAAGCGCAAAGACGACGGCGAAACCAAGTCGGCCAAGGACGAAAGCAAGACCCCGCAGTATCCGAAGATCGCCTGGGTGGATGGAGACTTTGGTGATGCGAAGGCGAGGAACGACGTGCTCGACATGTCCAACACGTCCTGCAACCAGCTCATCAACGCTTGCCTCGCGTGTGGCAAACGAATCACCACCAAGCGCGAGGACGCGAACTTCTCCTTCGGTGTGCACGCCCACATCTTCGACGCCTTGAAGGCGAAGTCGGCGTCGGACCGTGCCAAGATCTGCCCCGGTTTGCACAAGACGGCCAAAGCGGCATCCGACGACTGCATCGCGGGCTGTCGGGCGGTCAAGAAGGAGCTCACCGGCAAGGACTGACCGCAGCATTTGCGGGGTCTCGGGGCTTGGGACGCTCGCGCAGCAGCGCTAGATGTCTGCCGTGGACGTGCAGCAGATGTGGTCCCGCCTGGTGGGCGGCAAGTCGGTGGTGGCGCTGGGCATGACCCGCTTCGAGCCCCCGGAGGGTCCGGCGGCGCTCGTCGTAGAGGTCGACTGCGCCCGTCACAACCGGCCGCTGGAACCCCTCATCGCCGCCCGCGATCGGGTGGGTGCCCTCGTCGAGCAGACCCGTAGCCCGCTCGTGCTCGTGGGTCGTGAACGGCTGCGGTACCGGCTGCTCGACGAGGAGCGTGACCCGGCCAATCAGCTCGTCGATCTCGCCCACCGGCTCGCGCGTCAGGTCGAGGTGCCGATGGTGCTCGCCTTCGTGCACGCCGAGAGCATGGACGAGGGCTCCGCGACACTGCTCGCAGCCATGGTGGCCACGCGGGCTCTGCCCGCCGCGGTCGCCGTGATCTGCTCCGCAGACGACATCTCCCCCGACTGCGAAGTGCTCGTCGAGGCGGTGAAGGCCGTGGAGGGTGACGATGCGGTGCTTCGAGAGGCGCCTCGAGCGGTCGCGTCGGTCCCCGCCGATGCACCTCGGGTCGAAGATCTGCTCGCCGCCCAGACCGACGAGCTCAGCATCAACGTGGTGCGCGTGCTCCGCGCGGGGGCCACCGTGGGCGACGCCTTCGAGGTGGACTACGTGGCCACCCTGCTCGGGCTCGATCCCTTCACGGTGCTCGAGGTGGCCCAGCTCGCGCGCGACCGCGGTCTGCCGATCGAAGACCTGGGTGAAGGTGTCTTCCGCCTTCCTGCCGACTACGCGGAGGCGCTGCGCGACAGCGTGACGCCATCGCTCGCCGAGGCGTGGCACCGACAGCTCGCGATGGTCATGTCGACCCTCGAGGACGTCGAGGAGGAGATGGATGACGATCCGCCTTCGGCGCTACCTCCGTGGGAGGACCCCGAAGACATGCGCATGAGCGGTGCGCGACCCAAGCTCGACATGCGTGCCGAGTCGCGCCGGGCGCGTCCTCACGGTCATGTGGAGGGCCGCGCGGCGGAACACGCCGAGGCCGCCGGTGAAGCCGAGATCGCCGCCGAGCGCTACCTCGAGGCAGCCCAGCACGCGGCGGCGCTCGGTGGGTTCGATCGTGCCTCCGAGCTCATCGAGCGGGCGGTGGGATTGCTGCAACGGGTGCCCTCGGCGCGACCTCTTCGGGCGCGAGCGCTCATGGAGCTCGGCGCGCTTCGGTGGCGCGCGGGCGGCGCTCACGGGTTCCGCCTCGAGGATGCGCTCGCGGCGCTCGACCAGGCCCAGCAGCTGGTCCGGCCGAGCGACACCGTCGACCTCAGGGTCGAGGTGCCGGTGCTCATCGCGCACGTGCTCTACGAGCTCGGGGAGCAAGAGCATCTCGAGCGAGCGCTCGGCGCTTTCGGCGATGCTCAGCGCACGTTGAAAGACGCCGAGCGGCCGCTGGACGCGGCGCGGTTGCTCAATGACGAGGCTGCGGTTCGGGTTCGCCTCGGTCAGCAGGAGAAGGCGGCCAAGCTGCTGCTCCAGTCACGCGAGGTCTTTCGTCACTATGCCGACCGAAGCGACGTAGCGCGCCGAGAGCTGGCCGAGACCGACCACCTCGTCGCCCGCCTCATGCTCCACAACGACGGCGAGGGCGACGCCGAGGCGCTCACCTTCGCCCTCGAGTGCGCCAAGGCGGCCGAGAAGCGCTACGAAGACCTCGGCGATCCCCGTGAACGAGCGCGCGTGTGGGAGACCCTCGGACGGCTCGAGATGCTGCGGGGTGAAGTCGACCATGCGCTCGATCACCTGCGCCGGTCGGCCCAGATGCAGCAGCAACTCGGCGACGTGATCGGCCTCGCCCGCAGCACGGGCGGTCTCTCCAAGTTGCTCGCGGAGGCAGGTCGATCCGACGAGGCCCTCGCCGTGCTCGGAGACTCCATCGCCCTCAACCAGATCAAGGGGGCCCAGCGTGGGCTCGGCTACAACGCCGAAGCCCTCGCCACGATCGAGCGCTCCCTGACCGACCTCGATCGGAAGCGCCTCGAGGAAACCCTGGTGCGGCTCAAGGGCCGGCTCGAGGCGGCGCGCGCGCGAGACTAGCGCGACGCAAATGGTGCATCCAGGCAGCGAATACCTTGCGGAACCCGGCCGCTAATACTTAGGCTATAAGGTCCAGCCCACCGCGAAAGGTCAATGCGATCGCGGTGTTACCCGCGTCGATGACGTGCCCGTCGGCTGGCATGGCCGGTGCAGCGCTATTCGACGGTAAAAGATGACGCGACGGAGAATGTCGCAGGAGGTCACACATGCCCCTAGACCCAAGCATCTCGTTCCGGCACATGGAAACCTCGGAGGCCGTCGAGGCCCTCATTCGCGAGAAGGTCGCCAAGCTCGAGACCTTTTACGACCGCATCAGCCACTGCGACGTCGTTCTCGAAGAGCCGCACCGCTCGCACACCAAAGGCGACCACTTCCACGTTCGCATCCGTCTCACCGTGCCGGGCGAGGAGATCGTCGTCGACAACACCGATCAGGACAAGCACGAGGACGCGATGATCGCGGTCCGTGATGCCTTCGAGATCGCTTCGCGCAAGGTCAAGGCCTACGCCGCGCGGAAGCGCGAAGAGAAGCGCCAGAGCACCAAGTAGCTCACGCGAGCTCGCTGCAGCTGCGGTCCAGCTCCCTGGCGACGTCGGTTACATCCGATGCCCGGGAGAGCGTCCGCGCTGCAGCGTCCGACACCTCAGGGCGCAGCTTCGGTTTCCCCAACCTGCCGAATCGACTGGTCGAACAACACGGGCTCACCGTCGAAGTCGCGTGCCGAGTGCACGAGCAGCGTGGTCGGCATGTCGCTGAGGATCGTGTTCATGCGATCGAAGAAGCGGTCGACGCCCGCCTCTTGTGGCAGGCGCAGCCCGGCGATCGCGAGGTCGGCATCGGCGGAGTGCTCGTGCATGATCTCCGCGATCGGTCGGCCTTCGCGCAAGATGACCACCGGCTCGCCCTCCACGCGGGCGCTGGCGAGGATGCCGCGGATCTTCTCTTCGGCTTTGCGTCGCTGTGATTCGTCGTCGACCACCGTGCGCACGCTCACCTTGGCCTGACGCCACTCGTGGTGGGCGGTGATGAGGTAGGCGCTCAGCAGCATCAGGCCGCCGTTGCCCTGCAGGCCGCCCCACCAGATGTCGATGCGTCGCGCCTTCCCCAGCTTGCGGAGGTGGTTGTAGTGCACGATGAGGAGCGAGCGGTCGAGGCTGGAGAGCTCGCGCAACATGCGCACGTAGCCGACCCGGTCCTTCTCGCGCCGCGGCCACCCCAGCATCACCGTATTGGCCTCGAGGTTGCCGATCCCGTAGGCCTGCGCGATCTGCACCGCGCCGTTGTACTTGTCTTGTACGAGGTCCACGCGGCCGAAGACGTTCGGATACTTCTCCTGCAGCCGCTCATCGAGGTCGATGCGGAGCTTCTTCCACTTCTCGGCGCTGCTCTCGATGTCCCCGCTGATCATCTGCACGAAGGTCACGAGCCCGCGGTCCTGCACGATGATGCTGCCCAGGCGAAGCAGCCACGGGCGCCGCTCGTAGTCGCCGCCGAGGATGAGCAGATTCGGGCGCCAGTTGAGGGGGTGGAACTCCGTCTTGCGTAGACGCTGCAGGGCGCTTCGCACGAGGGCGGCCCAGATCCCGTGGCGCGCGTCGCCGTAGGTCGTGTTCAAGATCCGCCGCTGCGCGATGGCGTAGATCAACCCGCAGAGGAGCGCGGCCGCGACCATGGCCGGCAAGTTGATGATGCTCATCACGTAGATGCAGCCCACGCCGCCCGCGAGGCTCACCGGCGCGGGCACGCGGAACTCGGGCCGGTAGCTGGGGCTGGCGGCCCACTTCTCGAGGCCGCTCGCGAGGTTGATGAGGCCGTAGGTCGCGAGGAAGAACATCGTGAGCACGGGCGCGATCACGTCGAGGTCGCCGAGCAGGATGCCGGTCTGCGCGAGGGCGTAGGTGGCGAGGATGCCGACGCGCGGCTCGCGGTTGGGACCGAAGCCGCGCGCGAAGACGCGCGGGGCGAGCCCGTCGTTACCCAGGGCCTGAAGGGTGCGCGGCGCGGTGAGGATCGAGCCGACCGCGCTCGACAGGGTGGCGCCCCAGACCCCGACGTAGATGAGGGGCTCGAGCCACGCGATCTCGAAGACCACCAGCTTGTTCTCGGCCAAGGTGTCCGCGGAGGCGTTCAGCGCGAGCCAAGCGGGGAAGGTCATGTAGACGATGAAGCCGACCAGAATGGCCCACAGGGTGCCCTTGGGGATCGACTTGCGCGGTTCCTTGAGGTCGCCGCTCATCCCTACGCCAGCCATGATCCCGGTCACGGCGGGGAAGAACACGGCGAAGACCTTGGCGAAGGGCTCGCGGTCGGTGACCCACCAGTCGATGCGGTGCACCGCCTCGGTGATGGGCACCTCGGGCATCCAGCCCGCGAAGAAGGAGACGAGCGAGGCCGCGATGGCGACCATGACCACGTACTGAACCTTGATCGCGAGGTCGGCACTCTTGAGGGACACCGCCGTGAGCACGAGGAGCACGCCCGAGGAGACCGCCGTGGCGGGCAGGTTCGGGAACAGCATGCTCAGCGACTCGGTGAAGCCGACGATGTAGAAGGTGACGCTCAGCGCCTGACCGAAGAAGAGCGGGATCCCGATCGCTGCGCCGGCCGAAGCGCCGAGCGATCGGCTGATGATGAAGTAGGCGCCGCCCACGCCGACCGTGCGGTTGGTGGCGATGCTCGAGATCGAGAGGCCGGTGGCGAAGGTGATGAGGTGCGCGATCACCACGATGGCGAGGGCACCGGCGAGGCCAGCGTTGCCGACCACCCAGCCGACGCGCAGGTACATCACGACGCCGAGGATGGTGAGGATGCTGGGCGTGAAGACGCCGCCGAAGGTGCCGAAGCGCCCGGGCCCTTGGGTCGCGGGGCCCGCCTCGTCGTCGGGGACGAGCAGTCGCCGCAACACGGCACGCAGCGCCGGACCGGCGATGGCCGCGAGAAGGAAGGCGACCGCGAACAGGATGAGGGTCAGCGGCGTGATCGGCGTGTCCGATAGCCGGAAGAGCTCGCGGTCGAGGTGCTGCAGCAACCCGGGCATGCGCCGGCAGCATACTCGCGGCCCTGCTCAACGCCGAATGTCGCGTTGAGAGGCGGGTCGACGGGCGCGATCCGCCCCGCCGGGTCGATCGAGTGGCTCCCGGCGAGGCCACGTGAGAGCATCGGCGCATGGCACGGCAGCTCGGGATGATGATGGTGGCGGTGGCGGTGGCTGCCCTGCCGCTGGGCCTGCACGCCCAGACCAAGCCCAAGGCCGAGCCCCAACCTTCGGCCGCGCCGTCGGCGACGGCCCCGACGGCCTGTCCCGTACGGTGCGTGGCGCCCCAGTCGGCGCTCGACACCGTGGCCCGTTCGCTGGCCGGCACGCTGGCGCGGGTGCCCGGAGACGTCGAGGTCGTCACGGTCGCGCTGCAGTCCGACGTGCAGGCCCCGCGCGGCGAGGCCCTGGCGGGACGGTTGGCCGCGCTGGTGGCGGGGCGACTCGGCGCGGCGGCGAAACATCAAGCGGCCCCCACCACCCTCGAAGCCGCCCGCAAAGCGACCACCGCGCAGGCGCTGGTGGTGCTCACACCCAGCCTCGTCGCCGGCCGTCTGGTGGTCGCCGCGGACGCCTACCCCATCCCCCGGAGCATCTGGTCGCGGGCGCGCGCACCCCAGCCGGGACCCTTGCTTCACGGCCAGGCCAGCGCGCCCCTCGACGCCGAGGTGCGGACCTACCTCGCGCCGCTCGCGCTTCCCAAGGCTCCCACGGTGACGAAGCTCACCCAACTCGACGAGGGGGTGCTCGCCTTGGCCTGCGGCGACCTCGACGGCGACGGCGCTAGCGAGGTGGTGAGCGTGAACCGGCAACGGGTCGCGGCCTGGAAGCTCGGCGACAAGACGCCCATGCTCCAGTCGGAGGCCACGTGGGACACCCTGTCTCCCATCGCGCCGGTCCCGCTGCGCCAGCCCATCGCCTTGGCGACGATCGTGGAGGGGCCCACCTCCATGTCGCGGCGCGGCTACGTCGACGTCGCCCTCACCGACCGCCGCGACAGCCAGCGTCTGAGCCCCCTGCTGAAACCGCTCGCGACGATGAAGGGCAAGGCCGTGCCCAACGGTCGCGGTAGCGCCTGCACCTGGGTTCACGATCTGCGCCTCGGCCAGAAGCTGATCGCCTGCCACGAGAGCGACGCGCCGCCCGCGCTCCCGAACCTCCAGTGGCCGAGCGACGCCATCGCCTCCACGGTGGTCGTGGCGGTCGACGGCAGGGTCACGCCAACCGTGGCCTTGCGGCGTGACAACACGCTGCTGGTTCGTGCTCCCGACGATGCGGGCGAGCCCGCCGACCGCATCGTGGCCCGGGTGGGCGCGCAGATCGCCATCGGCGATCTGGATCAGGATGGGGCGCCGGAGCTGGTGAGCGCGCTCGACGTGGGCGCCCCGCGGCTCGACGCGATCGAGGTGCGCTCGTTGGCCTCGGGCAAAGCCCAGCTGCGCTACCGCCTGCCGGTACCTACGGGGGTGGAAGCGGTGGCCGTCTGTCCTCCCGACGCGGGGACCACGGTTGCGGCCACGGTCGTCGCGACCAAGGGTGAGCTCTGGGTGGTGCGGTGATCGGTCGCCGGTCGTTCGTCGCCGGCCCGGTCGGCTTGGCGCTCGGCCTCTTGACCCGGGACGTCGACGCCATGGGCCGCGTGCCCGTGGGCGGCAAGCTTCGCTTCCGCGTGCCGTGGCGGCTGTCGTCGATCGATCCCCACGACCTTCACGATCCGGTCGCGGCCATCTTCGGCCCCGCCATCGCCGACCCCGTCTACGGCCGTGACGCGGGGGGCCGCGTCTACCCCACCCTGGCCGACGGCATGCCGTTCGAAGAAGACGGCGAGACGCTGGTCAAGCTGCGCCCAGGTCTGCTCACCGCGAGCGGTCGCGGCCTCAGCGGCCACGACCTGGCCTGGAGCATCAAGCGCTGTCGTGCGCGCGCCGCCGGCGGTCTCTTCGCCCAGACCACACCCTACGTGCACTCGTTCCGCGATCGGCCCCTGGTGGTGGGCTTCGGCAAGGCCGACCCCAAGCGGCTCGCATTTCTTCTCAGCGCCCCGACCGCAGCGCTGCTCCCCGCGGGCTTCTCCCCATTCAAGCCCGACGGCACCGGTGCGCTCTCGGCGCGCCCCGCTGGCTCGAGCCTTTTTCTGGCCCGCAACCGCAACGCCTCGCGAGGCGCGTCGTTTCTCGAAGGGGTGCAGGTCGATGCGGCCCCTTCGATCAACGACTCGCTGCGCGCCTTCGAGACCAAGCGCGACGACCTCGGCTGGCTCGGCATGGGCCTGCACGGGCGAAGGAAAGGCGCGCTGCGTTTCGACCGCGGCGTGATGGGCTGGGCTCTGCTCGCCACGGGCAACCGCGCGGGGTCGTGGGGCGCGCCGGGCATGGCGCAGCGGTTGGCCAACGCCGTCCCCATCGGTCGCCTCGGCGTGGGGGTCAGCGGCGGCGGCAACGGTAGCGGTGACGGGTGGGAGGGTGCGCCGGCCAACCTCATCTACGACGGCGCCCATCCGCAGCTGCGCCAGATCGCCGAAGCGGTAGCGGCCAAGCTCACGTCGTCGGGCCACGAGGTCACCGCGGCCCCCGTTTCGTCGAGCACGCTGCGCTCGGCCCGCCAGTCGGGCGACTTCACCCTCGCCATCGACTTCGCCCGCACGTTGCAGCTACCGGGCACGACGGGCCTCGCCCTCGCAACGGCCGAGCGACACGCGCTCGGGGTCGAGATGGGCAAACGTCGTCAGTGGCCCAACGGGGCCCCGAGTGTGCTCACACGAGGCCGCCGGATCGGCGTGCTCGGCATCATCCGGTTGTCGGGGGGAATGGCGCCCGGCGTGATGTTGGCCGCGCGCGCCGACGGGCGAGGGATCTCGTGGGGCGGCAGCTACCGCAGTCGCTACTGAGCTACTTCGACACTGAGCTACTTCGACACGATGGTCGCGAGACCTGAGTCGACGTACCGCATCTGGGCTTCCGCGCCGGTGAGGTAGGCGTCGTAGCGGGTGTCGGCGCGAAGGTGGCGCTCGAAGAAGGCGACCATCATCGCGCGGCTGAGCAGGCGCACGTCGTCCTGCATCGCGGTGGCGGCGTTGCAGAAGCTGCACGACAGGCCGCACGCCTGGAGGTCGTCGACGAAGGAGACGTGGTTGGCGCCGAGCACTTCGACGCTGAGGCTCGGGGAGCTGGTGGCACCGTAGAAGGTGGTGAAGTTGTCGTCCGCGGGGGCGCACGACTGAAAACCGATCGCGTCGGTCGTCTCGCCGATGAAGCCCGTGGGGATCGGGATGGGCAGCATGTTGGTCACGTCGGGGCAGTTCTGCGGGCTGCAGCTCATCGAACCGTCGACGGGGTCGAGCGCGAAGACGGCCTTGATCCGGCTGTCGAAGGTGGCTGCCTGCACGGCCAGCTTGCCGCCGAGCGAATGACCCGTGCTGCCGGCGTTGGTGGCGTCGGCCACCGCACCCACCGTGGCGTGGGCGCCGGCCCAGTCGATCCCGTAGGCGAGCTCTTGTGCGTTCTCCACGTGGTTGGGGAAGACGAAGCTGGTGGGGAAGTCGACGGTGAGGGCGACGTAGCCGAAGCTCGCGAGGTGCTCGACGTAGCTGTAGTAGAGGCTCGGCGCGATGTTGAAGCCGTGACCGAGGACCACCACCGGATAGGGCCCCGCGTCGGGCCCGGCCGTCGGGTAGACGCAGTGGATGGCGACCTCGGCGTTGGTGCCGGGCACGGTGACGGTGTCGTCGATGACGGCCGTCGTGTACGGGCCCGCAAGCTCGGGGTCCGGCGCCGTCGTGGGGGTGCCGCCCCCGACGCCGGTGCTCCCACCATTGCCGACGGTGGTGGTGGAGGTGTCGCCTCCTGCGCCCGCGGTCTCCCCCCCGACGCCCGTGGTGTTGCCGGCGCCACTGCCATTGCCGCTCGTGGTCGTCGGCTCGGAGAAGACGTTCTCTCCGCCACAGGCCGCGAGCAGGGCCGCCGCGGCCACGAAGATCATCGTTCGTTTCATCATGTTCGTCCGTTCCGAGCCCTCACTTGATACGGCTTCGTCGCAAGTCAGTCTACCGCCGAGTCCAAAAAGCCCACCATGCGTACGAGAAGAGCGCGTGGCATTGATACGGCTGTATCGGTTCGTCGTGACGCAATGGTGCGCCATTGGTGGTGTCGATGCGTACCTTCCCCCATACCGACCCCGCGTGTGTTGACAACCGATGAGCGCGGAACGACGCTCGAAGACAATGGGAAGACCGCGAAAAGACGCCTTCGACGAGGCCACTTCGCTGCGGGTTCTGCGGGCGGCAGAGCAGGTGTTCGGCGAGCGCGGCTTGCGTAGCGCACGTCTCGAGGACATCGCGGGCATGGCCGGGATCAGCCGGCCGTCGCTGCTCTACCATTTCGGGTCGAAGGACAAGCTCTACGCCCAGGTGGTCAAACGCGCCTTCGACGAAATCCGCGAAGCCCTGGGCGCAGCGCTCGTGCCACCCACGGCGGAGAATTACGACGAGGTCGTCATGGCCATCGTCGGAAGCCTGCTCGAGCTCGAGCAGAAGCATCGCGCGCTGCTGGGCATCGTTCTGCGCAGCATGCTCGAGCCGGGCAGCCCGAGCTACGACGTGGTGGTCGACGAATTCTCTCAGATCGTGACCACCCTCGTGGTCTTCGTGGAGACCTACGGCAAGGAGCGCCTCGCCCCCGGCGTGAGCGCACGCGATGCCATCCTCCAGCTCATCGTGACCTACCTCGCCCGCATGTCGATGGGCGAGCTGGGCGGTCAGCTGTGGCAGGAGGAGGTGGTCGACATCAAGCCCACCGTGCGCGCCCTGCTGCTGCGCTCCAGCTAAGGAATTCCGCCCGGCACCGGAGTCGATGGTGGCCGCACGCGGGCGCAGCCATCGGGGCCCGGGGGATCGAGGTCGCTCCCTGCGACGTGGCCACTCAGGGCACGCACCTTCTGGAAGAACATGTTCACCGCGGGTGCACCGCCCTCCTCCTCGAGGGGCGTCGGCGACGACGCGCGGATCCCGAAGGGGCAGAGCTCGACCTCGGGGATGCGGCCTTCGGCGGGGAAGGTGAGGCGGGCCAAGGCGCCGTAGCGGCTCCAGGGGTGGTCGACGTGGGCGCCCATGGTCACGTTGCCGAGGCTGTAGAGGATGGGCACGTTTCGATACCAGCCGATCCCCTGCACCACATGCGGGTGATGGCCGATCACGACGTCGGCCCCGGCTTCGACCGCGGCGTGCAGCACCTCGCGCACGAACATGGTGGGCCCGGCGAGGTACTCGCTTCCGCCGTGGTAGCTCACGAGCACGAGGTCGGCGTCTTCGCGCGCGGCCGCGACCTGCGCGCGGATGCGGTCGGCGTCGGCGCGACCCACGTAGGTGCGCGCGGGGTGATTCTCGAGCGGGCCCTGATTCCAGATCCCGGTGACGGCGACGAAGGCGAGGCGGCGTCCTTTGGCTTCGACGACGACGTGCCCGTAGGCCTCGGCCTCGGTGCGCCCGGCGCCCACGTAACGCACGCCGGCGCGCTTCAGGTGGTCGAAGGTCTCGAAGAGGGCGTCCTTGCCGAAGTCCCACATGTGGTTGTTCGCGAGGGACACGAGGTCGATGTGCGCGCGCTTCAGCGCGGCGGCGCCCGAAGGTGGCCCGACGAAGACGAGTTGGTTGTCGGGATGCACCGTGAGGCCCTTCTGGTCGCTGAGCTGGCACTCGAGGTTGACGAAGCGCAGGTCGGCCGAGTCGAGCCAGGGCTGCACCGCGGTGAGCAGGTCGAGCTGGGGGTCGGCGAGCAGTCGCTTGCCCACGAAGCGCCCGAAGTAGACGTCGCCGCCCGCGATGACCTTCACGGGGGCGGGAGGTGGCGGCGCCACCGAAGCGGTGGCGGAGCTGGACGGAACGGCGGTGGCCGTGGGGATCGTCGGTTTCGGATCCGGCTCGTCGTGCTGCGTCGAGCAGCCTCCGACGAGGGCTGCGGTCAGGATCACCAGCGCGCGCGCCACACCTCAGCGTCGCACGGCCTCTCCCCTCGGCGCCACCTGGTGGTAAAGCGCATGCGGTGCGCTCCCTGTCCCGCGATCTGTCGCTCCTGGCCGCCGTCAAACTGGCGGTGAGCGGGGCCGTGCTCGCGTCGGGCTTTCGCGCGGTCAGCGACGACGATTTTGCACGGGTGGTTCTGGCCCAGCGCTGGGCCGAAGCGCCGGTGTTGGATCCCACGGGCACGAGCTGGCTCCCCCTGCCGTTCTGGTTCTACGGGTCGGCGATGACGCTCTTCGGGCGCACGGTGCGCGTGGCCCAGGCGACGGCGGTGGTGCTGGGGGTGCTGGCGGTGCTGTTGCTCTACGCGGCCGGCCGCATGTGGTGGCCGAAGCGACGAGATGCCTTGTGGGGCGCAGTCCTGTGCGCGGTGCTTCCGTGGAGCGCCTACCTCGGCGTGGCTACGGTGCCCGAGCTCCCCACCGCAGCCCTCACCGTGTTCGGGGTGGCGACCCTAGCCAGCACCGATTCTCGCCACCGCATGCTCGGCGGCCTCGCGCTGGCGGCAGCCTGCCTCTGTCGCTACGAGCCCTGGCCCGCGACGGCGCTGTTCGGGTTGATGTGTGCGGTCGATGCATGGCGCGACCAGCGACCGGCGTGGCTCGTCGCGGCGGCCATCGCCGCGGTGGGCCCCTCGGGCTGGCTCATGCACAACGCGATGACCCACGGCGACGCGTTGCACTTCGCGGCGCGGGTCTCGGCCTACAAGCGTGCGCTGGGAGGAACGGGTTCGTTCTTCACCTATCTCTCGTCGCTCTGTCGGGAGGAGCCGGAGCTGGTGGCGCTGGCCATTTTCGTGGCCGGCCATCGATCGCGCTACGGCACCAAGTCCCCAGCGAGTCGTCGGGTGGCCCTGGTGCTGGGCGGCATGTTGGTCGCCCTGTCGCTCGCGTCGCTCCCGGGCAGCGCCCCCACCCACCACAGCGGCCGTGCGGTGCTGGCGGTGTGGTTGGCGATGGCGATCTACGTCGCGCCATCGCTTCGCGCCTGGTTGTCGTCCCCGCGCGGTCGCGTGGTCGGCTTGGCGCTCGCGGCGCTCGTGGCCCTGGGTGCGGTGGTGCTCCGCCCCTGGTACGCCCGCCTCGATCGCTTCACGCCACGCGTCGACGAGGTCGCCATCGGTGACGCCGCGCGCACCGCGCACGGCCCCATCCTGCTCGAGGTCCGCGACTACCGCTTCTACGCCATCGAAGCGGGCAGCGCCGACCCACGTCGTTTCGTGCGCGACCGCAGCATCGATCCCCGGCAGGAGATCGCCCCCAACGCCTTCGACACGCCCGCCGAGCTCCGTCGTCGCATCGAAGAATCCGGCGCGAGGGCGGTCGTGGGCACGGTCTCCACGACCGCGCCCGTGCTCGGCGAGCCGGTGGCCGAAGCCGGCCCCTGGGGCCTGTTCATCCTCACGGAGTGAACCTCCCCGCGGGCGGCTGAGGACAGGCCAGCTCTCCGCGCGATCCGCCTCGGGCCCCGAAGAAGGGCCTAAAGATGAGGTGCGCGCATCCGTTTCTTCCCAGTGACGCCAACCTCTGCGTCGGCACGAAGACCATCATTCCCCGCCGCTCATCCATCACGCGGCGTGACCTCTCGGCTCAACGACTGAGCCTCACCCAAGGATGAACCGGATGTTTCGCTCGAAGACCCTCTCCCACCCCTTCTTCGTCTCCACCCTCCTGCTCGGCGGCCTAGCGCTCGTCGCGTGTGAAACCGAGGAGCCCGCCGCCGATCCCAGCGGCAGCACCACCGCCGGCACCGGCGGAGACGCCGCGTCCTCCAGCTCCGGCGGCGACGCCACCTCGACCTCCAGCTCCGGCGCCGGCGGCGACGCCACCGGCGGCAGCACCGGCGAAGGCGGCATGGCCGAAGGCGGCGCCGGCGGCGAAGGCGGCGGCGGCGGCGAAGGCGGCAGCGGGCCCGTCATCGAGCCGGCCACCTGCGTGGGCCCCATGACCGGCACGGACACCTGCCCCGGCGAGGCGATCACGCTCAACAGCGGAGACACGGTCACGCTGTGTGGTGACCTCACCAACGCCACGGACGACTACAGGGACCCATTCTGCGGCCCTGCCGAGGCCTTCTCGCCCGACAACGTCTACAGCATCCTGACGACCGCCCCGGGCACGCTCAAGGTTCGGCTGAAGAAGGATGGCGGTCTGCTCAACCCGACCATGTACATCCGCTACCCGGAGTCCCTGATCCCCGGTGCGTGTAGCGATGAGACGGGCAACAGCAGCGGAGGCTGCTGGGACTTCTTCGACAGCCACGAAGACTTTGGTTTCGACTGGGACCCAGCGTTCCTGGACTCCTTCCACCTCATCGTCGACGGCGGTCGAGACGCACACGGCAACCAGACGACGGGCACGTACGAGCTCGAGCTCTCGCTCCAACCCGCTGCCTGCGGCGACTCCGTCCAGAACTGGACGGAGGAGTGCGACGACGGCAACCGGGTCGACGGCGACGGCTGCTCCAGCAGCTGTGTGGTCGAAGCGAACCCCATCTACGACACCTGCCCCGGAGAGCCCATCTTCGACCAGGGTTCGATGACCGCGCACAGCGACACCACCTACGGTCGCACCGACGCAGGAACGGCCGTCGCAGGCGGCACGTGCAGTGGCCTGTCCGCCGGCGGACCTGACCGCGTCTACCGATTCACGGCCACCCACACCGGTCTCGTGAAGGCTCGCGTCGGCGTAGGCCCAGACTGTGAGACGGACATCTGCGACGCCGAGGGCACGATGTCGGCGAGCTGCTTCGACACCGTACTCTGGGCCACCCGCGGCACCTGTGGCGACACCAACGAGCAGGTCGCTTGCTCCGACCGCGTCGTCTACGGCTCGGAAGAGATCGTGTTCTGGGGCGAGGCTGCGCACGACTACTTCCTCTTCGTCGATGGCTACAACCCCTGGGACATGGGCAACTTCAACCTCTGCATTCGGCAGTACTGAGACCCCTTCGCGGGTGAGCGGAAGCCCCTTGCGCCTCGTGCGCAGGGGGCTTCCGCCGTTTGTCAGTCTGCCGGGGCTCCGCAGGCGATCCACTCGGCGAGCATGTCGCGTTCCTCGAGCGGCGGGTCGTCGGGGCCCGGTGGCATGGTCACGTTGTCCGCCGCCGAGCGAATGAAGATCCGCTCGCGCAGGGCGTGTGCTTGCTCGTAGGTGTCGAACACGTAGGCGCGAGGTGCCCCTTGGCGATCGGGGGTGTCCACAGAGTGGCAGCTGTTGCAGTGCGCGATCATGAAACCCCGTGCGAAGTTCTCCCACGTGAGGTCGGTGCCCTCGGGCGGGCAGCTCACGTCCTCGAGCTCGGTCCATTCGGCGCACCCCCCAACCAGAAGTGCGAGCAGCAGCGTGTACTTTCGCATGGTCACCTCACAGCTCGTAGTCGAAGCCGAGACCCACACCGCCGCCGCCGTAGACGCGCGGTCCGAGGGGGTCGGGGAAGATGTTGGCCGTGCCGTCGACCTTGGCAAACCAGGTGAACCCACGCTTGCTCCAGAACGGCACCTCAACGCCGAGCCCAGTGCCTACACCCGCTCGATGCCGAATGCCGTCTCCAATCCCGAGGAGCGCACTCCCGACATTGCCGGCCACGACGCTCCAGGATTCTTCGTGTTGGTGGATGAAACCCGCACGACCGAAAATGCGCAGCGGTCCGAGCATTGGGGTCCATCCCTGCACGCCCAACGACAACAGCGTGAGCATGCGCGTGTCGACGGCGGCGTACCCGACGTCTCCTCTCGCGTAGATCCCGAGGTAGTCGAGCAACCGAACGCCGAGCGCGAGGTGCCCGTAGCCGGCGACGTCGCCGCGCCACTCCGTTCCTGCGGCGCTGATGCCAGTCTCGGCTCTCAGCTCCGTTGCCCCAGCGCTTCCGGGGGCCACCGTCACCAGGGCCAATAGGACGCCAGTAGGGGTTCTTCTCATCGTGTTCCTCCTTCGTGTTGGGAGGCTCGATGCGAGTAGCTCGGCGTTCATTCGCGCTCGCCGAGCGTTTGCGCGAGTATCGCTAAAATCATGATATTCTGAGAACTTCTGGCTACGCTGCGCCTGTGTCCTTCACTTCACATCCCCGTGTGGCCGCCTGGAAGAGCGCTCTGCGCCGTGGCAAGCTCAGCTGATGTCGGGGTTGGCGCGCGACACGAGGCTGCGGCTTGCCTCGGAGGTGAGCATCGTCTTGCGCGACGACTTCCTCTACCTCGCGACAGGCACTGGCGAGCGTGTTCGAGCGCAGTCGTCCGTACTGCCGGTTCTCCACCTATTCCGCCACGGTGCGACCCTGGCAGAAGCCATGGCGACCACGGCCTCGGACACGACCCTCGACTGGATGGAGCTCTCATCGACGCTGGTCGAGCTCTTCCGTCACGGCGTCCTCATCGGAGACGAAGAGGCCGACATTCGGTACGCGCCGGCGGCACCTGGTTTCGGGGGAGCACGCGACCACATCGCCATGCTCTCCGACGAGCCCCGCACGCGTGCCTACGTCGAAGCCATACGGGCCACGGTGAAGCCAGGGGATGTGGTGGTCGACGTGGGGAGTGGAACGGGGGTGCTCAGCGTGGCGGCAGCCCAAGCTGGTGCCGAGCGCGTCTACGCGATCGAGCGTACCGGAATGACGGCAGTGGCCCAGAAGCTCTTTGCAGAGAACGGCGTTGCCGAGCGCATCGTCATCGTCCAGGGAACTTCAACGTCCGTATCCGTCCCCGAGCGCGCCGACGTGATGGTGTCCGAGTTGGTGGGCAACGAGCCCTTCGACGAGCAGATCCTCGCGTTCACGCGCGACGCGCACGAGCGGTTGCTTCGTCCCGGCGCGCGTCTGGTCCCCCGCCGCATGCTCGTCGAGGTCGTACCCATCGCGGCAAACGATGATCTCCTCGCCGAGCACTTCTTCGCCGCGGAGCGCGTCGGCCGCTGGTCGTCGGACTACGGCATCGACTTCAGTGCCCTGGCACGACTGCGGCCCGAGGCTCCCGAGATGACCCTCCTGTCGCGAGAGCGTGCTTCGCGCCTCGTTCGTCGTGGGCCGGCTGTCGTCGTTTGCGACGTCGATCTGGCCGAACCACCGGCCCAGGTCGACGCCCAGTTCGACGTCGAAGCCGTCGGTCGCGTAGACGGGGTGTTGATGCGGTTCACGCTCGACCTGGGCCACGGATACACGGTGACCAGCTGTCCCTGGAACCCGGACGGCGCTCGCCACTGGGGCCTTCCTCTGTGGCTTTTCCCACACCCGGTGGTGGAATCCGAGGGGGATGTTCTGCGCTTGCGGTATGAATTTGCCGGCGTCAGGGCGAAACTAACGCAGACGTCCCCATGAACATGACCCTTCGCGATGACCAACGTCTCCGGGTTCGCTCCGAAGTGCTCTCGCGTGAGCTCGACGATGAGACGGTGCTGCTCGACCTGGCGAGCGGAACCTACTTCGGTCTCAACGAAGTGGGCGCCTCGGTCTGGGCCATGCTGAAGGAAGAAGCATCCGTCGCTGAGATGCGTGAAGCCATCGTGCAGGCCTACGACGGGGTTACCCTCGAGACCGCGGCCAAGGACCTCGAGCACCTCTTGGGCGATCTCGAGCGCCGCGGCCTCATCGAGCTCGTCTGAACCGCGTTCGACATCAGGCGCCTTCCACCAGCTGCACGACGGCGTCGAGCGCACGATAGTCGTGCGAGAACCGCAGCCGAAAGATAGGTACACGCGCCACGAGTTCGCTCAGTAGCTCGAACTCGGCCGCGCAGGCTTTGGGCTCGTCGGCAACCAGGCGGTGGATGCCTTCGGCGAGCTTTCGCAGCGCCTCGGATGAGGTCATGCGGGTGCGTGAAGGCCGGACCTGAGCGCGTTGGTGTTCCAGAACGAAGAGTCCCTCGAGCGACGTGGCTTCTCCGCGGTCGCATGCGACCCGGTGTTTCTGGTGACGTGCGGCGGTGGGAAAGTCATCGTGGCCGAAGACGGCGACGGTGCTGTCGCGCCAGAGCCGCAACGAGCCATAAGCAGGGTGGACCCACAAGCGGCGTGCCTCGATGCGAGGCGCGATGGCGTCGTCGGACAGCAGCTGCCCTCCCCGAGCCACCAGTGCTGCGCAGAGCGTCGACTTCCCCGTGCCCGCTTCGGCCGTGAAGGCGACCGCCTTCCCTGATGTGAGCCGTACTGCGGATGCATGCAGGCAAGGGAAACCGAGCGCGTGCAGTGCCCGGGGCGCCACGAGGTCGACCAAGACCTGCTCGACGACGGCCCACGACATCTCAGGGCACGGCACGACGTCGATGTTTCCCCCCCGGATCCAGAAGTCCGCGCGCTCGTGCACGCGCAGCAACGTCCCGCGGTCCGTGCGCGCGACCGTCCAGTAGGGAACGCCTCCCGCGTCGTCGAAGACGACGCGATAGAGAATGCTCGCGTCCGTCAGGCCCGGCGGTTCTTGGGCTGGCCCAACGTTGATCGAGAGCGTCGGATCGTCGGACGCCGACGTCTCGTCGAGGAGAGACAGAGGGGCGCTCGCTTCGACCACGAAGCCGTGGAGCGCGTAGCGCATGCTCGCTTCTCAGGTCTTGAAGCGGAAGAAGCGCCCGTCCGGGGAGCGACCCGAGCCACCGCGCGTCAGGTCCTCGATGCTCCCCAACTGCGTCAGCACCGGGGCGACGTACGGCCGGCGGGGAACCGAGGTGTTCTCGGTGGTTGCCCGGTCCTTGTTCTGGTCGTTGGGATTCATCTTCATCCTCATTATAGCTGTCTTAGAAGGATTTCCATGGCTACGAGGCTCGTAGCCTGCATTGCCCAGCTGCCGCTCGAGTAGCCGGCGGGCAGCTGGGAGGGGTTCTCTCGCAAGAGATGCGCGATCTCGGGCCTGATGATGCCGGCCTCGAGAAGCCGCGAAGGAGCTGAAAATACACGGTCCACGGCGCGGATCGGGGGCTCGAACAAGACCTGAGACAAGACGTCGACGTAGGTCCCGGACACCGGCCTCGAGGCGACGCTCTCGGGGAGAACATGCTTCATGGCACGTCGAAGCACGGGTTTGGGCTTGTCGAGTCCCACGGTGTGCCGGTGCTCATGCGGTAGCGAAAGCAGCAGCTCGACGAGGTCGACGTCCATGAACGCTTCGCGGATCTCGATGCCGCCGTGTGCGCCGACCCTCTCGTTGGCGGCAAGCACGACGTTCGTGTCGCCTTCTTCGAACACGCTGCACAGGTCGCGGTTCACGAGGTCCGGATACGCGCGGTTTCGATGCCGCGCCGCCCGCTCCAAGCGATGCGCTTTCACCCGTGTCGAGAACCCGGAGGCGAGTACGTTTTGGCCGCGGTCGAGGTGGACGCCCGCCCGAGGGAAACGAGGCAACACGCTGCCCGCGATCAGCTGGTGCCAACGGCTGCGAGACCAGGGTCGCCGCAACAGGCCCGAGCCCTTCAGCGCGCGGGCGATGCCGCGCAGCGAGACGTCGTCAGCCCACTCGGAACCCGTGCCGGCCAGGCACTCGTCGATGCCGTCGCCCGTGAGGCCTCGGGTGATCCCAGCGTCGCGGGTAACCTCGCAGAGATCCTCCCACATGCCCAAGCGTGGGTCCCACCACACATCTGGAGCCCGCCGGAGAGAGGGCGCGAGGCGGTCGGGTTGGTTCAGTGGACGCGTGTTGATGCGAGGCAAGCCCCACATGTCAGCCACAGCGTCGCTGTAGTCTGTTTCGTCGTCTGTGCTGCCCGGAAAGCTGGCGTGCACGATGGTGGGACTCGGACCACGCGTCTCACGACGCAGGCTCGCGAGCTCACCGGCGACGATGGCCGAGTCGAGCCCCCCCGACAGGTAGACGGCGACGTCGCCATGGCCGACACGTCGTTTCAGCGTGCTGCGCACCTGTTCACGCACGAGTGCCGCGGCTTCGTCGAGGTCTACGTCGCGTCGACGCCACGGATCAGGAGCCCAGAAGCGCTGCATCCGGCTGGCGCTGTCCCGATAGGACAGCGTGTGGCCCCCAGGCAGTGCATGCACACCTTCGAACACCGTGGGGCCAGCCTCGTTGTAGTAGCCGGCCACCAACAAGGAGACTTGCTCCAGGTTGGCACGCCGCGGAACAGTGTGTAGCCGTGTGAGCGCAGCCGGCTCCGAGGCACAGGCCATGAATCCAGGGCCCTCCGCGTAGTAGAGGGGCCGGGCACCAAACGGATCGCGTGCACAAAACAGGCTTTGCTCGGCTTCGTCGATCACGGCGAAGGCGAAGTCGCCTCGGAGTGTCCGGCAGACCTGAGGGCCATCGGTGGTGTAGGCCGAGAGCACGAGCTCCCTGTCGTCGATGTCATCCGAGATTCCGAGCCGCGTGAGCAGCTCGCCGCGATTGTCGAGCCGAATGTCTCCGACGAGGCTGAGGTGCTCTCTCCGTGCGATCCGTACGGGGTCCCGATCGAGCTGCACCGAAACGGAGGCGTCCGTCCGGTGGGTGGCACGAAGAGGCCCACGATGGGTCATCGCCTCCACCACGGCCTTCAACGTGTCGGCACTCGCGCCAACCGTGACGGCGAAACCGCTCACGGCTCACCTCGCACGAGGATGGGAGCGAAGTCTCGTGCATCGTCAGGGGTCACGTCACCTTCGACCCAGGCGTGTGCCCCGAAGGCGTCGTCGCGCTTCACCCCCACCACGAACTGCACCGAATCGTCACGTTGGAGGACGTATTGGGTCAGTGCCTGCTCCAAGCAAGCCCCTTCGAGATGGGGCGCCATCTTGAACGCCCATGCCACCGCGACCTGTGCGTCCTCCGTCGCGAGGTGTCCTGCAGCCCGCCGGATGGCGCGAACCGTCCACGGGCTCAACTGCGTGATGTGCGTCAAGGTGCGTTCCAGCCCCTCTGCCCGAAGCCGCCGCACCACCCACGGCGCCGTCAGGGCTGCAGCCACGGCGAATCGCCCGCGGGCGGCACGTCGAAGCCATCGCTGTGGTTCTGGGAACATGGGAGGTCAGGGTCTGGTGTGGGGGCCGTCGCGTCCAGCTCGAACCGGCGGTCATGACGGCACAACGGTCATGGTAGCTGTTGCTTCACCGCATGGAACGTTCACCGGCCGTCACCTTCAACGTCAGTCCGTCGCTCGGCGCGGTCGCCTTGTTGGATGTTCTGACGCGCCTCGCGGCTCCGATGGCCCTCCTGGCTTGGACGGAGGGCGAGGGTACGCCCGCCCTCGTCGTGGCCATTGCGGCCGGCGGAATGGGGGTGGTCCGCGGTGTCCTCGCCGGTTGGGTGGCGGAGTCGACGGAAAATCGACTCTGGCGGCGCCTGGTGAGCGCGATTCGCGCCACCGACATCGTGACCCTCAAGGCACGCTCCCACGAAGAGCAGACCTGGCGCATCGTCGACGCCGCTCACCGGCACGTCGATCTCCAGGTGCAGGTGATGCCACGGCTGCTCGCCGACGGCTGCGCGCTGGCGCTCACCGCGGGTGCGGTCGTCTACTTCCTCGGTGCCCTGTGGTTGGTGCTCGGTGCTCTCGCCATGGCTGTGCTCGCTGTCATCGTGGCGCCGGGACAGCGCGCCATCCGCAAGGCGGAGCTGGCGTCCTGGGGTCACCTCACAGAGCTCGGCGCGGAGTTGGATGTGCTGCTCGAGGGGGCGGCCGAGATTCGGGTTCACGGTCAGGAGCAGGCTTTGGCCGAAGCGATGTTCGAACACGGTGCACACTCGGCGGCGATGCGGCGCCGCGCTCAGACCGTCAGCGCCCTCATCGGCCTCGCCCCCGTCGTCCTGATCGTGCTCGGCATCGGGGTCTCGACGCTGCTCCGCAACCAGCTCGCCGGCTTCGACCTCGCGTTCGTCTCGCGCGCGAGTGTGCTCGGTGGCGCTGCTTTCGTGTTTGCGCTCAGCTTGGTGCGGAGCGCTGAGGCGTTCGCCCACGCGGCGCCTCAGAGACGTCTGCTCGCTCGCTACCTCGATGGTGCCGACGTCGCGCGCACCCGGGACGAAGCGGTCTCCCCGCAGCTGATCGAGCTCGATGAAGTGAGCGTCACCTATCCGGGAGCCGACAGAGCGACGCCCGCGCCGGTGAGCCATCGGTGGCCGCCAGGCCGCGGCTTGACCCTCGCGGGCCCCAATGGCGCGGGCAAGACGACGCTCGCACACTGCCTGCTCGGCCTCATCCGACCCACATCCGGCGCGGTGAGGTTCGACGGAGCGCAGGTGGACAGCGAGGCTTTGGCCTCCTTTCGAGCGGCTGCGGTCTACTTGCCCCAGTCCCCCTACCTCGCGCCGGATCGCACCGTGGGTTGGCATCTGCGGCTCGTAGCTCCGTTGGAGACGTCGGACGACGAGCTCGAGCAAGCCCTCGCGAGGGTCGACCTCCTTTCGACGTTGCGAGCACGGGAGAGCACGCCACTCGACGCGCTCGCCGGGTCTCTTTCGGGGGGCGAGCGGCGCCGTCTCTTTCTCGCCCGACTCTTCATCCCGCGCGCTACCATCCCGAGCGTGATGGTGCTCGACGAGCCCGAGGCGGGGCTCGACCGTGAGGCGCGCGCGTGGCTTCGCGAGCAGCTGACCGAGCTCGCGCGAGGAGGTCGGGTGCTCGTCATCGTCCACGATGCTTCCGTCGTGCCCGCCGACTTCGACCGTGTCGACTGCGCCTAGAGCGCTCGACGATCCAACTCGAATTGTAGCGTCGGATGGGCCATAGTAGCTCTCAGCCCGATTCGTCGAACACCTTGGGGGACCGATTCTTCATGCGCAGCTTTCTTCCGTACGCCTTTGCACTCACCGCCATGCCGCTCTTTCTCGCCTCGCTGAGCACGGGTTGCGGCGACGACACCACGACCACCCAGTCGACGAGCAGCTCTACGTCGTCCGGCATGGGCGGAACGACGACCACCACGACCTCAACCTCGAGCTCGGGAGGCACGGGTGGCGTCGGTGGCACCGGCGGCACGGGCGGCATGCCTCCGATGGCCTGCATGGGACCGAAGACGGGAACCGACACCTGCGACGGCGAGGTGATCACCCTCACCCAGGGCACGAACCTGAGCCTCTGCGGTGAGATCACCGAGTCGAACAACGACGACTACCAAGACCCCTTCTGTCCTGCGGCGTCGGCTGGTGGTGACAACGTGTACGACGTGGCCGTCACCCAGCCCGGTACCTTCCGCGTCAAGGTCGAGCGCGACCTCGACAGCACACTGAACCCCACGCTCTACTTCCGGCTGCCCGGCTCCTGCACCGACGGCTCCCTCGGGGTCAGTGGCGGCTGCTACGACTTCTTCCCCGACAAGGAAGAAATCTGCGACGACTGGGATCCGACGTTCCTGCCCGGTTTCCACCTGTTCGTCGACGGCGGCCCGGATGGCAACGGTCCTTCGACCACGGGTGACTACGTCCTGTCGATGTCGCTCGAGGCGGCCGCGTGCGGCGACGGCGTCATCAACTTCACCACCAATGAGGAGTGCGACGACGGCAACACCACATCCGGCGACGGCTGCTCGTCGACCTGTGAGGCAGAGACGAACAGCCTCTTCGACCTATGCAACGGCGAGCCACTCTTCCCCGCCCAGGGGTTGGCGCTCATGGGCACGTCCAACACCAACGGCTATGGCGACGACTACATCTGGGCACCCACGGCTTCGTGCCAGGGCACCGAGGTGGGCGGGCACGATCGCGTCTACCGGGTCACGCCCCAGATCAGCGGCACGCTGACGGCCACCGTCGGCCTCGGCCCGGACTGTCAGACCAGCATCTGCGCGTCGGAGGGAACCTGCGCCCCGGGCTGCTGGGATTACGTGCTCTGGGCTACCGATGCCAACGACTGCGGAAACGCGCTCAACCAGCTGGATTGCTCCGACGACTTCAACGCGGGTCCGGAGACCATCTCCTTCCCCGTCACCGCGGCGAGCGACTACCACATCTTCGTCGATGGCTACGACGCCTTCGAATTCGGCACGTTCAACCTGTGCATCGACATTCAGCCGTGAACGGGTGAAGCATGTCGGCTCACGCCGACGTCCCGCCACACCCACGAAGCCCCCGTAATCGATTCGGTGCTGGGGCTTCGTGTCTTCTGTGCCCAGTTCGTTGACGGACCCGCTGCCGGAACGCGGGTATGAATGATCGTACGCCTCGACACACCACATGCGGCGGGCACATGTTTCACCGTCGAGAACCAAACACCGATGTATTCGTGCGATGCACACCGACCCCTCCGCGCCGGACGTCGAGACTACTTGCACGCTGGGCCTTGCTCATCGGAGCTCACCTCTCCTTCGCGGGGGCGTGTGTCACGGATGAGGAAGCGGCCCCACCCGGCGCAGAAGCGCCGATGCTCAGCGGCACGGACCTTGCCCCGACGGAGGCGGCGCTGCATGCCGCCTACGTGCTGGCCGTACAGCGCGAAGCAAGCTCAGAATACGATGTCTCGCCCGCGGGGCATGCGGTCAATCCCGCGCAAGCTCTGAACCTAGGGTTCGAAGCGGACAGCGTCACGGTTGAACCTCACGAAGGAGATTGGTCTCTTCGTCTGAACGTACGCAGCTACGGGTGTCCAGGAGTACAAGAACCCCTGGAGGCCAGCGCGCCCAGGGTAGACCCATCGCAGAAGAACCACGTATGGCAGCAGCACGGTCCGCTTACTGCGTGGTATTTGAATGGACCGCTAGGGCTCGAACAGGGATTCGAGGTTCACGCGCCTCCTGCATGCGGCACAGATGCCGAGGTGCAGATCGTGATCGGCACCGATGGGTTGCACCCTGTGTCCGGGCCCCACCAGAACGTGCAGTTGGAGGACGGCCGAGCTGCGGGCGTGATGAGCGTGAATGGACTCTTCGTCACCGATGCTCGGGGCAAGGCTCTACCTAGCCGTCTGCAGGTGGAGAACGACGCCGTGGTCATCGACATCGATCCGAGGGGCGCCCGTTATCCTCTGCATGTCGATCCGCTGTGGCAGCATCAGCAGAAGCTTCTCGCCGCCGACGGGGTAGCGAACCAGCGTTTCGGGCGAAGTGTGAGCGTATCCGGGGATACGGCGCTGGTTACAGGGCACGGCGGGGCCTACGTGTTCTTCCACAGCGGGGGTACCTGGACGCAACAGCAGAAGCTGACGCCGCCGGGCGTCGGGCCGAACGACCCCATCTGGTCAGCGAGCGTGTCCGGCGACGCCGCGGCCGTTCCCGCGAACGGCACGGTCTACGCCTACACCCGGAGTGGGACCACGTGGACTAAAATCCAAGACATCACCTCACCCGACTTCGAGCCGGGGGACTTCTTTGGCTCCTCCGTCAGCCTCTCGGGCAATACCCTCGTCGTGGGCAACTCCACCGATGACGACGTGCAGACCGAGGCAGGGTCGGCCTACGTCTTCGTTTGGACGAATGGATCCTGGGTCTTTCAGCAGAAGCTGCTCCCGTCAAACGCCTCGCCCTACAGCTGGTTCGGACGGTCCGTCAGCGTCTCCGGGGACACGGCCGTCATAGGGGCGATCAATCATCTGAACGATGGTGCTGCCTACATCTACGTCCGCAATGGGACGACCTGGACCGAACAACAGACCCTTCTCGGCTTCGGGGTGAGCCCCAGCTCGGTCGATCTCTTTGGTTCGTCCGTCGGTGTCTCCGGAGATACGGTCGTCGTCGGCGCTCCCAACGTGCCTCCGGCCGGCGTGGCCTATGCCTATCTACGCAGTGGAGGGGTGTGGTCCTTGCAGGAGACCTTCACCCCACCGGAGCTTCCGAGCACGACGTATGCTTTCGGGAGGGCCGTGTCGGTCTCCGGTGATAGCGCAGTAGTCGGTGCAGGGACGAACTCCGGTGGCATCGCCTATTCGTTCGTGCGGACTGGGGGAGCCTGGACGCGAAAGGCTCGACTCAGCGCGCTCGATTCGGCGAGCGGGGATGAGTTTGGCGTTTCTGTGGCCATTTCCGGCTCGACGGTGGTCATTGGGGCGCGAGACGACGACGACCTCGGTACCCAATCGGGCTCCGCCCACATCTACCAGGTCGACGCGAGTCAAGACCCCCCTGAAAAGCTCGTGGCACCCGATCCCGGCGACTTCGACCATCTTGGTGGGGCGGTCGGTATCTCCTCGGACACAGTCATCGTCGGAGCTTGGGGGGATGACGGTACTTTCAGTGACTCAGGTTCCGCCTATGTCTTCGTAAAGACGGGTGGGGCTTGGCAGGAGCAGCAGAAGCTCACCGCCTCGGACCCCGGGTCCAACCGGTACTTCGGCAATGCGGTCGCCGCTTCCGGCAATACCGTCGTCGTAGGTGCACAGACCGACGGCAACCTCGGGAACGAAGGGTCGGCTTACGTCTTCGCGCGGGCGGGTGGTGTATGGGCTGAGCAGGCAAAGCTCATATCGTCTGATGGGCCCTGGTGGGGTGACGACTGGTTCGCGGGCTCGGTGAGCATCTCGGGAGACACAGTGCTGGTTGGAGCATCGCAGAACAATGGTGTAGGTGCGGTGTACGTCTATGACCGAAGCGGAAGCACGTGGTCAGAGAGTCAGAAGCTCACTGCTCTGTTGCCAGCGAGTGATTGGTTTGGGTACTCGGTTGACATCGCTGGCAACACCGCTGTTGTTGGAGCGCCCAATCCATTGGGTTCTGGCATAGGATCCGCCTACGTCTTCGAGAGAACTGGCGGCGTGTGGGTCCAGCAGCAGCAGCTCGTCGGCTCCGACACCGCCCCGGGAGACTGGTTCGGGGTCCGTGTCAGTCTGTCGGCAGATACTGCCATCATTGGAGCCCACCAAGATGAAGACGGCGGGAGCGGTTCCGGTTCGGCCTACGTCTTCGTACGAAATGGGTCGACGTGGGTAGAGCAGCAGAAGTTAACGGCGTCCGATGCGGGGGCGGAGGACCTCTTTGGATTGGGCGTGGCCGTCCACGGTGATAAGGCTGTCGTGGGCGCATATCGCGATGACGATGCTGGCAACGATTCGGGTTCAGCGTACGTCTTCGTGCGGGCGGGTGGCGTCTGGACGGAGGAGAAAAAGCTCGTGGCCGCGGATGGGTTCCAACAGGATTACTTTGGCAACGCGGTTTCAATCGACGTCGACCAGGTGGTGGTCGGAGCGACATGGAGTGGCCACAACGGTTGGACTCGGTCTGGTGCTGCTTATGTCTACGGTATCGCCGCCACGGGTAGTGTCTGTGGGCTGAATGACGAGTGCGCGAGCGGCTTCTGTGCCGACGGGTTTTGCTGCGACACGGCCTGCGGCGATGATGACCCGAACGACTGCCAGGCGTGCTCGGCGGCGTTGACGGGCGAAGCCGACGGTCTTTGTTCGCCAACGAACGCGGGCGCGACGTGTCGGCCGTCGGTTGGCGATTGCGACCGCGAGGAGGTCTGTGATGGCGTGGGCACGGCATGCCCTGCGGACGCGGTGGAAGTGGCGGGTACGACCTGTCGCGGCGCCACCCACGACTGCGACGCGGAAGAGGTGTGTGACGGCGCGAGCGCAACGTGCCCGAGTGACGTTCTCGTGGCCGACGGAGCTTCCTGCGATGACGGGGACAGCTGCACCCAGGGTGACTCTTGCGGGGCCGGCATCTGCGAGCCCGGGCAACCGGTATGCGGGACCGGAGGCGCGGGCGGAACGGGTGGCAACGCCGAGCCGCCTCCCCCGGTAGAAGAGGGCGGCGGCTGCACGGTCGCCGCGGGGCGCTCCGGGTACCCACAGGACGGTGTGTTCGGCCTGATCGTGACGCTCGCAGGCCTGTGGCGTCGTCGGGCGCGCACCACGTCGGCTGCGCCCCCAGCGAGGTTTGCCGCCTAGTGGCTCACAGGGTCCGAGTCGCAGGTGAATGGGGAGCTTCGACGTGTGACTGATGCCGACGTCCTGACCTGGACGCGCTTCGCCGCCGCACGACTTCGCGGCGACGACGCCGAAGCCCCAGCATCGGACCTTCCGATGCCGGGGCTTCGTACTTCTTCCGCCACCCCCTACGTGCACGCGGCACTCGAGTTGGTGGGCGATCCAAGAGCCGCGCAGCTGAAGTCGGATCTCCTCGCCAACGAGCTGAACAGCGTGCTGCTCGACGAGACGGCACAGCGGGTGGCGGTCGCGCTACGCGATGTTGAGCACGTCTTCTTCAAGGGCACGGTGACCCGACGTCGCTTGGCGAGGCAGGTTCCGTATCGCATCGCAACCGATGTCGATCTGCTGGTCTCGGAGAGGAGTTTCGGACCGACGGAGGCGGCGCTGCTTCGCGCCGGCTTCGAGCGGCTGCCGTACCATCGCCCGTTCCTGCAGCACTTTGCCTCGGAGCGGGTCTTCATCGACACGTCGAAGGGCCTCAACCTCTGCATCGACGTGCATCGGGGCTTGGCCCCATGGCCACTCGCGGGTGTCCTCGCGGATTCTGTCCTTCAGAGCCGGAGCGAGGTCGACGGCCTGTGGATCCCAGACGAAGAGCATCAGCTCCTCACCCTGGCCGTGCACTACATCAAGGAGGCGGTACCGCTCGACGTTCGCGACGCGATGGACGCCATGCTGTTCCTCGAGTCGCCCGGCCTCTCACTGGCCCGCCTCGTCGATATCGCCGACGAGACCCGTTGCCTCGGCGGCCTCCTGGCGTTGATGGCACGCGTGGCCTACATCGCGGGACCGACTCCGCGCTCGTGCGAGCTCGAAGATCGCATCCACCGTCGATCACCTCGCGCCTACTTGGTCGACACCACGGTGGCCGTCACCTCGCCGTGTCCCGGCCGCTCCACACCAGAGATGCAGCTCCGGGATGCCTGGAGACGGTCGGTATGCCTCGACGGACCGATTCACGCGGGAATCGCCCTTGGCCTTCTCACGGCCAAAGCCGTTGCCGACCGACTGTGGCTGCGACTCGGTCGTTCTGGTGAGGCTTGAATCCTCCAGACGTAGGTCCTAGCCGCAAGTCCATGTTCGCGGTCGTGACGGGCGGGGCCGGCTTCATCGGAAGCCACTTGTGCGAACGCTTGGTGGGGGAGGGTCATCGGGTCGTATGCGTGGATGACCTCAGCACTGGCTCCGAAGCCAACCTCGCGTCCCTAGCCGGCGAGAAGGGCTTCTCGTTCGAGCAGCGCGACGTCCGCGAGCCTCTCGATGACCTGCCGAAGGTCGATCGCGTCTACCACCTCGCCTGCCCAGCGGCGGTTGCGACGTGGGATGCAGACCCCATCGGCACCGCGAGGACCTGCTTTCTCGGTACACTCCACGCCTTGCAGCTCGCTCAGCGGAGCGCGGCACGGCTGTTGTTCACGTCCACCGCCGAGGTCTACGGAGACCCGGAAGTGCACCCGCAGCCCGAGAGCTACCGCGGCGCTGTCGACCCGATGGGCCCACGCTCCTGCTATGACGAGGGCAAGCGTGTGGCCGAGACACTCTGCGCCGACTTTCGCCGCGTCCACGGGGTCGACGCGCGTGTCGCTCGGGTGTTCAACACGTACGGGCCGCGCATGCCAAAGCAGGGGGTCATCCATGCGTTCATGAGCCGCTGCCTCGACGGGCGTCCGCTCTCCGTCTTCGGTCGCGGCGAGCAGACGCGAACGTTCTGCTACGTGGAGGACCTCGTCGATGGGCTCATCCGACTGATGGACCATCCCGAGGACCCCGGCCCCGTGAATCTAGGCCGGATGGACGAGATCACCATCCTGCAGCTCGCGAAAGCGATGAAGACCGCCACCTCGTCAGCGTCAGTCATCGAGTTCAACCCGCCGCGCGCTGGCGACCCAACGCAACGATGCCCAGACATCTCCCGTGCCCGCAACGTTCTCGGGTGGACCCCGAAGATGGGTCTAGCTGAGGGCCTCCGCCGCTCCGTGAGGGCGCTCTGAGCGCCCCCTGATGCGAGTGAGTGGGTCTACCGAGTCGCGGCCCCTCCGGCATGCGCGCGTCTGGCCTCTCGCCGCACGCCGAGGGTAAGCAGCAAGAACGACCAGAACCACATCGCCTTGCCTTTGGTGGGGGCGCCACTCGCAGTGCAGCCGCTGCTGGGGCCTGGGTCGGGGTCAGCACCCGACCCCACCGATGCGCCTCCTGCCCCACCGGCGCCGGCCATCTCGGGCTGACAGCTCCCGTCGCACCCGTCGCCAGCGACGGTGTTTCCGTCATCACAACCTTCGACGCCGGCGTGGACGACACCGTCGCCACAGACCGCAACCACACAGCTCGACAGGCACGCGTCGGTATCGTCTTGGTTCCCGTCGTCGCAGTCTTCTCCCGCCTGCACGATGGCGTCGCCGCAAGTGGGGAGGGTACAGGCATTGGTGCACGCGTCGCCGTCGACTTGATTACCGTCGTCGCACGCTTCGACTCCGCTCTGAACGAACCCGTCACCACAACTAGCTGCGATACAACTGGTGAGACACCCGTCGGTGTCATCCTGGTTCCCGTCGTCGCAATCTTCTCCCGCCTGCACGATGGCATCGCCGCACGTGGGAAGGGTACAGGCATTGGTGCATGCGTCGCCGTCGACTTGATTGCCGTCGTCACACGCCTCGACTCCGCTGTGCACGAACCCGTCGCCACAACTTGCCGCGATACAACTGGTGAGACACCCGTCGGTGTCATCCTGGTTTCCATCATCGCAATCTTCCCCCGTCTGCACGATGGCGTCGCCGCATGTGGGGAGGGTACAGGCATTGGTACATGCGTCGTTGTCGACTTGATTGCCGTCGTCGCACGCTTCGATTCCGCTGTGCACGAATCCGTCGCCGCAACTGGCTAGGACGCAATTGGTGAGACACCCGTCGGTGTCGACTTGGTTGCCATCATCACAGGCTTCCACCCCAGACCAGACGAAGCCGTCGCCGCAGGTGGCATTGGCGCAGGTGGACGGGCAGCTGTCGGTGTCGTTCTGGTTGCCGTCGTCGCAGATCTCAGGCGGAACGAGGTAGCCGTCGCCGCAACCATTCGGAACGCAAGCAGTCGTACAGCCATCAAGGTCGATGTAGTTGCCGTCATCGCACAATTCCCCGGCTTGAACAATCCCATCTCCACAGCTCGGCAGCTCGCAGGTCGACAAGCAGCCGTCGACCTCAGAGGTGTTGCCATCATCGCAAACCTCTACCCCGGTATTCACGAAGCCGTCTCCGCACGTATTGAACGTGCAGTCGTTCAGGCAGGCGTCGAGGTTGCTGGTGTTGCCGTCATCGCAGGCTTCGAGTCCCCCGAGAAATCCATCCCCACAGGTGTTCGTGGTGCAGTCGTTCAGGCAGGCGTCGAGGTTGGTCGTGTTGCCGTCGTCGCACGCTTCCCCCGGGTCGAGGTTACCGTCGCCGCACCGAGAGCCCAAGCCGGTACAGGCGAGGTCGCAGAAGCCGTAGGAGCCATTGTTGAGGCCGTCGTCGCAGACTTCGCCGCCTGCCACGTGGCCGTCTCCGCAGGTGTTCACCGCGACGAACTCCACTGCGCCGATGTCGGCAATGGCTCCCGGAATCGAATCTCCGTCGAGAGGGCGCATGCGCCCATAGAAGTCGGTCGACAGCGCTGTGACTGAATCAGCTGCGTCGATGCATGCGCTCCCCGGGAGGAGCTCAGGCGAGCCGGTGGTGGTGCACGACGCCATGGATACACCAGGACCGTATTGGATGTTGGCCGAGGCTGGAACCGGAGAGCTGTCGTTCAAGAACGAACTCCAGAAGACCGTGTGATGAACGTTGGCTGACGCAAACCCGGCCGCCGACGTGAGGTTTCCTCCCCCGATTAGCGAGTTGGCGACGTTGAGGGATGCCGAGGTGCCGTCAGCAGCGCTAGCTGAGATGTTATTGGCGGTCGTATTCCTGAGAACCGCGGACATACTGCAGAAAGAGCCCGGAACGCCACAGCCGACCGCTACGCTGCCATCTACCCAACAATTCTCGAGAACGACCCCTGCCGCAGGCTGTCCTCTCAATGGAACGCCCTGCCCGACACCGACGAAACCTGCTTCCACGTTCTGAAGGACAATCTGGTGCCCGGGGCTGTTGACCATGACCTGGACGATGCCGAGGCTGCTATCCCGCGCTGTGAAGCTGCCCGCGCGAACGAGAAGTTTGTCTGCGCTTACGTGCTGAATCGTGATGTTGGGCGACGAAGATTCGACTTCGATGTCGCCGTCAAACTGTAGATGACGGAGGGTGGCCTCACCCAGGGCAGACTGAAGTAGGAGACCTTGCCAAGAGTTCGTGCTCGTTACCAATATGGGTTGGGCAGCGGTGCCCTCAGCGGAGATCTCGCCGTAGACGACGATGCTGGCGTCCCCCGATTGCACATCGATGGTGGTTCCGGGCTCGACGGATAGCCTTGCCCCCGAGGCGACAGTTAGGCCTGCATCGATGATGTACGGTGAGCCGGCGGCCGTCAGGGTGCGGTTTGCCCAGAGAGTTCCGACCAGGCCCGGCGTAGGGCTGCCCTCGTAGGAGTGGGCGCCTATGACGCCACTCGTGCTCGACGAGAACCGCAAGGGGGAGTTCTCGGTCGGCCGGTAGTCGGCGTTGTTCCAGTCGACGAAGTATGGTTGCGAATGGAAAGAGTATTGGTCGATGACACATCCGACCGTATCGTCTTGAGCGTTTTCGAAGAAAGCGCTGTGGCTGACTGTGCACTGTGCATTCGAGGTGGAGATTCCGGTGGCGTAGCGTGTGATTACCGTGTCCGTGACCGCCAGTGCGCCCGAGTTGTTGCTGGTGGTTACGGCGATTGCTGTAGCGGCGCCCGGGTACACGGTGGTTCGGTCCATCGTGGTGCGCCGGACCGCTAACGACGACGGGGAAGAGGTGTTGCCGCTCCAGGTGAGGGTACCGCCAATGAAAGTGGAGTCGTCAACGACGAGGTGTTTTGGTGCAGTCACCGTCACGTCGAACGTTAGCGAGGCTTCGTTGGTGAACGTGGCGTTGCGAAAGTGCGCCGAGGAGTTCGCGAGCACTACCCCGCAGGCGAAACTACTGCCGAAGGAAGTGAGATTCGCATCGTTCAGGGAGATGCACGGGGCGACTGTGGAGTCGTGTAGGGCGACCGGGAGGCCCGGTGATGAGTTGCCGAAGAGCTCTTCCATTCCGGCGAAGTTCGCCGCTGTGAAGTTGGCGGCGAATGCGGTGGGCGAGAAGAGGAACCCATGCCAGTTGGACTGTTGATTGCTGCTCTTTTGAAAGGTCACTGGATTGGCGAGTGTGCCTTCCACGGACAGTCCCCCGGAGACGTTGACCTCGATGCGAAGCGGGTCGACGCCACCGAGCGTCGAGTCGGAGCCTGCGAATAGGACCTGAGTGCCGGCCGTGATGGTCAAGAGAGTGCCCTGTTGCACGGTGATGTCGCCGTCTACGATGTAGGGGCTGCCAGCTGGTGTCCATGTCTGGCCACCTACGTTCGTGCCTCCAGAGACAAGCGTTTGGGCACTGACCAACGCGAGGGGAGCCAGCCAGATGACGCTGCTCAGGAGAGTGAGAAACGATACGCGCAACAATTGGCTGAGCATGGGGCAGGAGTATCCGAAGAAGCACCGGGCGCGCAACGATCCAGATAGCGTGGAGGTCAAACCTTCTCGCGTCGGGCTTGAACGTACCGACGTGAAGGAGGTATCGCCGGGCAGGTCGAGTTAGGGGGGCTCGGTCCTCGTGTCGTCGGAAAGGAAGGGTGGGGCATCGGCGACCCCGAGGAGGGTTTGCGTCGAACAGTCGCAGCTCTGAACGTCTAGACAGTCGGTGCAACTCATCTGCATGATGCGATGAGCGGGCACGTGGCCGAGAGCGAGAACAGCGAGCGGGGGCGGTCCAACGCGGTTGGCGCGGGTGCCGTTCCGGAGGGTGGAGCGCGGTCGAGCGGCCGACGCCGCTCCAGGCGGCGACGACGAGGTATGCCGGAGGCCCCCTTCGCGCGCCGCCTCGAGCGATGGCCGATGGAACGCATCGAAGAGGGATTGCTCGTCGGGCTTCTACTCTTCGGTGTGCTGGCCATCGGCGCCGTGCACCCCGCCAGCATGCTCGTCGTCGGTGCCGTGAGCGTATTCGCCCTCGCCGTGACCGGCTGGCTCGCGATGCGCGACGGCCGAACGCCATTCGAGCCGCCGGCTCTCGTGCTTTGGGCCCTTGCTGCCGTGTGCCTCCTCCAGGCCATCCCCCTACCTATGGGGCTGCTGAAGGTCTTGTCCCCACATGCTGCAGACGTGTGGTCTCGGTCCTTGCTGCCGCTGGGTGAGGTGGGGCCAGCGTTCGCCTCGATCTCGCTCGACCCTGGGGCGAGCCTCGTCGAGGCCCTACGTTGGTTCAGCTACGGCGTAGCCTTCATGGGGGCATCGTCGGTCGCGCGTCGCCGCGGCGTGCATGCGGGCGCCGTGGTCGTGCTCGGCGTGGCGTTGGTGGCGGGTGTGGCCACGGTCGCGCACGGGCTCGTGGGGGCCAACAAGGTTTGGGGTCTCTACGAGCCCGACTTCAAGCCCACGGTCTGGCATGTGGGCCCTCTTCTCAATCCGAACAACCTCGCAGGCTTGCTCAACCTAGGCACGCTCTGCGGCCTGGGGCTGATGCTGGAGCGTGAGCCCAAGCTCCCCCGATCGCTGCTCTTCGTCGTGGTGGGCCTGCTTGTCGGCGCCAACGTCATGTCGGGCTCTCGAGGCGGGGTGGCAGTTCTGCTGCTGGGAACGGTGATGCTGTCGCTGGTGGTTGCCCGACAGCGGCACCGCCGCGGCAGCCGGCGCTCGACCAAGCACACCTGGGCGATCCTCGGCGGCGTGATGCTTGTGGGCGCTGTTTTGGCAGTGCTCGGGAGTCGGGGCAACGGCTACACCGAGTTGCTCGACGACAAGGTCGACAAGCTCTCGATGACGGCAAAGGTCGAGCCGGTGATCGCCGACCACACCTGGTTCGGCATCGGTCGCGGATCGTTCGAGAGCGTGTTCCCCGCTTACCAGACCGACAGTGGCTACAAGGTCTACACCCACGTCGAGAACTTCGTCGCCCAGTGGTTCGTGGAGTGGGGCGTGCCGGTGACCCTACTGGCGCTGTTCTTTCTGGGCTTCTACCTACGCCCGCATCGCGTCTGTGTCCGCAACAGCACCGTCGCTGCGGCGGCCTACATCGGCTTCCTCGTCTTGCTGATCCAGAACGCGGTCGACCTTGGCCTCGAGATCCCGGGCGTCGCGCTGACGGTTTCGGTTCTGCTCGGCACGGGGTGGGGCGCCGTGGCCCGCATCGCGGGCAGCAAGCCTCTCAACCATCGTCGGGCCCGAGTCGGCGTCGCCATGGCGATGGCCAGCGGCGTCGTCCTCGTGGGCCTGTCCACGAAAGGGCTGAAGGACATTCGTTGGGACGAGAACCGCGTACATGCGGCGCTCACCGCGCAGGAGGCGCCTCGTCCGGAGGGAGTCCGCCAGGCGCTGCGAGGCCAGATCCGCGAGGCGATGAAACGCCATCCAGCGGCTCCATACTTCCCGCTCGCGGGCGCGATTGTGGCCTGGCAAGAGGGCGATCAGGATCCGATGCCTTGGCTACAGCGATCCCTCGAGCGTTCGCTCGCCAACGGCCGCACTCACTTCGTGCTCGCCCGGGTGCTACACGGCCGCGGGGCGCACCGGCAGGCCCTGCTCGAGCTGAGGTTGGCCGCCGAACGCGATCCGGGTCTCGTCGGGATCTCCGCCGTCACGGCCATGCGCTGGACTCAGTCGATCGACGAGCTGGCCCTGGCCGTGCCGAACAATGGTAGCGCGGGCGCTTCCTGGGAGACCTACGGCCGCATCGCGGCCGACCGCGACCTAGGCGAGGCATGCGACCTCCGCGCGCTCGAGGTCGACCCTTCCCGCATACAACCGCGCGTGAGGCTGGTCGACGACATGATCGCGGTCTTGCATGCCGACAAGCCGTGCGACGGCTGCGACCGGCGCGTCGAGTCGCATGCAGTCGCCCTGAGCGAGAGCGCTCCTCAGCGGTCGACGGCACATCTGGTGCGTGCTCGCTGGATGGCGGCGCACGGCAAGGTAGCCGAAGCGGTGGAGCACCTGGCGAGCGTGTGCGACACCGTCGAAGATGTGATCGACTGCCTGCGCGGTCGAGCGATCATCGCGGCGTCGATCAACGACGTGGAGCCCTTCGCCTCCGCTGCGAAGAACCTGAGGTCCGTGGCCTGCACCCGGCGGACGCGATGTGCGGAAGCTGCCACGCTGGTGGGTGACCTGCACGTGGAACGTGAGGAGTTCGCGGGGGCCGTCGCCGCCTATGAGAGGGCGCTGGCCGACGCCCCGACCGATGAACGCATGCTCAAGTTGGCTCACGCGGCCAGCAAGGCTGGGTTGCACGCCAAGGCGATGCGCACCCTTCAGAAGTTGTTGAAGCGGCGGGGTGGGAAGGACCCCGCCCTCGAGAAGCGGATCGCTGCGGAGCGCGCGAGGACGGTCCGTGGCATCATCAATCGCTAACCCCAGCAGCCGGGGTCATGGCCGGGGTTTCCCCCTTCAAAGGCGTCGTGCTACCCCACCTGCCCCATCTAGCGACGTCTCTGAACGCGGTCCACGTGCCGCGCAACTCACGGAAACAATGCGCGTACTCGTATTTGCTGGCTGCGAGGGTGTGCCGGCCGACAACTCGGGCTGGTCCAAGCCCGACATGCACGGCGGGCTGCACTCCATGTCCAAGCGGATGGCACGCGCGCTGAGCGGCCTGGGGCACGAGGTGGAGATCGCCTTCCTGGCGAAAGGAAACAGCCTCCGGTTCTCATCCCACCGCTCGCCCTACGCGGACTGGAACGCCACGAACTTCACCTCCTTGCGACAGAGCTATGTTCTGTTCCACACGCTGGCCTGGGATGATCATCTGCGTCGCTACATCGCGTCGTTCGACGCGGTCGTCGCGGTCGTTGGAAGTCCCTACGTTACTTATCCCCTCTTGGATGGTGACGTCCCGGTTCTCATCTGGAGCGCTGTGACCTTCGAGGAGGATCTCAAGGGACGCTACGACCATTTTTCTCCGGTCCGGAAGCTTGCCTACGACGCCGCGATCCCTTTCCTTCGCTACCAAGAACGCCGTGCTTTCGAGCGCTGCGATCACTTCTTCGCGCTCAGCCCTTCCACCCTCGCAGACTTCGAAGCCGCGACGCGTGGTCGCCCCGCAGACCGCACATCGCTACTCTACGCCCCCATCGACGTAGAGACCTTCAGTCCAAGGGCCACGCCGCGCGACGAGCCGATCGTTCTCTTCACCGGAAGGTACAACGACCATCGCAAGGCCACGCCTCGGCTGCTGAGAGCGTTTCGTCGGGTCGTCGACGAGCTGCCCCAAGCGAAACTACGTCTCGTGGGAGACAACACATCGGATGACGTCCGGCGGCACATCGCCGACCTTCGTCTCGAGTCGGCGGTCGAGACGGTGGGCTTGGTGTCGTTCGAAGAACTGCTCGCACAGTACGAACAGGCCCAAGTGTTCATCGTTCCTTCCGAGCAAGAGGGGCTCTGCATCTCGGGCGTCGAAGCGATGGGTTGCGGCCTCCCGGTCGTGAGCACGCGCTGCGGCGGCCCCGAAGCCTACGTCGAGCACGAGGTCACGGGCCTCCTCGCCGAGCAAAACGAGGCGAGCATCGCCGAGCAGTTGCTGCGCGTCTTGCGAGACGATGCGCTCCGCACCCGAATGGGCGAAGAGGCTCGCGCTCGCGCCCTCAGAGACTTCAGCGCCGAGAGATTCCAGAGCATCATCGACACCGCGCTGCGGCGACGATGCGGATCCCCTGCGACCACCAACCACCGTGCTGGAGCGCCAGAGTCGCTCTCCTTGCAATGAGGCGCCCACCAAGATGGCCGATTTCAGCGAGCGAATCCCCGAGGACCTAGAGGACTCCATCCAGCTCCCCACCGACCCGGAGCAGCGTAGACGCTGGCAGGACGCGAACCGCTCCTGGTGGGAGAGCAACCCCATGCGCTACGACTTCACCGACGAGCTCAACCTCGAGGAGTGGAGCCCCGAGTACTTCGCTGAGATCGATCGCCGGTTCTTCGCGTCGGCGAGCGAGTTCATGCCGTTTCGAAACAGGCCGTTCGATGAGGTCGTCGACTTCGCCCGGCTCGCGCATCAGGACGTCTTGGAGATCGGCGTCGGCTCGGGCACGCACGCGCAGCTGCTCTCTTCTACGGCGAAGTCGTTCACGGGCATCGACCTCACCGAGCATGCGATCGCTGCCACGTCGGCGCGGCTGGGGCACGCAGGCATCGACGCAAAGCTCGAGCGCATGGACGCGGAGAGCATGACCTTCGAAGACGAGAGCTTCGACTTCGTATGGAGCTGGGGCGTCATCCACCACTCGGCCAACACCGACGGCATCATCTCCGAGATCCAGCGGGTGCTTCGCCCCGGCGGAGAAGCCGCGGTCATGGTCTACCACCGAAGCTTCTGGGTCTACTACGTCCTCGCGGGCCTCTTTCACGGCGTGCTACGGGGAGAGCTTCTTCGCTCGAGGTCCCTCGCACGCTCCCTCCAGAGCTTCACCGACGGTGCCATCGCACGCTTCTACACCGAGCAGGAGTGGCGCGACTTGGTCGGCTCACGCCTCACGGTCGAGGAGGTGAAGATCTACGGCCAGAAGACGGATCTCCTCCCGCTCCCAGCGGGGCACATCAAGGAGGAGCTCAAGCGCCGCATCCCCAATACATGGTCGCGCTTCGTGACCAACGACCTGCGCCAAGGGCAGTTCTTGTTTGCGCGCATGCGTCGTGCCTAGCGAAGTCCGCTGAACGTTGTTTCAGCTCTCGAGCCAGAGCTTACACCGGGGCCCACGGCGCGTGCCCATCCCACTGATTTCAGTAGTATGGTGTGCTTGACGCTCTCTTCGGCGGGTGGATATGAACGCAACCGGGCCCCGCATCATCTGAGTATCTGACGCCTGCCGGAGTTTCGACTTGAGCTCGTCCGACCCATCCCCGCCCACCCTGGGGCCTCAACGTCTTCCGTCTAGAACGGGCGACTTCGCCTTGCTGCGAAACCTGAGGAAGTACTGGGCCACGGCCGTAGCGGCCATGGTGCTCGTCGTCGCTGGGACCGTATTCTATACGATGGGACAGAAGCGCATCTACGAAGCGCAAAGCACGGTCATGTTCGACCCGAACCCACCGCGCCCCCTGGGCAGCAGGGTGGAATCCGTGGTCGACATGGGGGCGGGCACCTACTGGGACAACCAGGAGTACTACGAAACCCAGTACGCCATCATTCAGTCACGGCGCGTCGCCCTGGCGGTCGTGCAGGACCACGGCCTCCACAATGATTCTGCGTGGCTTCAGAATCTGCCGGAAGGCGTCGAACCGAAGCTGAAGAACCACGTGACGCCCGAGCTGGCGGCTGAAGTGCTGCGGGGTCGCCTCAGCGTGCAACCCGTCATCGACAGCCGGCTCGCGACCGTCAAGTACCGAGACGCGAGTCCCCAGCGGGCGCAGCGGATCCTCTCGGCGGTGGTCGACACCTACGTGGAACAGAATCTCGAGAACGCCCTAGCGTCGACCACATCGGCCACAGACTGGCTCAGCGGCCAGCTCGACAGCCTCAAGGCGGATCTCGAGAACAGCGAGATGAACCTCCACCAGTACAAGAAGGACAACGACATCTTGTCGATCGCCTTCGACGACAAGAGCAGCATGCTCGGGGAGGAGCTTTCACAGATCAACAAGGAACTCACCCGCGTCAGGGCCGAGCTCCAGGAGGCAAGCGCACGACGGCGCGAGCTCGGCAGGGTACCCGTCGACGACCCGACCCGAATCCAAGCACATGAGCTTCTCAACAGCCCTCTGATGAGCACCCTGCGAGCCCAGCACGCAAAGGCGGTCAGCGAGAAGAAGGCGCTTCTGGGTGAGAACAAGGGCGCCAACCACCCGGAAGTCCAAGCTGCAGACGCACGGGTACGAGCCTCGGAGAAGGCGATCCTCAAAGAGATTGGCAACGTGCAGCGGGCGTATGCTGCTGACGTAGCCGTGCTGTCGAGCCACGCGGGCGGTCTCAAGGCGATGCTCGAGGAGGCCAAGAAGCAGGCCCACGAGCACAACCTCCTCGAGATTGAGTACAAGCGACTGAGTCGGGCGAAGGACAATACCGAGAAGCTCTACGCCATGGTCCTCGAGCGCACGAAAGAGTCAGACCTGACTCAGATGCTGCGGGTCAACAACGTCAGCATCGTAGATCGTCCCCTGACCCCAACGGCGCCGGTGTCGCCCCGCGTACCGCTCTATCTCATGGTGGGCGCCCTTCTTGGACTTGCGGTCGGCGTGGGGGCCGCTTTCGGCCGGGGGCTTCTCGACCGCACGGTCAAGGTTCCCGAGGATATCGAGGTCGACTTGGGCCTGCCGGTGCTCGGTCTGTTGCCCGAATCAGAGAAGAACCAGGGAGCTACCAACGCACGCAAGAAGAGGCGTAAACGCGGTGCAGTGGTCGAGCAACCGGGCAAGCCCGAACTCGTTGTTCATGATGACCCCATGAGCAGCATCGCAGAGGCGTCGCGCTCCATCCGGACCAACCTGATGTTCATGGCCCCGGACAATCCGTACCAAACCCTGCTTGTGACGAGTGCGGGACCCTCCGAAGGCAAGACGACGGTAGCGTGCTGCATTGCGATCGCGATGGCGCAAGCTGGGCAACGCGTCGCGCTCATCGACTGTGACCTTCGCCGTCCCCGCATCCGACGTGTATTCGACATCGCCGACGACGATCAGGGACTGACGACGGCTCTCCTTGGCGAGCCGCTGGAGACGGCCCTGTTCGAATCAGAGGTTCCCGACCTCACCATCCTACCTGCAGGTCCGATTCCCCCTAACCCGGCGGAGTTGCTCCACACAGAGAGGTTCCGTCGCCTGCTGGACGAGGTCAAGGAGCGGTTCGATCGTGTCATCATCGACAGCCCGCCTGTGGTCGCCGTAACGGACCCGACCATTCTGTCTACCATCGCCGATGGCTCTGTCCTCGTGGTCCGTGCCAATCAGACACGCAAGGAACTCGCGCGCCACGCCGTTCGGTCGATCCAAGCCGTCGGAGGCAACCTCTCTGGCGTCGTGCTCAACGCCGTGGACTTCTCTCGCTCGGAGTACTCGTACTCGTACGCGTACTATCGGAAGGGCGAATACTACGGTACTCCCCCCGTCTCGACCGACGACGGCGACACGCCACGAATGTCGGCATGACGGCCTCACCATGGGCGACGACGTTCATAGCGTGGCGGTGGTCGCGCTTCACCCGATTCAATATCAGGTGGGGCTTTGGCGTGCGATGGCTCAGCATCCGCGGCTACGGATCAAGGTCTTCTACCTCGATCCCATGGGCGTCGATGGCACCATCGAACCCACGCTGAACGTGAAGCTTGCGTGGGACATGCCCATGCTCGACGGCTACGACCATGAGTTCGTGCCAAACTGGTCGCCCGCTCGCTTCACACCCATCATCAACCGTATCAACCCCGCACTCGTGTGGCACCTGGCACGCGACTCATTCGACGCGGTTCTCCTGCACGGCTACCAACCGATCACCAACTGGCTAGCCCTCGCCGTCTCCCGGCTCAAGGGCATACCGATCATCTATCGCGGCGAAGGGACCATGATCGGCGAGGACGAAGTCCATCGGGGGGCGGCAGTTGACCGGCTGAAGGTAGCGATGAATCGGACCTTTCTGCTCGGCAGCAACCGCGTCGCCTACAGCTCGGCCGACAACATGAGATTCCAGCTGTCTCGTGGCGCTCGTGACAGCAGCTTGTTCCCCATGCCGTGCGCGATCGACAACGAGCAGCTCGCGCGGTACGCGGCGCAGGCCAAGAGCCCGGAGGTGTACCGCCTCGAGATGGGTTTGCCGCAGGATGCGAAGCTGGTGCTCACGGCGGGCCGCTTCACGCCTCGTAAGCGATTCGAAGACTGCATCCGGGCCGTGGCTCGTCTTGAGGGGGGCGACCGCCAGGTGCACCTACTCATCGCTGGCAATGGCCCGGACGGCAGCGACAGACCCCTGCGAGCCGCGGCGAAAGAGTTCGGGCTGAGTGAACGCGTGCATCTGTTGGGGTGGCTCTCTCCCGCCGCGATGGTCGAGGCCATCACGGTGGCCGACGTCTTCGTCATGGCCTCGTCGCACGATCCATCTCCCAAGGCGATGAGTGAGGCGCTCGCGGTAGGCGTGCCCATCGTATGCTCCGACAAGGTGGGCACGGCCAACGAGCTCGTCGCCCACGGTCGCAACGGCTTCGTGTATCCCTGCGGTGATGTTGAGGCGCTTTCACGGTACATTGAAGAGGTGCTCGCGACCTCGGAGAGGCGCGATGAAATGGCGCAGGCATCGAAGGAGATCGCCAAGGCAAACGACTTTGCCGCAGCGACCGAACGCCTGGTCGAGGCGTTGGACGAGCACCAAGGGAGTCGCATCTGATGCTGAACGGACTTCTCCATTCTCGTCGACAAACCAGGGGGGCGCCGCATACGCACCATTGCCCGGTGGTGTTCAAGACACAGAAACCCGGTTTTCACTTTTTCGGCTACTACGACGTCAGTCCCATCGACGCGACGGGCAATCGACTTCTCACGCATCGGGTGAGCGACTTCGAGCGCATGCCACGCGCCGATGACGTCGTGGAGCTCGGCGTGTGGGACATCGAGAGCGGTGGCTACCAGAAGCTCGGCGAAACGAGAGCATACAACTGGCAGCAGGGCTCGAAGCTCCAGTGGGTCGGGCCGGACTTCGAGACACGCGTCATATTCAACGATCGCGAGGACGGTCGCTTCGTGTCGCGAATTCACGACCTCGCGACAGGCGACGTTCGTACCCTCCCGTTTCCGGTCTACACCGTCAATCCCAACGGAAAATCCGCCATCTGCACGAACTTCGAGCGCAGCTACTTCCCTCGGGAAGGGTACTCCTATCAAGGCGTCGTGAAGCCAGAGTGGAACGTGCCTATTCACCCCGATGACGGCTTGTTTCGCCTCGACCTCGCATCAGGTGAGTTAGAGCGCATTCTTTCGACCTCACAACTCGTCGAGCATCAACCGCTCTCATCGATGGCTGGAGCGCCGCACTACCTGGAGCACGCAATGTTCAACACGGATGGCAGTCGCTTCGTGTTCCTTCATCGCTGGCAGCTTCCCAGCGGGGCGACCTACGACCGTGCCTACACCGCCGACGAGGACGGGGGGCGCCTCCATCTTCTGCTTGATTCGAGCCTGTTCAGCCATTGCGGCTGGCGCACGCCTCGCGAGCTCACCGCGTGGGCAAAGATGCCCAGCGCCATGGGTACGCTTCGGCGTCATCGCGCACTCACCAAGTTCGTATTGGCGCCAGCGCTGCCGATCTACCGACGGTTGCTGCGCCCCACCAACAAGCTGCGTGCCGCCATCGGAGGAGGCAACTACGTGCACATGGTCGATCGCGCCGGCGAACGACGTCTCCTGTCCCGTTCTGTGTCGTGGCCCGGTGATGGCCACTGCACTTGGCACCCT
>JAUHZF010000305.1 GCA_030426145.1 Polyangia bacterium
CGAACCTCGAACCTCGAACCTCGAACCTCGAACCTCGAACCTCGAACCTCGAACCTCGAACCTCGAACCTCGAGAACCTCGAAGGGCTAGAGCTTGCCGACGATTCGCTCGCTGACCTCCCATAGGCGGTCGGCGAGCTCGGGATCACGTGAATAGCGGGAGCTCTTGGCGACGTTGCAGTCGGCGAAGTAGCTGCCGCTGTGGGGGGCGGCCTCGGGGTGTACGGCGGCGTAGCACTGGGTGGCGGCGCCTTGCCCCACACTCTTGAGGGCGATGGCATTGGCCATGGGCATGAGCGCCTTGACCACCGGGTTCATGTGCCGGGCGAGGTTGGTGGCGATGACGCCGGGGTGCACCGCAGCAGCAAAGCGAGCGCTGCCCTCGAACCGTCGCGCGAGGGACTTGGCGAAGAGCAAGTTGGCCAGCTTCGACTGACCGTAGGCCCGATTGGGGCTGTAGTTGTGCTCGAAGCTGAGGTCGTCGAACTGGATGCCGCCTTCGGGCGCCCAGGCGTGGGCTGCGCTGGACAGCATGACCACACGTGCGTCGTCGGTGAGCCGGTCGAGCAGCCCCGTGACGAGCATGAAGTGGCCGATGTGGTTGGTGAAGAACTGCTTCTCCTGCCCGTAGACGAGCTCGCGCTCGGGCAGGGCCATGATGCCCGCGTTGCACATCACCACGTCGAGGTCGACGTCGCGCAGCGTGTCGATGCAGGCGCGCACGGAGGCCGGTTCCGACAGCTCACAGGCGACGGGGATGGGTTTGGCGTCCCCACCGTGGAACGTCGAGATGGCGCCCTGCGCCTTCTCCACCGTGCGGGCGAGGGCCACGATACGGGCGCCGCGGCGGTGAAGCACCCGCGCGCTCTCGGCGCCGATGCCCGAGTTGACTCCAGTGATGAGGATGGTCTTGCCCGACAGGTCGAGCCCCTCGGTCACGTCGGTGGCGGTGGAGGCATAACCGAAGCCACTCGCCCCTCGCTTGCCTCGAATCCATGCGACGACAGACATCTCGCTCAGCGCTCCTCGGTGTTTGGGGATGACGCGCCCGTGGCGCACGGACGGTTGGCGTCGCTCGACCAGTCGCTCCACGAGCCGACGTACAGCCGCGCGTCGTGCCGGCCGATCATGCTCAGCGCGAGCAAGTCGTGGCACGCGGTGACACCGGAGCCGCAATAGACGACGACGGGCCGCTTCACGTCCAGGCCGAGCCCGGCATAGCGCTCCCGCAAGGTGGCTTCGGACGCCATCGCGTCGCCGTCGAGGTTGCCTTCCCAGAAGGCGCTGGCCGCGCCCGGGATGTGACCGGCGCGGGGGTCGATGGGTTCCTCTTCGCCCCGGAATCGCGGCCCCGAACGGGCGTCGAGGAGCAGCACGTCGTCGCCGCGGGAGGCGACGTCGTCGGCGTTGACCACGAGCTCGTCCCGGCGGAGGAGGGTAGGGGGCACGATGCCCACCGGTGCGGGCGCCTCCGTGCTCAGGGCGCCGCCCGCGGCCGTCCAGGCTTGCAGGCCACCATCGAGTACGGCGCCTTCCTCCAGCCCGAAGTAGCGAAGCATCCACCACAGGCGAGCGGCGACGGCGCCGTTGCGGTCGTCGTAGGCGACGATGCGTCGCGTCCCGTCGTACCCCACACGCGAGAGCATCGCGGCAAAGGTCTCCGAAGGCGGCAGCGGGTGACGGCCCCCCGGGGTGTCGGGCGCTGACAAGTCGACGTCGAGGTCCACGAAGTAGGCCCCGGGAATGTGACCCTGCGCGTAGCGTTCTCGACCGGGAGGCCCGGCCATCGCCCAGCGAACGTCGGCGACGATGACCTCGTCGAGGTGCTCGGCGAGCCAGGCGGCCGTCACGACAGACATGCTGCTGGCGTAGCGGATGATCGACCCGGGATCGAGGCGTCAAGCCCGGGCAGCTTGGGCCGAGCGACCCGCAGGTCGGCGACCCGAGGAGGGAACCGGGCCCACCATCTGCTCCCAGTAGGGTGCGAGGTCGAGGGTGAGATCGAGCCGTTTGAGGAGCTGGAAGATCCCACCGAGCTTGCGGTGCAAGAAGATGATCTGCCGCGGGGGAGGGGAGTAGACCAGCGAACGCGTGAACCGGGTGCCGATCTCCCGTGCCCGATCGTGATAGCCGGCGTCGCGGAACTGGAAGGGCTGTCGTGCGGTCTCGAAGGGCTCGAGCGCACAGAGCATCATGTCCGCGTAGTTGTCCTTCGCCACGTCGGGCTCGCGCGCATCGAGCAGCCCGAAGTCGATGCCACTCTGAATGATGGCGGTGCGGTCGCGGGTGCCGATGACCTGGAGCAACTCGACGTAGCGCTCGCGGAACTCGGCCGGGAAACGAAGGGTGGCGCCGAAGTCGAGCAGCACGATCTGCTTGGTGTCTTCGCGGTAGAGGTAGTTGCCGTGGTTGGGGTCGGTCTGCACGAAACCCCAGCGGTAGAACTCACGACAGTAGAGGTCGAGCACGGCGCGGGCGAAGTCTTCCCGCTCGCCCTGGGAAGGGCCGCTCGCGATCCAGTCCTTGAGTGGGGTGCCCACTTCCCAGCTCATGGTGAGCACGCGACGGCCGCTCACCTCGGGAAAGGCGCGCGGCACGATGAACCGGTCGTCGCCCTCGAGCAGCTCGCCGTAGTGCCGCAGGTTCTCGAGCTCGCGGTGGTAGTCGGCCTCGAGGTGTAGGATCTGGCGCATCTCCTCGAAGAGCTCGGTGAGCTCGATCTTGCTCCGCGCCAGCATCGTGAAGCTGTCGGCGAGCTTCTCGAGCATCTTCACGTCGGCGTCGATGCTGTCGGCGATGCCTGGGTACTGGATCTTGACCGCGACCGGCTCACCCGCGTGACGGGCACGGTGCACCTGACCGATGCTCGCGGCCGCCGCTGCCTCGCGCTCGAGGCCTTCGAGGCGAGAGAGCCCCTCTTCGCCGAGGTCTTCGAGCAGCACCGCCTCGAGGTGCTCGAAGTCGACGGGGTCGGCCATGCCCTGGAGCTTGCTGAGGATCTCCCTCGCCTCCTCGGGGAGGATGTCGCTGGCGTCGATGCTGAGGAGCTGACCCGCCTTCATGGCCGCCCCCTTCAGCTCGCTGAGGTTTTCGGTGATGACCTTGGCCTGGGCGATCCGGGTAGCCAGCTCCGTGGAGGCGAGCTTGTCGGCCGAGGAGGTCAGCTTGCTTCGCATGCGTTGCCGCATCTCTTGCGAGGCGACCTTGGCCGCCATGCCGAAGAGACGGCTGGACCGCGACATGACGCCTGTTTTGGGACCTTTGCCACTCACGGAATGCTCCTCGCGGGGGTCGGGGCGGTTGGGCCGCCCCAGTCGATCCCTTAAAGGCACAACCGACGGGGGCAAGCGAACGGCGTCACATCTGCCACAATGCGCGACCGAGAGACCATGAGCAGCGACGACAACCAGCGACGGTTCTACATCGATGGCGCCTGGATCGAGCCCCTCGAGCCCACCCCTCACGACGTGATCGACCCCGCCACCGAGGCGGTCACCGCGACCATCCTGCTCGGCGGTGAGAAAGACGTCGACGCGGCGGTGGCGGCAGCGCGGCGGGCTTTCCCGGCCTTCAGCCAGACCTCCCGTGAGGAGCGGCTCGCCCTGCTCGGCAAGATCATCGAGGGCTACAAGGCGCGTATGAGCGATCTCGCGGCAGCGGTGACGCGGGAGATGGGGGCACCGGTGAAGCTCGCCTCGCGCGCTCAGGCGCCGTCGGGGCTCGGGCACTTCATGACCGTACGCAAAGTCCTGGAGGGCTTTGCCTTCGAGGAGCGGATCGGGGGCACCCTCGTGCGCCGCGAGGCAGCAGGGGTGTGCGCCTTCATCACGCCGTGGAACTGGCCACTGAACCAGATCGCTTGCAAGGTCGCGCCGGCCCTGGCCGCCGGCTGCACCATGGTGCTCAAGCCCTCGGAGGAGGCGCCGCTGAGCGCCGTCATTCTCGCCGAGATCCTTCACGAGGCGGGCGTGCCGGCTGGCGTGTTCAACCTCGTGCACGGCGATGGTCCCACCGTGGGAGCGGCGCTCAGTCGCCACCCAGAGGTCGACATGGTGAGCTTCACGGGCTCGACCGGTGCCGGCGTGAAGGTGGCGCAGGCCGCGGCGCCCACGGTGAAGCGGGTTCACCAAGAGCTGGGCGGCAAGTCGGCCCACATCGTGCTCGACGACGCCGACCTCGAACGCGCAGTCGCCGGAGCCGTGCGTTCGTTGAGCACCAATACGGGTCAGTCGTGCAACGCGGGCACACGGCTGTTGGTGCCGAGGGCCAAACAGGAGGCGGCCAAGGCGGCCGCCAAGGCGGCGGCGGAGAAGATCCGCGTCGGGGACCCTCAGGCCGAGACCACCCACATGGGGCCGGTAGCGGGTCGAGCGCAGTTCGAGCGGGTCCAGCGCTACATCGAGAAGGGCACCGAAGAGGGCGCCACGCTCGTGGCCGGCGGCCCTGGTCGCCCCGAGGGCCTCGAGCGAGGCTTCTTCGTGCGGCCGACGGTCTTCGCCGATGTCACCAACGACATGGCGATCGCCCGTGAGGAGATCTTCGGACCCGTGCTCGCGATCCTGCCCTACGACGACGAGGCGCAGGCCATCGCCATCGCCAACGACAGCCCCTACGGCTTGTCCGGCTACGTGAGCGCGGGCAGCCTCGAGCGGGCCCAGGCGGTCGCACGCCAGCTCCGCACGGGGCAGGTGCACCTGAACGGGGCCGGCGTGGACCAGAAGGCCCCCTTCGGCGGGTACAAGCAGTCTGGCAACGGGCGCGAGTGGGGACGCTTCGGCTTCGAGGCGTTCTTGGAGACCCAGGCCATCATGGGGCTCGGTTGACGAAGAGCCGCTCGCCCGCCAGGCAACGGACATGACGAAGCTGCCGCGATGGGCCGAGCTCGGCCGTCAGGGTTGGAAGCACACCGGCGCCGAGCGTCCTCCGTTCGCGGTCGCGCCCGGGGAGGGGCAGGAGTCGGTCTGGGACTACCCGCGACCGCCCAAGCTCGTGGGCGACGACCGACGGGTGCAGGTGTACGCCGGCGATGTGCTCATCGTCGACACCACCGAGGCCGCCCGCGTCCTCGAGACGTCGCATCCGCCGACGTTCTACCTCCCGCGCAAAGACGTGCGCATGGATCACCTCGAGCCCGTGGGGACAGGCTCTCGCTGCGAGTGGAAGGGCGAAGCCAGCTACTTCGACGTGGTGGTGGGAAGCGAGAGGCTGTCACGGGCGGCTTGGTCCTACGAGGCGCCCTTTGGTGAGTTCGAGCCGGTGGCGGGCCACATCTGTTTCTACGCCCATGCCCTGACCTGCCTCGTCGGGGGCGACCGGGTGAAGCCGCAACCAGGCGGCTTCTACGGCGGCTGGATCACGCCGGAGCTCGTGGGGCCCTTCAAGGGCGACCCCGGCACCTCGGGTTGGTAGGCCACAAAACGCAACATCGGCTCCGCGGGGTGCGGAGCCGATGTCGCAGTCACCCAGGAGGTCCCCGCAGGACGCGGGGACGCTCGTTCAGCGCCGTCTGCTGCGGCGCTCGCTGCGGCCGCGGTTCTTGCTTCGCGTGCGCGTGACCTTCGTGTTGCTACGACGCGACACGGTGGTCTGGCGCGTGCGGGACGCGCCGTTGCGACGGCTCGTCGAGGTGCGACTGCGGCTGCGGTCGTTGAACACCACGTCACGTCCTCGGTTGGGCGCGGGGCGGGTCCGCGGGCGTTTCGTGGGTTTCGTACGCGGCGTGGGCATGGTGCGCCGCGGCTGCATGCGAGGCCTCGAGGTGTCGGGCCGACGCACGTCGGGGCGGCGCGTGTTCGGCCGGGTGGCGGAACGCCGGGTGGCCGGTCGCCGCGACGTCGCGCGAGGCCGCGTCGCGCCGGCGCGTCCACGGGTGCGCACCCTCACGTCGGTGCGCCCGTAGCCACTTCGCTGGCCATAACGACCGTAGCGACGGGCCGAGTAGCGAACACGGAGGTGGGCGGGGGCGTTGTAGCGGCGATAGCGCCAGTGCGCGCGGCCGCGGATGGTGACCGGCACGTAGCCGATCCCGACGCGAACGCGCGGTCCTCCCCACACCGTGGAGCGGTACCAGACCCCGCTGCCGTAGTACCAATAGGAACCACCCGTGTAGTAGACGGTGTCGGCTTGGTCACAGACGACGTAGACGCCGTCGTCGAGGACCACGAGATCGGGGTCGGTGTCGACGTAGGTCACGGCGGGGCCAGGGCCAGAGGCGTAAGCCACGGTATCGGTGTAGCCGTAGACCCGGGTCGTACAGCCAGAGAGCCATAGGGCAAGGAAGCTGACCGCGACGAACGCGGGCAGCCGGGCGAGGGTGTGCATTGCGAAGACCTCCAATGGGGTTCGGTTTGGGTGGGACAGTCACTCCGCGTTTGGGGGGGGTGAGAGCGACCTGACGAGGAAGGTCTGCAGCCGGCGTACCGCTTTGGGCCGTAGAGGCAGACTCAGCATGAATCTGCCGTTAACGGCTCGGTCTCGGTCTCGCGCTCGGTCTCGTGCTCGGTCTCGTGCTCGGTCTCGTGCTCGGTCTCGGTCTCGGTCTCGGTCTCGTGCTCGGTCTCGTGCTCGGTCTCGTGCTCGAGAACCCGGAACCTCGAACCTCGAACCTCGAACCTCGAACCTCGAACCTCGAACCTCGAACCTCGAACCTCGAACCTCGAACCTCGAACCCAGAACCTCGCCCCCGCCTCTGGTAGCCTGTGCCCATGAGGTGCACGGGGCTCGGCTTGGGAATGGCGGTGTTGCTCTCGGGAGGTCACGCGGCGGCGGCTGTGGTTCCCGTGTCGGACGTGACGGGGCTGTTGGATGCCATCGCCAATGCGCAGCCCGGTGACGAGATCGTTCTCGCCGACGGTACCTACGCCATCGGGCAGAACGTGAACTGCAACGCGGCGGCGACGTCGGGAGAGCCCATCGTGGTGCGGGCCGAGAACGAGCTCGGCGCCAAGATCGAGTTCGACGCCGTCGAAGGCTTCAAGGTCAACGCGCCCTACTGGCACTTCATCGGGCTCGACGTTCAGGGCGTTTGCGCCAACGACTCGAACTGCGAGCACGCGTTTCACGTGGTCGGGGCGGCCGACGGCTTCTTGATGCGCTCATGCCGAGTGCGCGACTTCAACGCCCAGCTCAAGGTCAACGCCTCCGACGTCGGCGGGACCCCGACCATGCCCAACGACGGCGTCATCGAGCTCTGCGACCTGGGCGATACCTCGGGGCGCCAGACGGGCAACCCCGTCACCAAGCTCAACATCGACGGCGGTGAGCGCTGGATCGTGCGCGACAACTACATCCACGACTTCCACAAGGACGGCGGCAATGGGGTCAGTTACGGCGCGTTCATGAAGAGCGGCGGACGCGACGGCGTGTTCGAGCGCAACTTGGTGATCTGCGATGCCGGCGCGAGCAACGGCGGCACGCGCATCGGGCTCTCCTTCGGTGGCGGTGGCACCGGCAACCAGTTCTGTGCGCCGGCGTTCGACCCCAACGTGCCCTGCGACCCCGAGCACACCGACGGCATCATGCGGAACAACATCATCGTCGGCTGCAGTGACGTCGGCATCTACCTCAACAAGAGCACGGGGACCTCGCTGCTCTACAACACCCTCATCGCGACCTCCGGCATCGACTTCCGCTTCGGCTCCACCAGCGGGGACGCCACCGGTAACGTCGTGGGCGGTCCGATTCGCGATCGCGACGGCGCCATGCACACCGAGGGGGTCAACCTCCTCGATGTGTCGCAGACCGACTTCGACGGCTGGTACACCGACCCGCTCGCCGGCGACCTGTCGCTCGTGGGTGCGGCGCCGACCGAGCTCGTGGGGATGGGCACGGCGGAGGTCACGGACGACTATTGTGGGCGTGCACGCCCTGGCGCCGATCTCACCCTCGGTGCGCTCGAGCACTCGCTGGGCAGCTGCGACACCTTTCCTCCTCCCGGCGGAAGTACGAGCGGGCAGGGGGGCGGAGCAGGCGTCGGTGGCAGCGGCGCGGGTGGGGACAGCAGCGGCAACGGCGCGGGGACGGGCGGCCCCTCCGGCAGCGCTGGCACCGGGGCTGGCGGCGCCGCGGCGGACCCGACCGAGGACGGCGGTTGCAGCTGTCGCACTGCCGGTGGTGTCGGCGGAGACGGTGCTGCGCTCGTGTGGCTGCTCGGGCTGGGCCTGATGGCCAGGCGTCGGCGAGCTCAGTAGGAGGAGCTACCGGAGAGGCTCGACGGCTCCGGCTTGGGGGGAACCAGAGCGGGGGGGCGCGGCGTGAAGGTCCCCACGAGCGGGAGGTGATCCGAGCGGCCGTCGGCGCGGACCTCCATGTCGGTCGGCTGGAGCGTAGGGCCGTACATGATGTGGTCGAGCTGTTGCTCGATGGTGCCGATGCTCGTGGTCCAGCGCCAGGTGTTGCGGGCGCCACCTTCGGGCAGCGCGTCGCGAAAGCCGCGGTCGACCAGGAAACCGACCGCGCGCCCGCCGGAGCTCTCGTTGAAGTCGCCGGCCACGATGGTGGGCAGGGCAGGGTCGAAGGCCGCGTGGAAGTCCGCGATCTGCTGGCGGCGTACGGGCGGGGTCGAGAGCACGCCGGAGAGAATGCTGCCCGAGTTGCTCACCGGCGGTCGCAGGTGCACGTCGACCAGCTGCACGGGGCCAAGGGGCGCATCGACCACCACCTTGAGGGCGGGGAACCACGCGTCGCGTTCGCTCGGCTCGAGGCGCTGCTCGGAGGTGATCGGATGCACCGACATCACCGCGAGGCCTCCGGCACCGCAGCAGTGGTGGAACGTCATGTGGGGGTAGCGATGCCCGAAGCGGCGACGGAGCGCGATCTCCCACGCCGGCGTCGTCTCTTGCAGCATCACCACCTCGGCGTTGCCGTCGGCGATGGCGTCCATCGTGGCGGCGTCGCCCGCGAGCCCGTAGTTGAGGTTGTAGCTCATCACCCTCAGCTCCGGTGAACCGTCGGCCGGGGCCATCGGCGCCGGCGTCGGCGCGCAAGCGGACAGGGCCAAGAGCAGGAGACCAACGACGGGGCGCATCATGCAGGAATAACGTGCTCTGGCCGGCGCCGCTTTCGGGAGCAAGCGCCCGACGCCCGCCGTCATCCTGCTCGGTCGCGCACGCCCCAGGCGAGCTGCGGCGTCACTGCGCCCGCGTCCGTCTGCCGCACCCCCGCGAAGCCTGCGAGCAGTTCCATGGGATAACGCGTCGAGAGATACTCCCAGACGAAGGGCACGGCCGACATCCCGCTTGGGAAGCCGTTCATGATCGGCCCCCCCCCGAGGGGAGCCTTCATGCCCTCGTGCCACGTCGCCAGATTGGTGTTCTCGACCATGCGCTGCTGGTGCGGGTTGCTGAGGTAGGGAAAAAGCACCTGGAGCCAGCCTGTCACGTAGGGGCCGCCCGAGCTCTCGTTGAGCTTGTAGATCGAGCGCCAGTGTTGGCGATCGGGGCGCCCTTCGGCCGCGGCCACGAAGTGATCGAGGATGGGCTCGAGCGCATCGAGCCACGGCCCGAGCTCGAGCTCGCGGAAGACGCGAGCTCGCCGTCGCACGGCACGCCAGTCGTCGGGGGTGCCGTGGAGGGTGACTTTGGGGATCCCGCAAAGTGAGGCGAATTGGTAGGCGAAGTACTTCTCCACCGCCCCCATGAGGACCACCTGCGATACGGTGCGCTCGAGGGCGCCGGTGGTCGAGAAGTCGGCGACGAAGAGGTCTTGCTTCTTGCCGATGTGCTCGCCCAGGAGCTCGGTGAAGGCAGCGACCATCTCGGGCCAAGGGTTGTCGTCGGCGCCCTTGACGAAGTCGTCGCGGCGCACGCGCAAGGTCTCGCGGCCCGCGTGGGCCACGAAACGCGAGCGCAGCGTGTCGGCGTGCAGAGCCACGTGATGGGCCGCCCCTTGGGCGAGCAGGATCCACACCTGGTCGGGAGACAGCTCGAGTGGCAGGTGGTGGTCGAAGGCAAGCTTCACGGCCCCGGCGAAGGCATGCATGTCGGTGGCGACGAGGTCGCCGATGTCGCTCCAGCCCTCGCAGACCGGCCCCTCGGCACGCGTGGTGACCATCTCGCGTGTGTCGCGATCGAGCCCGACGACCGCACTCGTGCTCGCCAGCAGGAGGGCTTCCTGTACATGTACGGTCTCGAGGCGAAGGTGGCTCACCTCCACCCGCCCCACGTCGAAGGTCACGCTCATGGTCGTGACGCTAGCAGACGGATCATGCCCAAACGCCCGGGATGAAGCCGCCGATGCGCTAACCTCTTCACACCTCGGCTCGTTCTGCTAGGTTCCGCGTCGGGTCTATAGCTCAGTTGGTAGAGCAGGAGGCTTTTAACCTCTTGGTCCAGGGTTCGAGTCCCTGTGGACCCACAGTAGTTTCGGTCGCTTGCGACACTGAGTGCGATGCTCGCGTGCGCTTCTGGCCTACGATACGAAGGGTCGGCCGTCGGTCGCCGAGTCAGGGCGACGGCTCTCCGACGCCTATGATGGCAGGCGGAGCACCTGGGTGAAGTGCTCGTAGGCGCGCTGCCATTGGCGGCGCAGCTTGGGGTTGCGGGCGAAGCGCAGCTCGAAGCTTCGCGTGACCACGCGGACGACCCGCTCGTCGGGCATCTCGTAGCGGCGGGCGATGGCCAAGCTGCGGTCGGGCTCGTGGTCGCGCTCGGCGCAGTAGGCGGCGAACTCCTCGAGGCTCATGGCGAGAGGATGGGCGCGGGAGTTGAAGGAGAGCTGGTGGGTGGCGCTGTCTTCTTCGCGGCTCCGTGGCGGCACGCTGCTGCGATGACGGACTGGGGGTGGCTCGGGCGACGTGGGCGCTTGGTGGGGGGCCGTTCGTTCGGATGGAGGGGGCGGGGCCTCGTAGCCATGGGCCGCCATGAGGGCGTCGAACGCCTCGGGTTCGAGGGTCTGCGTGATGTTGGGCATGAGGGCGGTCGGGGCCGCGTCGTGGCTCGTGGGGGGAGGGACGTCGTAGCCACCGGTCTCGGCGTAGGCGGCAAACCCCTGTTGTGCGCCGGGCTGGTGGATGCCACGGGGAGGCGTCATCTCCTCGTGGTTGTCGGCGGGCAGCGACCCCGGTGCATAGGCCTGACCCCAAGACGCCGGCGCGGGCGCCCAGCCCGCAGCGGGCACGCCTCCGGCTGGGGTTGTCGCGAGCCCTGGGGCCGCCGCATCGTTCAATTGGGGGTTCGTGGGCCGATCGGGCGGGATGGCCCCTGGCTCCGCTGGCGCTTCCGACAGCCAGCCATCGTCGATCTGGGTCGGGGGATCGGGGACCATGGTCTCGCGTGAGAACAGGAGATCGTGGGCGTCCCGCATGCGCTCCCACTGGTCGTCGTCGTCGACGCGCAAGGAGTCGACGACGGCGGACACGAGGTCGCGCGCCATGACCAGGTGTTCGAGGGTGGCGCGGCTGCGCCTGCCCAGGCGCTGGCGCCGAAAGGCGGGGAGGAGGTCGTCGTCGCTCAGGTAGAGCGCGGCGATCATCCTCGCGTCCTTCAGCCGCTCCGGATCGAGCTCTTGGGCCTTCTGCCGCTTTCGTTGGCGCGCCTCTTCTTCTTCGGACGTCGCGGCGGGGGATGAAGGGGCCGGGGGCACCGGGGGGGCCTCGCCCGCCTCCAGGGTCTGGTCGGGGGCCGGCTCCGACGTGGTCGC
>JAUHZF010000306.1 GCA_030426145.1 Polyangia bacterium
AGCTGAAGGCCGCGGGCATGGGCCCGATCACCACCGAGGTCCGCGAGGCGCCGCCCTTCTACTACGCCGAGGCCTACCATCAGCAGTACCTGGGCAAGAACCCCAACGGCTACTGCGGACTCGGGGGCACCGGCGTGTCGTGCCCCATCGGTCTCGTCTCCGCCTGAAGCGCCCTAGCCGAGGGCCTTGATCTCTCGTCGAAGCGCATCGAGGTGCCGGGTGATCGACACCTTGGCGTAGCCGAGCTTCACCTCGATGGGCGTGCCCACCGCGACCGCCACCGACTCGCCACGCGACGGCGTGAGGATGAAGAAGGTCGACTTGTCGGTTTCGAGGATCATCTCGTTGAAGCCGTGGAGGGCCTCACGAATCGTGTCGTTTCGGCCGCGCTTCTGTCCCCGGCTGATGATGTCGAGGACCTGCCCGAACGCGGAGGCGATGGAGTCCGTGTCATCGGCGAAGTCTCGGGTGGCGATGCCCAGGGGCAGACCCGACTCCATTTCGAAGCAAACGGCGAAGTAGCAGTCGTCGATCTCGCGACGGATGTCTTCCAGTACGTCTTGCAGGGCCATGTCGGTCTCCTCAGGCGGTCATCAGCTCGCGCACGAGCCCCATTTGTTTGCGGGCCATGAGGCGCATGAAGCCGAGGCTTCCCTTGCCGGCTTCGCAGGCGATCATGAGGGCGAAGTCTCCCTCTTCATCCATGGCCATGTAGAAGGTGGCGTCCTCGAGCACGAGCACAGACGACTGGAGTCGTCCCGAGATCCGCTCCGGGAGGTAGCCGACGAACTTGTTCATTTGATCCACGATGCGGACGTGGCTGCCGCTCATCGCGTCCATGTTGGTGTCGGGAACGCTGGAGTTGACGGCGAGCATGAGGCCATCACGAATGCTGAAGATGCCGGTGGCCATGGCGCCAGGCACGGAGTTCTTGAGCCTGTCGACGACGGCCTGAAATGGGTTCTCGGACATGTCTGGTTCCTGGGGGGCGGGTTCGAGGGGAGGGGAGCTCTGTGCGGGCTCCACCGAGTCGTCGGGATCGATGTTACGCGCGATGGCCCCGGAGACGGGAGCCACGCTGACGTTGGTGTCGGCGGCGAGCATGGCGTCGACAGCCTCTCGACCCACTTCCGGTTGCTCGCCGGAGAGGTTGGCGTAGAGGAGCTTGCCGTCCATCACCACCATGCGTCCGCGGCCACGGGTCGAGTCGGTGCGAAGCTCGAGGGTGGCGCCGGAAAGCTCGGCCGCACGAAGCAGGTCCTCGAGATCGAGGTGCTCCTTGCCGCTCACCACCCGCCTCCCTCGTCGAGCTGACGCGCCGCTTCGAGCACGAGGAAATCGACGCTCAGCTGGACTTCGTCGGTTTCGATGGCGGCGCGCTCGGGGGCGTAGGCGAAGGTGCCTTCGGTCCACGTCATGAGCTCACGGACCGCGTCGAGGGCCTCTTCGCTCGGGTCGGTGGAGGGCTGCACGCCGGGGGCGGTGGCCGAGGTCACGTATCCTTCGCAGAGGTCGAGGGTGCCGATGTGGGTGGCGTCGTCGGTCTCGCGGCGCACCACCACCGTGCCCGAGAACCGGCTCGAACCCAGCACCGCGAGCAGCTGCGAGAAGGGGAAATGTGCGAGCCGTCCTTCGAGCGCACGATGTTCGTGCACGAGTCGGAGTCGCTCTTGCACGAGATCCTGGTGCTGGCCTTCGATGGGAGCCGCCGCCAGGCTGAGCGCGCGCTCTTCGAGCACCCTCGACCAAGCGACGAGGGGGTGGGAGAGGCCGTTTGGCAGGTCCTGCAGGGTGTCGAGTGCCTCGCGGGCGCGACCAGCGCGAAGCTGGTGGGCGGCGAAGGCGAGGCGCAGCGCAGCCGTATCCGCACGCTGCGTCACGACGGGGCGCAGCCGAGCATCGCGCGCAGCCTCATCGGCCACGTCCTCCGCGCTGAGGAAGGCATCGAGGGCCTGAGGTGCAAGGTCGAGGCGCTCCAGATCCACGAGGATGGCGCGCAGACGTTCCACGTCGCTGCGCGGCCCGAGGGAGGCCGCGATGTCTACGAGACCGAGTGCAGGACGCAGGCCCAGCACCGGCGCCGTGAGGCGGGCGAGGAACAGGAGCGGGCGAGGATCGCGCGGGTCGCCGGTGAGGGCACGGTGCGCTTCGAGCAAAGCGTCGCTGCGCTGGCCTCGTCGGGGTAGCAGTCGCGCGCGGGCGAGGTGGAAGGAACCGCGCAGGGGACCCGGGATTTGATCCAGGTCGAGAGCGTCGAGGGCTTCGGCTGCGCCGTCGAGGTCGCCGAAGGCACAACCGAGCTCGCTTGCGGCCAGGGCGGTGAGCGTCTGCGCGCCGATGTCGGATGACGCGGCCTTGGCGCGGCGGACGGCATCCCGCGCCTGCTCGGGGCGGCCACAGCGAATGCAGGCACGGGCTTCGAGCAGAGCCCCCGCGCACGTGACGGGCGGCGGGACGGCGGCGAGTGACGGCAAGGTGCGCAGGGCCGCGTGGGGGTCGTCGTCCGCGATGCTCACCGCGGCGAGGAGAAGGCTCGCAGCCTCGGACTCGGTGCAGCCGTTCAGACCCATCGATAGCGTGGCGCCGAGCGTCACGTCGTACGCATGGAGCTCCTCCAAGTTCGACCTCGCAGACGGAGGCCCCCCCGGCGGCGGTTCGGTCGCGAACGAATACATCGCCACGCTTAAATGCGTGGTTCGGTGCTCGAAGTAAAGTGTGACGGCCTCGCACGAAGCGTGGATCAGGGCTTGGCGGAGGCGGCTGGCACAGGGGCTTTACCGTTTGCCGGTAACGCGCCGACGGGGGTGCACCGGAGGGCGCTCACCTTTCCCTTCATCGTCACGGGGTAGCCGCTCAGCTCGAGCTTGCCATCGAGCTGGACGTCGACCTCACCGGTGCCCGTCATCGCGTCTGCGGGCTCTACCTTGAAGGATTCTTTGCCTTGGCTTCCGCTCGGGTCGCCCGGGAAGAGGTCGCCCTGAAGGGCGGCGAAGGCCACCTTGGGTTTGGGGGGGTCGTCTTCGTCGCCTCCCTTCGCGCCGTCGAAGGCGAGGTCGAGGTAGAAGTCGTAGCCCTCGGTGAAGACGCTGCCGCACTTGTGCGGAGCACGAGTGAGTCGCAGGTAAATCTTTCCCGCCTCGGGCCGAAGGCTGGCTCCGTGCACCTCGATCGGGAGGTCGGCGATGCTCAGCTTCAGCTCCGGCTGAGGGCGGTCGGGCTCGACGCGCTTCTTTCGACCGCAGATCTTCACCGGGAGGTCGCCCGAGTAGACGAAGTGTCGGTCCTGATCTTGAACGGCGAGCTCGAGGCCCTGCACCTTCAGGCTCTCCCCCGTCTTGGCTGCGTCGTCGACCAGGCCTCCCCGCATCGTCATGCCTCGACCCTCGCCGTCCTTCTCGTAGGCGAAGCAAGAGCGGATCCCCCAGGGGCCGGCTTGGCCATCGGGCTCGAGGGGCTGGCGCAGCCAGAAGTCGATGGCGTAGGCGGCCCCGCGCGGTCGCTCGGGGTAGGCTTCGAGCAGCCCGTCGCAGTCGACGCCGCCGACGCCGGTGGGGATGGTCACCCGCCACGAAGTCTCGCCTTCGGTGCCGACCGCCAAGGCCGGTTGGTGCGGGAGCTGGCTGTCTCCCTCGTAGAGGCCTTTTCGCGGCGGAGCGGCCGTGGGCACGGTCTTGTTCGACTTGTCGTCACAGGCCATCAGCAACAGGAGTGACGACAGGGAGACCGCGGCGAGCTTCACGGGGCGACCATAGCCCAGGCCCGGTGTACAGTCCGCGCATGTCTTGGCATCGGAGGGGGAAGCCCCGCAGGGCCTGGCTCGTCGTGGCCGCGCTCGGGGGGAGCGCCGCCACCCTGGGAGCGCAGTCACTCGTCTCGTGCGGAGGGGGTCACCAACACCACGTGAGTCCCGATCCTCCGCGTCCCACCCTCGGCGGCAAGCCCGTTTGCCGGCCCCGCCCCAAACGCATCATCGACCTCACCCACGGGCTTCGGGCCGGGGTGCCGATCTTTCCCGGGGGCACGCCCTTTGCGATGGTGCGCACCACCGACTACGGCGAGCAGGGGTACCGCGCGCACACCTTCACCATGGGCGAGAACACGGGGACCCATCTCGACGCTCCGTCGCACTTCGTCGAAGGACAGCGCAGCGTGCATCAGCTCCCGCTCGACGAGCTCGTCGTGCCCATGGTCGTCATCCCCGTTCAGACCAAGGTGAAAGACAACCCCGACTATGTCATCGGCGGCAACGACATCGTCGACTGGGAGGCCATCTGGGGGCCGGTGCCGATCGGTGCGCTGGTGGTGTTCAACACGGGCTGGTACGAAAAGTTCAACGACCCCGAGGCCTACGTGAACGCCGACGCCGAGGGGGTGATGCACTTCCCCGGACTCAGCCGCGAAGCGGCAGAGTTGCTCGTCGAGCGCGAGGTGGTGGGGATTGGCATCGATACCCTCAGCATCGACCCGGGGGCGAAGACGGACTACGCGGCGCACCAGGTGATGCTCGCCGCTGGTCACTATCAGCTCGAGAACCTGGCCAACCTCGCCGCCGTGCCGGAGACCGGAGCCACCGCCATCGTCGGTGTGTTGCCCGTCGTCGAGGGAACCCAGGCCCAGGCCCGCGTCCTCGCCATCGTCGAGGAGAAGGTGCCGAGCGAGATGGAGAACGAGGAGGAGAAGGAGTGACATGCCCAAGCCACCGGCCATGACCATCGCCGTCACGCCGCCGGTCGAGCCCATGCTCGCCAAGCGGGCGGCCAAGCTTCCCAAGGGTGAAGGCTGGCTCTTCGAGCCCAAGTGGGACGGCTTTCGAACCCTGGTGTTCCGCGACGGCGACGCCCTCTACCTCCAGAGTCGCGACAAGAAACCCCTGCGTCGCTACTTCCCCGAGTTGGTCGAGCCCTTGCTCGAGGCGCTTCCGGAGCGGTGCGCCCTCGACGGCGAGGTCGTGATCGCACGTGACGGCGCTCTCGACTTCGACGCCCTGCAGATGCGCATCCACCCCGCGGCTTCTCGCGTGGAGATGCTGTCGCAGTCCATTCCCGCCTCCATCGTGTTCTGGGACTTGCTGTGCCTCGGCGATGAAGACCTCATGAAGGTGCCCTTCGCCGAGCGCCGCGCGCGGCTGGAGGCGGCATTGGGGGAGCCCAAACCACCGGTGCACATCACCCCCGTGACCACGGACCGCGATGTGGCCGCCGATTGGTTCACGCGCTTCGAGGGGGCCGGCTTCGACGGCGTGATGGCGAAGCAACCCGACGGCATTTACGAGCCGAAGAAGCGCACGATGGTGAAGGTGAAGCATCAGCGCACCGCCGATTGCGTCGTCGCGGGCTTCCGCTGGCACAAGAACAGCAAGCCCACCGACGACGACGACGGCGACCTCGTCGGCTCGCTCCTGCTCGCGCTCTACGATGACGAGGGCGAGCTGCACCACATCGGGGTGGCCGCGAGTTTCACCGAGAAGCGACGGCGCGAGCTCGTGGCCGAGCTGTCGCCTTACCGCGGCGACGTCGAGGCCCATCCCTGGGCGGCATGGGCGAAGAGCGCCGCGGCCCCCGAGGGCAGCCACGACGGACCGCGCCGCCCGGGCAGCAACACCAGCCGCTGGAACGCGAAGAAGGATCTGTCGTTCGAACCGCTCCGTCCTGAGCTCGTGGTGGAGGTGACCTACGACCACATGCAGGGTCGGCGCCTTCGTCACACCGCCCACTTCAAGCGTTGGCGCCCAGACAAGCCCGCCACCGACTGCACCTACGCCCAGATGGAGGTGGTGCCGCCGGAGGAGTTGAAGAAGATCTTCGCCTGACGTTCGCCAGCTGGAGTGAGCGGGCGTCCTGAGCTACACCCTCGCCATGTCGCTCCGCACGCCCCTCGACCGGGTCCGTACGCTCGGCAAGGCCGAAGGGGTCTCGTACCTGGTGCTCCTGGGCATCGCGATGCCTCTCAAGTACGCCGCGGGCATGCCGATGGCGGTCAAGGTGGTCGGCTGGGCCCACGGTGCGCTGTTCGTGGTCTTCGGCTTCGTCTTGCTCCAGGCGATGTTCGCCCTCAAGTGGTCGTTGGGAAAGGCGGCCATGGTCTTCATCGCCACCCTCATCCCGTTCGGCCCCTTCGTCATCGACGGCCGTCTGCTTCGCGAAGCCGAAGAATGAGCAGCGCATCGGAGGCCACCGCGTGAAGGCGGGCCACGAACGCACCGAGCAGAACGTCGAGCACGCTCTGGGTCGCTATCGGCCCCTGCTCGATGACTGGGAGGCCTTCGTCGCGGCGTCATGCCGTCCCGTGGCTCCCGTCCTGTGGGCGCACCCCGACCGCATCACGGCGGAGGCGCTGCATGCGCAACTGGTCACAGCGGAGGCCGTGCCGTGGTCGCCGGGCACCTTTCGGTGGCCGGTCGCACGCCCAGGGCGTCATTGGGCCCATGCCGCCGGGCTCTACTTCGTGCAGGAAGAAGCGTCGCAGTTGCCGGTTCGCTTGCTCGACGTGCGACGGGGACAGCGAGTGCTCGATCTATGCGCGGCGCCGGGCGGCAAGACGGCGCGCATTGCGCTCGCCCTCGAGGGCACGGGCACGGTGGTGGCCAATGACCGCAAAGCCGGACGTCAGGCGGCGACGGCGGCCACGGCGTCGCGCCTCGGTCTCACCAACGTCGTCATCACCACGCGCGATGGCACCACCTTCGAAGACGCTCCCCTCGAGGAGGGCGGCGGCTTCGACCGAGTGCTCGTCGACGCTCCGTGCACGGCGGAAGGAAACCTCTCCGGGCGATTGCGTCGCAAGCCGGTCGAGGCGGGCTACCGACGGTTCATCACCGAGGTGCAGCGGGCGCTGCTGCGTCGGGCGGTTGCGCTCTGCCGACCCGGGGGCCGCGTGGTCTACTCGACCTGCACCTATGCCCCGGAGGAAAACGAGGCTGTCGTGGACGCGGTGCTGCGCGATGGCGACGTCGAGCTCGCGGAGGTCGTCGTGCCTGGCTTGTCGACCTCGCCTGCGGTCGCTTCGTTCGGGGGCGCGCGGTGGCAGGGCGGAGGCCTTCGCTTGTGGCCGCACCGCTCTGGGACCGGTGGCTTCTTCGCCGCCGCTCTCGACAAGCCCGGTGAGACATGTGCGCCGCGCGAGCCCGCGCGTACCGACCCCAACCTTCGGGCCCGTTGGCTCCCCGTGGCCGAGCGCCATGGCTGGCCGACCGACCTTCCCCTTCGCACCGCCGGTCGCTCCATCTGGTGGACGGGGACCGAAGTCGCGCCGCCGCCAGGGGCGGTGACCTCGGCTGGCCTATGTCTGGTTCGACGTCCCGACAGCTCCCTCAAGGTCACCACCGAAGCGGCCATGCGCCTCGGGCGAAGCGCGACCCACCAGTGGGTGTCGCTCACGGCCGAGCAAGTGATCCCCTATCAATCGCGCCAGAGCGTCGTCCTCGCGCCAGCGCAGCGAGAGCGCACCTCGGGCGGCCAGGTCATCGTGCGCTATGGCCCCCACGCCCTCGGCATGGGCATGCTGCGCGACGCCGTGCTCGAGAGCGAGTTCCCCAAAGCCTGGGCCTGGGCTCCCAACGCACCCCCCGACGACCCGCGGTGACTATTCGCCCGCCGGATCGTCGACGACGATGGGCACGGTCTTCGTCGGCGTCCCCGTGTCTGTGGGGGGCTCGCTGGGGGTCATGGGGATGGTCACCTGTGGTGCGGCGAGCTCGGCGGGGCGGGGTGGGGGCTCGCTGATGCGGAGGGTCTGCTCGTAACGGGTTTGACCGCGGCGCGTAGGGGCGGTGGCGAGGCGTTCGGCGCGAGGCAGAATCGACACGCCGCGAAGCAGGCGGGGGACCTCGGCTCGCTCGTGGGCGGCCGCGCTCCAGGCCGCGACCCAGGCGAGCCAGGTGATGTTCTGGTCGCGATAGAACATGCGCCGGGTGTCGAGCACGCGGGGTGGGACTTCGGGTTCTAGGCCCCGCATCACCGGCGCCACCGGGGCCCCGCCCACGGCGTCTTTGAGGGGGTAGAGCAACTCGATGCGGTAGTCGTCGTCGGGCCAGACGAGGATGCCCTCGTCGGCGATGTCGTAGTGGCTCGCCTCCCCGAGCTCGGCCTCGAGCTGCTCGCGGACCAGATCGACCTGCGCCAACTGGTAGAGGCCGGCGAGGGCGTTCTCGAAGAGGCGGCGTCCGGTCTTTCGCGTCGCGTCGAGAATGGAGACGAAGCCGGGGTGGGGCATACCCGCCACGAGGTACCCAGACTGCTCCTCGAGGGTGATCTCGCAGGCATCGGGGGAGATGGAGTTGCACCGAATGCGAACCCGGATCCGATTGCTGCTCAGCTCGATGTCTTCGATGCGAAGGCGACCGTGCTCCCAGCGGGGGCAGCGGTGAAGCAGCTGGAGCAGCTCGCGGTCGAAGAAGCGATAGACGCCCTGCTCCACGTCCGCGAGGCCCTCGCGAAAGCGACTCAGGCCACTCGCATTGCGGCGCCGCTCCTTGCGCAGGAAGGACGCTTCGTCCTCACGCTGAGCGGCGCGCCGCAGGCGCTCGTAGAGCTTGGGGAGCGTGCCGGAGTGAAAGCCCGGCACCAAGAGGCCGCGCACGGTCTCGCCGTGTGGACCCACGTTGGCGGCGGGGATCTGATCGGGCCGCGTGGCGCGGTAGAGCTTGTAGTTCTCCTTCAACTCCCACGCGAGGAACCCGAACACGCTCGGGAGAAGGAACACGGTGACGCCCGCGATGGTGCCGCTGATGAAGCTGCCCAAGGGCTCGAGCGGCTGCTGAATGAGGGCGAGGAGGGTGAGGCTGTAGGGGGCCACGATCTTGTGGGCCACCGTCACCACGGGGAAGTGCTTGAGGGGGTTGACCTCGGGCTCGATGAGGAGCGTGACGTAGAGACGCACCACATAGGCCACGATGCCGAAGACGAAGACGCCGAGTCCCTTGAGGACGAGCATCAGCCCCGATTGACCTTCGCGGAACCGAAGGGCCTCGTCGATGCGATAGATCCCGCGCTCGAGCAGCTCCATCGCCGTATTGAAGAACCGACCGATGAGCCGAAAGAGGCCCGGCAGCCATTGGCGGCTCACGTATTGCCAGGTCGGGGCGAGCTGGTCGACGACGAAGTCCTCGACGATGGCGCCGAGGCGCGAGCTCATGACGAGCGAGCTGACGGCGAAGACCCCGCCCGCAACGGCGAGGGGAACCCACCACGCGATCGATTTGAAGGGATGGAACAGGTAGACGAGGCCGCCGATGCCGGCGGGGAGAATCACCCGTCGCAACACCCAACGCACGGCGGGTCGGGCGAGGAGTCGGCGAATGAATGGGGCGCCGAGGATGGCCCGCGGCAGTCGGAAGAAGGTGAAGGCGAGGATCACGCCCACCAGCTCGAGGACCTCGAGCGCGAAGGCGCGGAAGGCGAGGCTGTGGAGGAGGGCGAGCACGAGCAGGGCCAGGACGACGAAGCTCGTGGGATTGAGGGCACCGATCGTCCACTCGAGTCCCATCAGGTTCACGAGGGGCTGGATGCCGTGGTCGACGAAGTAGAGGAGGACGAAGGACGCGCCGAGCGGAAGGATGAAGAAGAGGGTGAGCCAGCGCCCGACGCGCGTTCCGAAGGGGAGGCTGCTCACCTTCTGCAGGCCGCGCAGGTAGATGTCGCCGCGGCGGTAGACCCCGTCGAGGTGGATGGCGAGGGTCTTGTCGGCCTTGAGGAGCGGGTCCCCCTCGCGCAGTTCGGACAGGCCGGTCAGGTCGTCGAGCTTGAGCTGATTGCGGCTGATGGCGTCGCGGAGGCTGTCGAACGATAGGAAGCCTCGGTCGAGCGCGCGGTCGATGAGCTCCTCGGCCACTTTGTCGCGCGCGAGCTTCTCCGCCCCGCTCTTGGGCATCAGCCCGACCTCGTCGAAGGCCTGGTCGATGCGTGGCTTGAGGACGGCGCGAACGTTGTGCTCCGAGCGTTCGACAGCCCACTTGAGCAGCTTGTTGAGGAGCTTTCGGTCGCCGCCTTCGAGCCGAACGTTGCGGACGCGTCGCGCAGCCGCGGCGATCTCGCGGGCGACGCGCAGCTCTCGGGTCGCGGGGAGCTCGCGCACGATGGGACGCTGCCCGCGCGACATGAGCGAGGTCACGACGTCGACCGTGCGGAGGGGGCGCTCGTGGGCGACGGCGGCCCGCTGGAGCATGTAGAGGATGCGGCCCTCGACGGCGAACTTGGCCGCACGCTCGGCCACGGCGCGGTCGCCCAGCAAGTAGAGCAGCGCCTTGAAGTCGGGGGTGGGGCGAGGGTCGGACGGCCCGTCGGGGTCGGGTTTGTATTCGAGCGCGGCGGCGAGGCGATCGCACAAGCTCTGGAGGGCGGTTCGGGCCTCGGCGTCGGCGGCCTTCTTGCGCTCGGGGTTCTCGATGCTCGCGGCTTCGAGCGCGTTGAGCGCCGCCCGCACGTCGTTGCCGCGGGCGCGCTCGACGGCGGCGCGACGCAGGAGGCGTTCGTGCACGCCGAGCGACACGGGCGCGATGCTCGGCGTGGGGACCGCGTCGGCGCTGATGGTGGGCGGGGCGCTGAAGGTCGGGGCGAGGGAGGTGGCGTTGCCCGACGCTGGTCCCTGCGCGGCGAGGACCACCTCGGCGGGCCGCCCCTTGTCGAGCAGCGGCCGAGGGTCGACATCCTCGGCGATGGCGGTCGCCACGCGCTCGTGGTCCATCAGTCCGGGGAACGTGGTGACCAAGAGCCGGGGCGCGAAGTGCACGAGCTCGAGGTAGAGGGCGCAGAACTCGATGTAGACCTCACGGTCGTCGGCCGGCGGCATCACCAGCTCGTCGTGGCCGAGGATGGCGCGCACCTCGTCGAATTCGATCTGGCCGATGGCCTCGATGCGACGGCGCACCATCGCGTCGTCGAGCTGGCCGTTGGCGACCCTCAGCTCGAGCACCCGGTGCACGCGTGCGTGGAAGGCGCTTCGCCAGATCCGCGTCATCACCTCCGCGGGCGTGCGTGAGCGCTCGCGCGACGACGGCCGGGCCACGAGCACGACCTCTCCCGGCAGGTCGGGGAGCAGGCCACCGAGGTCGTCACCGTCGAGGGCTTCGATGAGGGCCTGGCGCTCGAGCGCATAGCAGCGGTCGTGCGGCACCACCCCCGTGACCTCGCGGTGATGCTTGATCACGCGCCGTAGGGTACGGGGGTCCACGACGACCACCCCGGCCGCCTCCCGCAAACTGCGTTCGATCGCCGCGAGCTCCAAGACGCCTCCGCTGTGGGCGTAACCGAAGGTGAGATCCCCGGCAAGCGACCACCTCCACGCCCCTCCACATCGCGGCATGATCGCAAAATGGCCACGGCACTGAAATGTGCGCTCGAGGGCCGCCTCATCGCCCGATCCATTGTTCACCCCACGTGGTAGAGACTCACCCCATGAAGTCCTCCTTGATGCTCTTCCTCCCCCTGACCCTCGTCGCTTTCGTCGGCGTCGCTTGTGGCGACGAAGATGCCGAGACCTCCGGCTCCGGTGGCAGCACCTCCACCACGAGCGGCATGGGCGGC
>JAUHZF010000307.1 GCA_030426145.1 Polyangia bacterium
CTGATCGGCTCTGGGGTGGTCCGAGAGTCGCTGCGTATCTCGGCCGTCGACATCGAGCAGCTCTACCCGTTCCACGCCGCCGCGGCCGAGAGCCAGGGATTGGTACTCTTCTTGGTGTTCCTCGCCATCAACGCGGTGGTCATCGCGGGCGCCGTGCGGCTCGGAATCAAGGCCGCGCAGCTCGAAGACGGCGAAGAGGTCCCGGTCGAATGAGCTGGCCGCTGGAGCACCTGGTCGTGCAGCGTGATGCGGGCATCACGGTGCTCGACAAGCCTCCAGGCGTGTCGGCGAGCGCGCTCGCCAAGCACTTCGGGATGCCGCTCGCCACCCCCCTCGACGAGGCCGCGAGCGGCCTCGTCGTGCTCGGTGAAACGAACCCGGGGACCAGCCAATGGCACCTCGGCACCGAAGGCGACGGCATGTTCGGCGACGTCGTCGGGCGCCGCGGCGCCCGACGGTGGTGTGCGGTGGACGGTGACGACATCCGTTCCCGCGCCCGGCGCGCAGGCGCGCCGATCGCGGGCTTTCCCGAAGGCACCCCACACCATCGCGCCCTGCTTCACCGCGTGGGTTGGTCGGGACTTCCACGTCGCTCGGAACCGAGCTGGCAGCCGTGGCTCGACGACGACCCCTTCGCCGACGTCGCGACCCCCGTCATGGAGGCGGCCTGGCGTCGCTGGGGCCGCATCGACGCCGACATGTTCAGGTTGTTTCACAGCCACGGCGACGGACTGCCCGGGGTGGAAATCGATCGCTACGGGGACTGGATCGTGGTGTCGCTGCACGACGAGCAGCGCCGCCACGAGGCGTCGCTGCTCGACGCACTGGCACCTCTCGGCCCCAGGGGGATCTACGTGAAGCGTCGCCCCAAAGAGGCCAAGGGTGTGGTCGACACGCGGCGCGACGACGTCGCGCCGCGTGATGCGGTACGGGGGGAGAATGCCCCCGATCCGCTGGTGCTGCACGAAGGAGGCTGCCCGTTCGAGGTGCGACTCGGGGATGGTCTCTCGACGGGGATCTTCCTCGACCAGCGCGACGCCAGAGGCTGGGTCGCCGCGCGCTCGGAGGGCGCTCGGGTGCTCAATACCTTTTGCTACCACGGTGCCTTCACCGTCGCCGCCGTCGCCGGCGGCGCGGTCGAGACGGTGAGCATCGATACCGCCCGGCCAGCGCTCGACCGCGCAGCCGACGCATTGCGGCGCGTCGGCGTAGAGCCCAGCGCAGAGCACGCGCTCATCCGAGACGACACGATGAACTTCCTCGAGCGCGCGGCCCGAAAAGGGCGTCAGTTCGATGTGATCATCCTCGACCCACCGAGCTACGCGACCAACAAACGAGGCCGCAAGCGCACCACCTGGCGGGTCGTGCGCGACTACCCGGAGCTCCTCGCACAAAGCCTCGCGGTGCTCGCCCCCGACGGCACCATCCTGGCGTGCACGAATCACCGGCAGAGTCCCGCCTCCAAGGTCCGCGAATGGCTGCACGCCGGCGCCAAACGCGCCGGCGTGCCGATCACCGTCGAGCCCCTCGATCCCCCCTTCGACTACCCACCCCCGCCGGGACAACCGCCCCACCTCAAGCGCTTCTACGTGCGCCGCCTCATCGACGACGAAGTCGACGACGACTTCGACGACTGACGAAGGACGCAGCTCCTCAGCGCCGGCGGACGCGCCCTGCTCGTTCTCGTCCATCAGCTACGAACGACGCTTGCGCGCGCCCCCTGGGAGGTCGAGCTACGAAGGCGCGTCGCCCTCCTCCTTCCTCGCGACGAGCGCGGGCTGCTTGCGTCCTCGTAGCGATGAGCGCTGTGTGGTGGCTTGCCGTGCGCGAAGACGTTGGTGCAGGCCTCGAGGCCAAAGAGCGGGCCCTCGTCGTCCTTGGTGCTCGCTAGTGGAGCTCTGCTTCAACCCAGGCTTCGACCTTCTCGAGGGCTTTGGTGTGGTTGGGCTGCTTCGGTAGGCCCGCGTAGGCGTCGCGTGCGCGCTCGGCGAGCTCGGTGACCCGCTTGGGCTCGCGGCCCAGGGCGTGCAGCGCGCGGGCAAGCTCGAAGCTTGCCTGCGCGATGACTTCCTCGCTGCCATCCTCAGCATGGAGCTCGAGGGTGCGCTCTAGACGGGGGATCGCCTCGTCGTACTTGGCCTCGGTGACGTCGCAGGTGGCGATGACGACGAGCGGATACGACGGGTAGGTGTGGTCGGCCCCGAACCGCTCGAGGAGAACTCGATAGGCCTCTTCGAGCTCGGGGCGGGCCTCGGCGCAGCGCCCGAGATGATGCAGGCCATCTCCGATGTTGTGTCGGCTGATCCCGACGGAGGGGTGATCTTTGCCGCGCGTCTCCAGCAGAATGGCCAGCTCACGCCGATGAAGGGCGACCGCTTCTTCGTATTGCCCTTGGTCGACGAGGAGGCCTGCCAGGTTGCCGAGCGAAAGCGCGACGCTCGGATGGCGAGGGCCGTAGAGTTTCTCGTGGATACGAAGCGACTCCCGGTGGAGCTGCTCGGCTCGATCCGTTTCGCCCACGTGACCGAGATTGTTGGCGAGGTTGTTCGTGAGGCGGCCGCAGAGTGCGTGGCCCCGGCCGAGAGCCTGGCGCGCGATACGAAGCGCCCCCTCCTGCCGCTCGGCAGCCTGCCGAGAGCGATGGAGTCGGTGGAGGTTGAGGCCGAGCGCATCGAGGGTCTTCGCCACGCTCCGATGGTCGGGTCCGAGCGTCTCAAACAAACAAACCGAATTTGGGTAGGTAACCCCCGCACCCTCCACCGTCCAACCGCGAAGCGCGGCGCAGAGCGACGTCGGGTGACTTACCTCTGGGGGTCATTGCGCGGGCGAGCGACGTATCGCATCTCAGAGCGCATGAGCGACTACCGACGCATCGTTCGACTCAGCGGCGTCTACGACGCGACCTTGATGCTCCTATTCGCCTTCCCGGGCTTGGTGGCGACCACCATGGACTCCATCGCCCGTGTGCACGTCGCCCTGGGCCTCCAGGGTACCGTGCCGCCGCTACCGTTGTTCGGGCATTTCTTCATCAACATGATGGCCATCATCACGATGGTGTGGGCCGTAGCCCGTATCATCGATCCAGCCCCCAACTACGGCCTCTACGACGGGCTGCTGCGCGTGCTGTTGGCTCTGCTCATGGTCGGCTACGTGACCATCGGACTCACGCCGATTCTGCTGCTCTTCGCGGTGGTCGAAATCGCGTGGGCCACGCTTCAACTACGCGGCTATCGCTCCGTACGAAACCGTCTCCGCCCCGCTTCGCCGGGCCGACCGCAAGCACGGCACGTGTGATCGCTCGCCCACATGGTGGTAGTTGTGGTGGGTGAGGATGCAACGGATAGCCGCGTGCTACGCGCTGGTGGTGGGCAGCCTTGTTCTCGGCGGCTGCAGGAACGATCACGCAGCCCCGCTCCCACCCACATCTTCACCCTGCGAGGTGGGTGGCGTTGAGCTTGCGCATGGATCGACACGCGTCTTCTTCTCGGCAAGCGAGGTTCCTGCCGGCGAGGTATGCGTTCAGGCCGCACGCACCTGCCAGAATGGAACCCTCGCCGGAGACCCAGCCTTCGCGTTCACAGATTGCACGGTTTCCGACGCACACACGGTCTTCCTGAGGACTGGCGGGGACGACACGCACCACGGCCTCTCCGAAGCCGACGCAGTCGCGTCGTTGAGCCGCGCCCTGGAGATCGCCCACGACCAGGAAAAGCGGGGGATCGTGGTGGACATTGGGGCGGGCACATTCCCTCACGACGGCGAGCTTCGTATCACAAGCGGAGTGTCGCTTCGCGGCGCAGGCCCGAGCACCCTCCTCGACTTCGACCTGGAACGCACCGAGGCGTCGATACGTATCCTGGCGAGCGACGTCGAGCTCTCATCGCTCGCCATCAACGTTCACCTCGTGCACAGCCTGTCGGGATGCGTCGAGAATCCAAACACCTGCATCACAGGGGGGCGGGGAGAATTCGGCACCGGCGTTACGGTGGGTGCCTACCTCCAGACCGAAGCCCCCCTCCCGATTGAACGCGTCACCCTTCGCGACTTGGTGATTGGGCGAGACGGCGGTGATGACGTGAGCTATCTCGCCGCCGCCATGACTCTTGTCGGGCGGGTGTCAGACATTACCATCTCGGGGATCGAACTCCGAGACCGACACTCGACGGGACTCATCGCCCACTGGGGTGGATGGAGCACGGTGGCACCAGCACCGGAGGCCCTTCAGAACCCGGACTACGCCCTCCTCGAGACGTACCATCCACATCGAATCGACGTCACGGGGCTGACCTTCGAGCGCCTCGACGCCATAACGGCGCTCTCTTCGACCTACGACGTACGTTTGCAGAACCTTTCGGGTCGAACGAGCCGCATTGCGCTCCTTCTTCCGGGCGACGAGGTCGACGTGTATGCGACAGAAGAGGACCGGGGGAACATCAACAAGAACCTCACCATTTCGGATGTGGAGGTCGACATCTCTGCTCGCCCCGGTCGGCCCGAGCTAGTCCGTATCACCGCCAACGGGACATCCAAGATCGACGACACCAACGGCACGCCGGTGGTGCGCACCTTGCCGTATGAGCAGGTCACCATCGAGGATGTCACGGTTCTCTCGGTCGACACGAGTCAGGCCGACCTCCACTACGGTATCGACGCCAACGGTGCACAGGGCACGGACATCGTGCTTCGAAACATCGTACTCGGCGCAGTCGCCACCGGCGGCTTCCCAGGGAGCAATGGGCCCGTCCCCGGCGTGGGCCTTCACATCCGCAACGCCACGGGACTTCGTATCGACAACCTGCAGACCCAGGCCGACGTTGGGGTTGTCATCCGTGACAGCGACTCCATTCGTATCACCGAGCTTCAAGCGTCATGGTCCCCGTGGACCGCACCCTTCAACACGTTCGGCATCGTCATCGACCAGACCCCCGCCGCTGCACGCCCATTGGCGGACATCCAGGTCGCAGGCGGCCAGCTCGAAGGCTACCCTACGGGGGTCCGCTACGACGCTGACGTCGGCTGCGGCCCGCTGACCATCAGCATGTTCACAGCGGTCGACATCGCTACCCTCGAGGCGCCCATCTCCTGCGGCGCCTTTGGCTTGGGCATGTGAGCGACCAAGACCGCAAGCGCCTTCGAGGCGTAGGCTTCTTACGCGACGCCGTGGGGCAGTGAGGCAGTGAGGCAGTGAGGCAGTGAGGCAGTGAGGCAGTGAGGCCGAGGCGTCCGGAAGGTCAGGTGCCGGCCGCCCCCTTGTTCAAGAACCCTGGGCTGCCGGTCACGCCGGCGAATCCTCGCTCGATGACCACCGATGGCGCACCGGCCACGATGAAGCTCTTGCCGCCCGTGTTGAAGCTCATGGTCTCCTTCATCGTTCCAGGTTCGTTGCCGTGGCACGCCTTGAAGGCGGCGCCGACGTTGAGGACTTTCGCGCCGTTGACCTTGGTGCGCATGGCCGGGGCGTGAATGCCTTCGCCGGAGTTGCCGGTGACGGGGTACGGCACGGGCACAGGGCTTGGCGCAGCGGGAGTGATGCACACGCTCACCGCCATGGGCGTGAACTGGTGCCCCGACTTGTTGGTGCAGATGGTGACCATGCAGGCGGTGACGAGTCCCATGCCAGGTCGTTCATATCACCTCCCGCGGCTCAGGCGGGACTAGGATGCTGGGGTGAGCGGCGTGAGCGGTTGGTCCTTCGAGGCCTACGAGGAGCGGGTCGGCGTGGGGCCAGGGGGCGTCGTCGACCGGCGTTGGCTCCAGGTTCTCGCCGCCTCTACAGGTGGACATGCGGCGCTCCGAGACCTGTGGCGGCGTCTCGACGAGACCTCGCCGTGGAGCGCTTCGCGGCCTGCCGAGCCGCACGACATGGTGGATGCGGTGCTCGAAGCGCTTGCCCGGCAGGGGCTCGGGCTGCTGTCGACCCGGCCTCCGTCGCGGGTCGACACCAACCACCTCGGGGAGGGCGGGGGCGAGGTCGCGGCCCCACCTCGATCCGAGCGACCCATCGAGGACACCTGGTTCGAGGTGCGGGTGGTCGACGAGCTGGGCCAGCCGATCGACAACATCGCCCTATCCCTCGAGGCGGGGGGCACGCACGGATTGGTGACCGATGGCTCGGGTGTGGCACGCCTCGATGGCGTGCGGGCGCAGCAGGGCTACCTCACGCTCGACGACCTCGACGCGCTACGTGATGCGGTGCGGCCGCGATGGGACGTGCCTCGCGAGGGAGAGTGGCTCACCGACACCCTCGACCACAGCTACTTCGAGCTTCACGGCCGACGCGCCATCGAGCTCGCCCTGCTCAGCGAGCGGCCCCACACCATCGTCATCCAGCCGTGGGTGATCCGAGCACGACTCATCGGCCTCTACTTCGACACCAACAAGTGCTTCCTCCTGCCGAGCGCGCTCGCGTCGATCAAGCAGATCAAGGGCCTCTACGACGAAGAGCCCGAGAGCGCTTTGCTCGTCGTCGGTCACACCGACACGTCGGGCGACCCGAGCTACAACGACCCGCTGTCGCTCGAGCGCGCCGAGGCCACCGCCGCATATCTTCAGGATGACGTCGATGCGTGGCTCGGCTGGTACGGCCAAGACACGCCGTGGGAGAAGCGCTGGGGGGCGCGAGAGGATGGGCTCATGTTCGACAGCCTCCCCGACGCCGAGGCCCTCGAAGCCTCGGGCAACCCTATCACCGCCTATCAGCAGGCGCGGGGGTTATCGGTCGATGGCTGGGTGGGGCCGGAGACCCGACGCCAACTCATCGCGGACTACATGGCCCACGACGAGACGACGCTGCCGACCGAGGCCACCATCACCGCCCATGGGTGTGGAGAGAGCTTCCCCCTCCCGGCCGCCGATCTGCCGCTCATCGAGCAAGCCATCGGAATCGCCGACGACCAGGCGCACCGGAGGGTCGAGATCGTCTTCTTCGACCGAGGTCTCGGCGTGCAACCGCCTCCCTCCGGCACCATCTCCCCGCCGGGCAGTACAGCCTATCCCGAGTGGATGAAGCGGTCCCTCCGAACCCACGATTTCTCGCTTGGTGGCACCCTGCGCATTCGCTTGTTCGACCACGATGCCCGCCCCATGCCGGGCGTCGACTTCGTGGTCGACTTCGGGTCCGAAGAGCGTCGAGGCGTCAGCAACGGCTCGGGTGATGCCGTCCTGCAGGGCCGCATCCCTTCGGTGGCGTCCTGCGTGGTCCGCTATCACCGACTCGAGGTGCGCGACGAAGACGAAGACGACCCACTGGTCTACGAGTTCGAGCAGACGGTCTACCTCGACGCCGACTCGAGCCTCAACGGCGACGCGAGCCGGTCGCGACTCCTCAACCTCGGCTACGACCTCGAGGCTGGTCTCGAAGACTGTGTGCGGCGTTTCGAGAGCCGCCACGGTCTCCCCGACACGGGCGACCCCGACGAGCCGACAACGGCGCTCCGGTTGATGCAAGTCCACCGCGAGCGCGAGCCAGCGACCCGAGATGATGACATGGTGGAATATGGTGGACCGCCGCACGATTGAGATCGCCGCGATGGCCTTGGCTGGGTGTGGGTCCCCGCACGGCAAGGCCCCCACGCCTCGGCCCTCGTCGACGGTGTCCATCACGACGCCGCCGGTGCCAAGCCCAGCCGTGTCGGCGGCACCAACGGTCGCGACACCGAGCGGTCCAACCTGCGTTCTGGCTGCGAACGAGCAGGTGAAGGAGCTTGGGGATCTGCCACGCCCACTACGCGGTGTATATGGTGGAGACGAGGTCTGTATCATCGACGCCAGCGAGACCACCTGGTGTGGTCCGGCCAGGAAAGGACCGCTGACTCGACAGCCCCACGGCCGGCCACACACCGTGCGTGTGACCGATGGTGGCCATTGCGCCCTCCTCGAAGGCCATCGTGCCAGCTGTAGCCTGGCCATGGTCGGCTCGTCGGCGCGGTGCCGACTTCTCATCGAGGATGTACGTGATATCGCGCTGGCCCGTGTCCCCGCCGTGAACGAGGAAGACTACGGCAAACACGGCAACGTGTACCTGTGTACGGTTGGGCTGAATGGGGTGACGCGGTGCTACGATGGCCTCTTCGCTTTGAGAGGGGATGCGGTTCTCAGCGAGTCTGTGAGGGTGGAGGGGCCTGCCCTTCAATCCGTCGTCCTCCCGACCTCCTACGGACTGGACCGGGCCGGTGGCGTGCATCGTTGGTTCCGCTCGTCGGCCATGGGCGATAGCTTCGTACGCTTCCACCTCGCCCCGCCTCCGGCGCCCGACCTCGAACCCGTGCCATGGGTCCCCAAGATGACCGAGGTAGAGCTCCCGACAGAGGTATTGGCCATCGAGAGTGGATTGGACCACGCTTGCGCCCTCGATGCTCATGGGAAGGTCCGCTGCTGGGGCGATAATCTTTGGCGACAGCTCGGCGCTCTCCAACCCATGACCCCACGTCTGAGCGATGGCTCGGCGCGCCCATGGATGGCACGTCCCCCTTCTCTGGTGACGGGCCTGCCGCCGGCGAAGCAGCTCGCTAGCGGGGACGATCACGCCTGCATCCTCGATGGCGAAGGTCGGCTCTGGTGTTGGGGTAACAATGATCGAGGCCAGCTCGGCCACGCGGCGAACCGGTGTCACCCTCCGTCAGAGGCCCCCGGTTTGCCCATGACTTGCCACGGGCCTGCCGTGGTTCCTGGGGTCGACGCGGTGGTTCAGGTGTCGGCACAGGGCGACACCACAGCCTACCTCACCGAGGCCGGGGAGCTCGGGTGGCTCCCCGCGAAGACGCCATGACGCAAACCAACGCTCCCGCCGTCCCGCTCCCCGCGTCCCGCAAGTCCTACCCGTCGGTCCCCACCCCTGAGGACATCTACGAGCCGGTGTGGTTTCTCGACGAGGCCTTCTACCCCGACGAAGCGGATTCGCGTCTCACGCCCCGCGGACTGCACTGGAACAAGTTTCACGCCGTCGGGACCTATACCCACGCGCGCCTCCGCAACCCCATTCTCGAGCACGAATTGTCGGCCGCCAACATCGCCGCGCTCGAGACGCAGGGCAGCAAATGGACCGACCGGGACTACGAGATCTACGTCGCCCCGGGGACCTCGGGCCCGGTGAAGGTCACCCTACTCTTCTGCGTCGGCACCGAGCTGCGACGGTTCGGACTTCGCAGCTTGTTCCAGTCGGCGGGGCGCGTGCTCATTCGTGTGCCCGGCATCGAAGCGGGCTGGAGTGGCAAACCGATCACGGTCGCTTGGGGAATTGGGGTCGACGAAGACACCATCGATGCCCTCTTGGCGAAGGCGGGTCTCGCCGGTGCCGCATGGCACGTCGACGTGATGGCGGCCTACAGCACCGGCTATCGCGGCATCAATGGGACCATTCTCAACGCCAAGGCAAAGAGCAGCCTCGACCTGTCGAAGGTTTCGACTGTCGTCTACTACGATTGCCTCTACCGCGCGGACGCCCCGTCGCCGGGCCACAACACCCAGCGCGCCCTCGAACACATCGACGCGGCCACCCAGCAGAAGGTGAAGGTGGGGATCTACGAGTGCACGCCCGGGGGGACGCCCACGGGAGCCGGCGGCGTCACCAAAGTGCCGCAGGTCTGGCTTCAGAGCCAGTTCGGCGCGAGGTACAAGCACATCAACCTGAAGCCGCAACACAAGGAGATCCAGGCTCTGGTGGCGGCACGATTCCTAGAAGCGGCCGACTTCGACGGCTACCTCCGCAACAAGGCAGGAACCCTGGTCGATCGCTTCCGCGTCCCGCGTGATGAGCACATCGCCCGCCTCGTCGACAACCTGCCCCCCCGCTGGACGATGGCGAGCACCGACCCTCCCATCGTCGCCGGCACGACACCCCTCGCCACGTGGGCCAAGGCGAACGCGGCCGACATCACGGCGCTGCACCAGCCCCGCAAGCGCAAGGTCCCGGGTGGCGGCAACGTCTTCAACGACCTCGACTTCATCAACGACGCCTTCATCAATCGGTTCAACCTCGCCGGCTGGAAGACCGACATGGGCGAGCGCGTGCACGACAGCTTCATCCCCGAGTTCGGCCACGAGCTTCTCCGCGGCTTCCCCTAGGCGAGAACGAACCACCCTTCACGTCGCCCACGAGGCCCAGGACGCGGGAAGTGCTGTCGCCAAAGTCGTTTGCTACATTGTCGGGAGGCGATGAAGCTCACGACGGACATGACGGACAGCGCCAGCGTCCCGTACTTCTTCTGGGACGAGGAGCTCACCGTAGCTGAGCTGCGGCACCGGCTCGCGGAAGGTAGCGACTGGGAACGCGACCGCTTGCTCGGCAAGATGCTGCGCGAGGCGCGGGATATCGACGTTTGGTGCTTCGTGAGCCCGGCCACGGTCGCCGAGGCGCTGCCACGCATCGAGCGGCGCCTCGGAAGGAGGCGCGACTTCTGGCGTTGGCTCATCGACGGGTGGCGTGAGGATGGTCTCCTCGAGTAACGCTTCGGGCGGAGGCACGCTCACCAAGCTGCAGTGGATGGTCCTCGAAGCCTTCTTCGAGCGTGAGGGGGCCTTCTTCTTGACAGGTGGGGCGGCGCTCGTGGGCTTTCACCTGGGCCATCGGACCACGAAGGACCTCGACCTGTTCACACACGACGTAGAAGCGTTCGAACGAGGCGTCCCCACCCTTCGCGACGTAGCTCGTGCCCTCGGGCTGAACGCGGAGATTCGCCAGGATGCACCCGGTTTCAAACGCGTCGTACTTTCCTCGGCCGACGACGCTTTGGTGGTCGACCTCGTCTTCGACGAGACGCGGCCGGCCCGCGATCGCGTTCGTCGTCATGCGGTAACGCTCGACTCGATGGAAGAGATCCTCGCCAACAAGCTGACCACGCTCGTGAGCCGCTCGGAAGAACGAGACCTCGTGGACGTGATGTTCCTCGAACGCGGTGGTTTGACGGTGGAGGACGCCCTCCCGCGCGCGCAGGAGAAGGATGGTGGTTGCACCCCCGCGCAGCTCGCCTGGCTGCTCAGTCAGATCCGAATCCCTGACGGAGCGCCCCTCCCGGGAGGCGTCGACGCCCTCGAGCTGCGCGACTACCTCACCGACCTCGTCCGGCGCCTCCGCCGCGTGGCTCTGCCGCGCTTGCCTTGAAGTGGAGGCGGACCATCGTGTCGGGGGCGTCGGCCCGGAACACCTGCTTGTCGAGGCGTCTGGCGAAGGGGTCGTAGGTGAAGGTGACGTGGAGCTCGGGGCCGGTGGCGCTGGCCATGAGGCCGGCGGAGTTCCAGCTGTAGCGCCAGACCTCGTCTTCGCGGTCGTAATCGTGCACCGTACGCTTCTCGATGAGGCGGCCGTCGTCGTCCCAGCGGAAGTGCACGTTGCCTTGCCGCAGCAGGCGGTTGCCGGGGCCGTAGACACGCTGGGGGGCGCCGGCGCCGTCTTCGTAGATGTTGCCGCGGGGGTCGTAGGTGAACCGCTCCGCCGGCTGCTGCGGTTGCTGCAGCGCGGACTGCGCCTGGGGCGGGAGCATGGCCAACAGCTGGCCCACCGGGTCGTACTTGAA
>JAUHZF010000017.1 GCA_030426145.1 Polyangia bacterium
TGTCTTGCTCTACGGTCTCGCCCGCCCCTCCATGCAAGCCGAAGCGCCACGCCTCGAACGGCTACCCGAAGCGTGGCTCCAAGACTTCGCCGCTCAGATCGAAGCCGTTGGCCTCACCGTCGACGTCTCTCCCTAGCTTCCAAGCACCAACGCCGTCAGCAGGATGAGCCAGATCACGCCGAGGAAGTCCCAATACACCGTGATGAGCCGAATCGGCTCGGCCCGGGAGCTCGAGTACTCCCCCTTGCCCGCCCGACGCGTGATCCACGCGAGCGGAATGATGCCTCCGAACACGTGCAACACGTGCAACCCCGTCAGCATGTAAAACGTGAACGCGTACATCGTGTCCCGAAGCTCCTCGAGCCGGTAGATGCTGCGCCAGTTCAGGACCTGGGTCGCACAGAAGGCCGCCCCGAACAGGAGCGCTGCCGTCAACGCACCATGACAGCGTCGCGGGGCATTCTTCAGCGCAGCGGCCTTGCCCACGTGCATCGCCGCCGTCAGCAAGACGAGCAGTCCCGTGCTCACCCAGATGCCCACCGGGAGTCCGCGGGCGACGAACTGGGCCTGCTGTGCGTTTCGCGTGATCCCGTACGCCACCAATGCCGCCGTGAACATGGAGCTCACCGACACCAGAAAGAGAAACAGCCCCAGCCGGACTGGCGCTTCCCTCGGCGCGCTCGTACTCTCCACGACCGATCCCTTAGCGGATCCTTCGCCCTTCGCCTAGAACGGCAAACGGTTTGAAGCCTGTGAAACCCTTCGCCTTCCACGCCCAACGGATGCGTGCTCCCTCCGGCCTCCTCGACGTAGCTCACTACGCCTGCGTCGTCCTCCGGTCCGCGCCACATCCGCTGGACGCGGAAACCACAGGGATCACGACGACGTCAAACCGTTCGTCGTTCTAGAACGGCCCCGACGGACGCTCCAGCCCCATCTGCAACCGCGCCTCGTCTCCTGGCCCCTTCAGCTCGTCGACCTCCACCAGGTCGGCGTAGCGCACGAGCAGCTCACCCGTGAGGTGGTCGAGCGCCACCCGGCTCTTGACCCAGTCGACCCGGGCGCGGAGGGCGCGCAACCGGGCCCGGCGCAAGGCGTCTTCGGCCCGCTGAACGTCGATCGCGAGGCCATCGCCAAGGTCGAAGCGGTCCTCGGCCGCTTGTAGCTGACGCTCAGCGGCCTTGGTCGTCCTGGCCGCGAGCTCGATGCGTCGGGCGGCAGACTCCACCTCGGCCCGGTTGGTGTCGATGTCCGTTTCGATCTGAAGCTCGACCTGTTCCTTGCGTGCCTCAGCTGCCGCGCTGGCCGCCCGTGCAGCCGCCCGCTGAGACTCGACCCGGCTGCCCGTGAGGGGAAGCTCGTAGACCAACCCGAGCTGCGCCGACACGGCACCGAAGCGACCGAACTGGCGCACGCCCGCGCCCACGTCCTGGTTGCCGAGGCCCCGGGTCTCCACCCAGCCGTTCAGATCCAGCCGATGTCTGTCCGCGTCGCCGGCCACCCGCTCACGGTCGCGAGCCGCGTTGACCTTCGCCTCGAGCTCGTCGAGCTCAGGTGAGCTGGCGAGCGCTCGCTTCACCAGCGTCTCACGATCCACCAAGGGGGTGGGCTCGGGCGGAGCGACACTGCTAGCCACCATCGAGCCTGCCTTTCTTCGCCCCATCTGCGTACCCAGCGCAAGGCTGCTCCGACGGCGTTCGAGTTGAGCTGTGGTCACCGCCTCGTCACGCTCCAGAACGGTGGTTTGGAAGGAATAGATGTCCACGCCAGCAGTCGCGCCAGCGTCGATCTTCTCTTGAAGCTGCTTGCGCTCAGTTTCCGCAAACGCGCGCGCTTCTCGTTCGATCTGCTCTGCGGCGCTCGCGTACCAGAGTTCCCAGTAGGCGGTCAGCACGTCGCGCATCGTCTCACTGGCAATGCGTGCGCGCGCGTGTTCCAGTTCATCGCGCCGGTAGCTCGCTGCTCGGAGCTCGGCTTCACCGACGTCGACACCAAAACCGCGGAGCAACGGTTGGGTGATCGTTAGGCGCGCGCTCAGTGAGTAGCCCGGCCCAAGGATGATGGTGTCGGGCTGGTTTGGAAGAATCGGACGCTCCGACCGGTTCCAGCCACCTTCGAGTCGGAAGCCGAGCTCGGTGCCCCAGGCGAAGGTCTTCTTGAGCTCACTGCCCACGGCAACGCTGTCATTGGTGCCGGTGACGACCCCGTTGACGTTTAGACTCGGGTTCTCGCTATGGGTGCCCACGGCCTCGAGCAGCAGCGCCAGCGGGTACCGATCCTCCTCCGCCTCCACCGTGGCTTCTGCCTCCTGGATGTCGAGCAGCGCTGCTCGCAGGCCAGGGTTCTGCTTCGCGGCCTCGCGCACGGCCTTGGTCTCGTCGACGGGTTCGAGCTGCTCCTGCGCCAGGGCCGACGAGGGCCAGAGCGCCGTCAGGCAGGCACCGAGAAGGAGGAGGATTCGTTTACTCATCATGGGTCACTCGTGAAGGAGGGCATCGATGGGGGCGAGGCGGGACGCCTTACGGGCGGGCACGGCGACCGTTTCTTCCGATCGAGGCCGAGCCGGTTGCAGACCTCGGGGGTCGCCGGGTGGTGAGCCGTCGCCCTCGGATGGGTCCGGCTGTGCGCGGTCGATCATGGCTTATCGATAGGGGCCGTGGCGCGCGCCCGAGGCCATGCTCGTGGCGAGACCGATGGCATCGTGTAGGGGCTTCTTCTTGGTGACGACCCCGTAGAGCATGATCGTGACCTTCGACTCGTCCACCCTCACTTTGGCCACGCCGTTCGACACCATGGCCTGGATGTCCTCATCGGTGACGAAGCTCGCGAGTCGATGGGCATTGAGGCTGTAGAGGGTGTAGCCCCCGGCATCGAAGGGAGGAGGTTCGACGCGTGGCATGGTGCTGCCGAAGAGGTGCCCCTCGCGCGAGAGGGCGAAGGGCTCGACCTTGCTCGCAGCCCCCGTGACCCGCGCCTCGATGACGGTGAAGTGGTAGTCACGCACGTCCTTCACCTCGATGGCGAAAGGCACGCCTTGGTGCTCGCCCTCCACGTGCACCCAACCCTCCGGCAAGCTCGTGGCTTTGCCATCGAAGTGTCGGGCCAGCTTGCCCCATGCGTTGAGGAGTCGCCTCTTGCCGTTGGCGAAAGCCGCTGCCGCGTGGCACGCGGTGATGATGCTGGCCACCTCGTCTTCGATGCCGGCCCGCTCCGCGGTGACCTTCCCCCGCTCCAGCTTGTAGCGATAGCCGTCATGGGCCGTCACGATGGCCTCTCGAACCTGCTTGTTGATCCACATGGGGGCCAGCTCGGGGTCGCTGGCTTTGATGATGTAGTCCTCGTCGAACCGAGGGTCGCCGACGGGCACATCCTGGAAGCCGATGGCGCGCGCGAGCCCCGAGAACCCATCGACCTTGGACACCCGAAGCTTCAGGTCACGGGGAGGATCGCACTGCGCCTGGAGACGCGTGTAGTAGGTGGTCGTGTCGCCGGTCGAGACGGCGTAGTGGTCGACGGTGACGTGACGGCCATCGACGTCCGCGTCGATGCGTCGGGGCTTGCTCGAAAAGAACCCGGTCTCTCGTGGCGTCAACGTGCCGTCGAGTCGGTCTGCAGCCTCCAGCCAGATGCGGTCGATTCGTTCAGCGGCCCGGTTGGCGTGGTTGATCAGCCACCAGATGAGTCCGATGAACGCTCCGACGGCGATGATGATGAGGAGGAGGGCGGGCACGGCGCGGAACATACCGCCGAACGGGCCCGATAACGAGTCGCTGGCCGATGGCGAGGACGATGACGCTCGCCCGACCCTCGTCTTCACCCATTCGCGGGGGCGAGCGAGGCCCGCTTCACCGCGAGCCAGTAGAAGAGCGTGATCCCCAGAACATCCGCGAGCAGATCCAGCACGTCGGCCGAACGATGGGGCAGCCGGGTCTGTACCAGCTCGTCCAATCCACACAGCAGGAGCAAGCCGACCCACACCAGCCTTCGGTGCCGCGGCCGATGGGGCGCCATCATGTGTCCCACGACGAAGCCGATGCCGCCGAACAGCAAGAAATGCAGCACCTTGTCGATTCCGTTGTGCGCGAGGGGAGCGATCCACCGGGGGAGCAAGCCGAGCTGGGCGGCCAACACCAGGAGACCGAAGCAGACGAGGTAGAGGCCACCCCACGAGCGCATCTTCATGGAGCTGAACCTAGCGGGCTCTCGTGCAGATGCTGTGGTGGTTTGATGGAGGTCAGCCTCGGAGCAAAGGACTGTCGAGCAACGCGCTCAACCCCTCGCGTTCCCTCGCTGGTGTGAGCTCGGGCGCTCTCGCCGCTCCGGCTTCGGCGAGACGGGCGCGAAAGTTGGCATCTCGCTCGAAGCGATCCATCAAGTCCCTGAGCGCCAGGGTATCTCCTGGTGGGTAGTACCCCGGATAGTCCGCGCCCAACTGGCCGACCGTGCCGTCGATGTGCGAGGCGAGGACCGGCGTGTCGTCGACGATGGCTTCGGCCACGACGTGGGCTCCGCCTTCGGCGAAGGAGGGAAGCACGAGGCCGCGGGAGCGTGCGATGAGGTGGCGTGCTCGGTGCCTCGGGACTTCACCCAGCCATTGGTAGCGAGGGTTGCAGCGCACTTCTCGGCGAACCGCGGCACGGTAGGGAGCCTCGAGGATTCGGCCTGCTTGCACGATGGCAATGCGTGAAGTAGTGGGCAGGTCACGGGCTGCCATGGCAGGTCGAAGCGGGTCTTTGACGTCGCGCAGGTGGCCGACGACGCAGAGGTCGAAGGTACGCTTGCGCGGCGTCGCGCGGCCCCGGTATGGCGCCACCGACTGGCGAATGGCGACAGCTTTCCTTCGCCAACCTGCGTTCAGACGCTTCAGTCCTTCCGGTTGTAGGACCACGATGGCCGTGGCCAGCTCCAGGCTGCGGTGGGCGTCTTCGTCGTCGGGCAGATCGCAGTACAGATCGGTGCCCGTCATCACCACCACCACCGGACGCTCCGGGGCCGCGTCGTGGAATGCGGACACGATGCCTGCCGACCGTCGTGCGTGCAGGGCGAAGAGCAGTGCGTGCTCGTGTGCAGCTCGCGGGTTGATCGCAACCTGGTGCCCGAGCTCCCGAAGGAGTCGCGCATAGCGCACGGCGGTGACGCGATTGCCTAGCCGAGACCCACGTGGGGCAGGAGTGACGAGCGCGATCTTCACGTTTTCGCGCAGGTGCGAAAGCCAGCCCAGACGTCGCGTCGGTGCGGCTCGTAGTAGTTGCGCCACATGTTGTGCACGAGCCGCGCGCGGGTGGGCCAAGCTCCGCCCCGAAGGACCTTGGTCGAGCCGAACAGAGGCTCGGAATACTCGGCGTAGGGTCCGGGCGCGAAGCCAGGGTGAGGACCGAAGGTGTCCGCGCACCACTCCCAGGTGTTGCCCAGCATTTGCCGACATCCGAACGCGCTGTCGCCGGCCGGCAGTGCGCCGACGTCGACACAACCCATGGCGCGAGCATCGAGGTTGGCGCGGTCTGGCGTCGGGGCCGCGTCGCCCCAAGGGTAGCGTCGCTTGTGCGACGTGACGATGCGCCCTGCCCCGTCGGGTGTCGCGGATGCCGCGACCTCCCATTCGAGCTCGGTGGGGAGCCGGCGGTCGGCCCATTCACAATAGGCTTCGGCTTCGAACCAATTCACGTGGACCATGGCGCGGTGCGGTTCGAGCGGAACCCATCGGTCGAAATCACGACGTTCCCAACCATCGCGCCGCCGCCAATAGAGGGGCGCCGACGCTCGCTCCTGTCGTCGCCATCGCCAACCGCCTTCGCTCCACAGCTCTTGGCGCACGTAGCCGTCGTCGTCGACGAAGGCGGCGAAGTCACCTTGACTCACCGCGGCCCGAGCGATGCGATAGGGCGCCACCTCACGCGGGTGCGCCCACTGCTCGTTGTCGAGCACAAATGGAGCTCCCGGTGCGCTCCCGAACATGAAGGTTCCACCTCCAATGGCAGCGTCGCCCTCGAGAGGCCCCTCGTCCGTGGGTTGAACGCGCTCCAGCGACAGTCGTGGCGCGGGGTAGCCCATGGTCTGCCTGGTGTAAGTGAAGGCCTCGCCGTGCATGTCCTCGTGGGCCACGGAGAGGATGTGTCGGTAACGGGCGTCGGTGGACAGGTCTCCTCGTTCGACGGCGGCGACCGCCTCGTCGCGGACGCGGTGGAGGTAAGCCCACAGGTCTTCCCGCGATGGCAACGGCAAGTCCCATCGCACGTCGTGCGCGATGGCGGCCGAGTCGAAGAGTGCGTCGGCGTCGTCGCGAACGGAGGTTCGCCCGTCGACCTGCCGTAGGGCAAAGAGCTCCTGGAAGTAGGCGACGTGACCGAGCTCCCAGTCGAGGGGATTGACGATGGCGATGGGCTTCACGCGAAGCTGCTCGTCGGTGAGGTCGGCCACCAGGTCCATGCTTCGGCGCCGCGCTTCGATGATGTCGCTCACCAGCCGCTCCAGCATGGCGCGAAAGCTAGCACGGGGTCTCCCATTCGCGGAGGGGAGGAAAGCTGCCAGAACCGCCCCCGTCGGCTACCGTAGGGACATGCGCGCGCGCATCGCACCGGATGAGCTGGTCGGCGACTACGTCGTCGAGGCGATCATCGGTGAGGGTGGCATGGCGGTGGTCGCCCGAGCGGCGCACAGGGTTTACCACCACCGCGTCGCCATCAAGATGCTCACGGCCGGGGTGGCTCGTTCGCCCGAGGTGGTGAAGCGCTTCGAGCGAGAGCAGCGGACCCTGCTTCGTCTCGAGAGCGAACATTCGGTTCGCTGCTACGGAGGTGGCGTTCACGAGGGGTTGCCCTACATGGTGCTCGAGCTCCTCGAGGGGCGGGACCTCGATCAGCGGCTCAAGCAGGAGGGCCCTCTCGAGCCCCACGAAGCCGTGCCCTTCATCCTCCAAGCCTGTCATGCCATCGCCGAGGCCCATGCGCGTGGAATCGTGCATCGCGACCTCAAGCCTTCGAACCTGTTCCTCACCCGACGACACGACGGGTCCGCTTGTGTGAAGGTCCTCGACTTCGGCATCTCGAAGGTCACGAACAGCCCTACGGACGAGCCGACCCTCACCAAGACGAAGATGGTGGTCGGCTCGCCCTACTACATGTCGCCGGAGCAGCTCATCTCGTCCAAGGACACCGACGCGCGCACCGATATCTGGTCCCTGGGGGTCACCCTCTACGAGCTGCTCACCAAGTCGCTGCCCTTCGCGGGCGCCACCACGGACGATGTGGTGCGCCGGGTGCTGCACGGCGAGCCGACACCGCTGCGCAAGCTGCGGCCGCTCATCCCCGGCGGCCTCGAGGCCATCATCATGCGCTGTCTCCGGCGCCGGCCCGAAGAGCGTTGGCCCAACGTGGCGGATTTTGCGCAGCGGCTCAGCGACTTCGGACCAGAGCATGGCCGCTTCGCGCTCGCCCAGATCTACGCCCTCGTGCCGCCGTCGGAGCGCGACGCGATGCGTGCCTCCATCGCCGACCTCGGGCCGGCCATGGGGCCCCGCGTGCACGACCAGACCACCGTCTACCTCCGTCAGGACGAACCGAGCTCGGGCGGCACCCCGGCTTGGATGACGGCCGCCTTCGCCGCCACCACCTTTGCCCTCGGGGCAGGGCTGGGCTGGGCGATGACGCTCGACACCGATCCCACGGCGGGGCCCCGGGCCAGGCCGGCCGCCATGTCCCCAAACCCAACGCCCGCGCCTCCGCCGACACCCGCGCCCGAAGAACCCGACGAGGACGCGGACGAGGACGAGGAGCCGCCTCGTAACCCGCTCGACCTCGACGAGCTCCCCGTAGCCGAGCAGCCTCCAGCGCCGTCTCCGAGGCCACGCCCCAAGCCCGGGCCGTCGCTGCCCCCTGCCGTGGCGGCGCCCCGGCCATCCCCTGCTCCACCGACGCCTTCACCGGCCGCTCCGCCGGCCGCTCCGCCATCCCCCGCGCCCGAGGCGCCCACCCCCCCCGGCGACATCGAGTTCTGACGCCATAGGCAGCGCTGAGGCGCCGGGGTAGGGTTGTCGCTCCATGGGAGCTTTCGGTCGGGACACCAGCAACAAGCGCACCCGCATCTGGACCCGTGGCTCGGCCACGGTCGTCGCCTTCGTGCACGCCGCGCGCAAACGGCGCCGTACCCTCGTCATCGGGGCCGTCATCGCCGCCGTCGCCGCCGTCGTGGTCGCCTTTGGGGTGACGCGCTATCTGCGGGCCGAGGCGGCGACGCGGGTCGTCAACAGCTACGGGTCGCTCTCGACGTGTTTGCTCGGGGCGCCCCTCGCCGAGGGAGAGCTGCCGAGCCAACGCGTTCGCGCCATCCAGCTCGACGCCGTCACGAAGTCGGATCTGACCCGCACCGGTGATGCAGGCGCACCTTGGCCCGACCGATGTGCGACCGAGGCCCACAAGCTCGCCGAGGGCGTGGGCGCGAGTGCGCTCGCCGACCAGCCCGAGGGTGAGAAGCTGCTGGCCGCGGCCAAGGAGCTCGCCATCTCGCTCGAGCAGAAGAGCGCATTCTTCTCCGACCTCTCGGCTCCCGTCGACGCCCTCTTCGGGGCGGCGACGACGGCCAACATCGCCCTCGGTGACCCTGGCTCCGTCCCTGCCGCCCCCGCCGGCAATCCAGCCCCTGGTCTCGAGGGCCTCGGCAAGGCGGTGGTCGGTGGCTCGCTCGATCTCGACGCCATCTCGAGCACCCCGCCGGGGCCGGCACTGCACTTCCTGGTCGACGACGTCGACGTCCCCGAGTCGCCCTTCATCTGCCGGGTGACGGTCGAGCAGCTCGCTTGCCATCGCATCGCGCAGCCAGCCGCAGCGGCCAAGGGGCTGCGGCTCCACGGAGGCGCGACCGGGGACGCCGAGCCGCTCGTGCTGGCCAAGGCCGGCGTCTATCGTGCGGCCACCGGCCGCGCCATCGACGAAGACGCGATCGGCGTCGCCGCCCACCACCTCGCCGGCGACGTGGCCCTCGCGGTCACGGATCTAGACGGTCGGCTCGGTCTCCTCGAGGCCGAGGGTGACGACACGTCGAAGGGCACCTTGTTCGTCTCAGGTGACGTGCTCGCGGCAAAGCGCGATGTGCTCCTCCTCGGTGAGCACCTCTTCGTGCTCACGCTCGACGGCGATGAGGTGACCCTGCACACCGCGCGGTACGGAGAGCGCGGCATGGGACGCCTGGAGAAGCTGGGGGTTCTCGAGGGAGCCGCCCCCGACGGCGAGGCCGTGTTCCCGCGCGTCGAAGGCTGCAGCTCGTCGCGCTCCCTCGCGGTCCGCGCTCGGGTCGGTGAGCGCTCCTACGTGTCGACGTGGGACGGCAAGGCCTGGACGGCGCCCGTGCCGGTCGACGTTGGCGCGGCCGTCTTCTCTTGCGGCGCCAAAGGGGCGAGCCTCACGCGAACGCTGCCCAGCCGCGACGACAGTCGACTCGGGGCGAAGCTCGTCCATCACGCCTGTACCGAAAAGAGCTGCGCGCCATCGAGCGCCGACTTCGGCAAGCTGCTCGTCGGGGAGCCCGGACTCGCACCCGAAGGACTCGTCGAGGCGGTTGGCCTAGGGGACCAGGTGATGCTGCTCTGGCGTGCGGGTCAACGCGGCGGCCTTCGTCTGCGGCTCGCCGCCATGAGCAAACTGCCCGAGGCAGACGACCGCGTGTTGCTCGACGACCTGCGCGACGGCGGCAACATCCTCGCTCAGAGCGGCATCTCCGATCTGCGTGTGCTCCCCGGCGATCGTTTCGCCGCGCTGCTCATCTCCACCGCACGCGGTCTGAGCGTGGCCACCGTCGATGCCGACGGCAAGATGCGCCCGCTCGCGGCCAAGTGGCCCTGACCTACTTCACGCATTCGCCGTCGCGCAGGTTGCACATGCCCAGGCGGTCGCATCGGGTAGACGCACGACAATCCTCGACCGACGCGGCCATGCACGCCTCCTCCCCGTCGTGGTTGCAGCGGCCGTAGCCCTTACACGCCCACGAGTTGCGGCAGTCGTCGTCGTCGGCCGCGATGCAGCGGCCCTCGAAGGCCGTGCAGCGTCCCCCTTTGCAGGCGGCGGAGGGTTCGCAGTCCTCGTCGGTGGCGGCGATGCACTGGCCCTCGGCGTCCTGACTACAGAAGCCTTCGAGCTCGCAGAAGCGCCCCCGCATGCACATGCCGTGATTGACGAGCGGGCGGAGCGGGGTGTCGGGTGGGGGCCCGCGGCGCGGGCGCGGCGGCAAGGTGATGGCCATCGCCGACGGTTGGGGCGACGGGGGAAGCTCCGGTCGCCGGACCTCGACGGTGGGCCGCTCGACCGGCGGGGGCGGGGGGGCGCTGGCCGCAGGCCCGCCACAAGCGGCGACGAGGACGGCGAGGGGCAAGGGGCTCCGCATCAAGCTTCAGCCTAGCAGCCTCGCTGCCACGATGGACCCGGAGGGCGGGGTTGTGCATGCTCGTCGGGTGAAGATCCTCTACGGGGTGGTGGGCGAAGGGATGGGGCACGCCATTCGTTCGCGGGTCGTGATCCAGCACTTGCTCGATCAGGGGCACGAGTTGTCGATCATGGCGTCGGGCCGTGCGGTCGACTTCCTCAAGAAGCACTACGGTGACGTGAACCGCATCCAGGGTTTTCACATGGTCTACGAGGAGGGCCGCGTCCACAAAGGCAAGACCCTGTGGTCGAACGTCAAGGACACGGCGGCGCGAGGCGTGCCGAAGAACGTCGCCGCCTACTTCGACCTCCTCGGCAGCTTCCGTCCCGATCTCGTGATCAGCGATTTCGAGTCGTGGACCTACCTCTACGCCCGCGCGCATCGGCTGCCGATCATCTCGATCGACAACATGCAGATCATCAACCGGTGCAAGCACGCCAAGTCGATCACTGGCGAGGACAAGACGAGCTTCCGGCTCACGCGCGCCTTCATCAAAGGCAAGTTGCCGGGATGTAGCCACTACGTCATCACGACGTTCTTTCGACCGCAGGTGCGCAAGAAGCGCACGACCCTGGTGGCTCCCATCCTGCGTCCGGAGATCCTGCAGGCCGATGCTCGGAAGGGGGAGCACTTGCTCGTCTATCAGACGGGGGAGGGCTACGCGGCGCTGGAAGACACCCTCGCGAAGACCGGCATCGAGTGTCGGATCTACGGCGTGCGGCGCGACATCACCGAAGAGCAGGTCGAGGGCAACCTTCGCTTCCGACCCTTCTCGGAAGACGGTTTCATCGACGACCTGGCGAGCTCGCGCGCGGTGATCGCCGGTGGTGGGTTCACGCTCATGGGCGAAGCGGTCTACCTCCACAAGCCGATGCTCAGCGTGCCGTTACGCGGGCAGTTCGAGCAGGTGATGAACGCCCGCTACCTTCAGCGTCTGGGCTACGGCGACTGGACCTACGACATCGGTGCGCCGAGCGTGGTGCATGGTTTCCTCGACAAGATCCCGGCCTGTGAAGACGCCCTCGCCGGCTACGAGCAAGACGGCAACCAAGAGCTCGTCGACATTCTCGATCAGCTGCTCGACCGCGCGGAGGCGGGGGTGCTTCGGCGGGCCTCCGCCTGATGGTTCGATGGGGGGGACGAGGAGCATCGGGCGCCGCGGCTTCGTGGCCGGAGTGGTGGCGGCAGGTCTCACCGCAGCGGGCGAGGCTTGGCCTGCCGACTTGCCGCCGCTCACCGACGAGGAGCGTAGGACCCTCCGCGCCATCCCCTCCGATCCCCCACCCGACAAGCTCAGCAACAACCAGCATTTCCTCGTCTCCGACGAGCGCCATCCCGAACGGCTGCGCCACGCCGTGGCCGGCCTCGGTGGCGTGTTCGTCGGCGTCGGACCCGAGCAGAGCTACCTCTACGCCGCCTGGTCCGAGGCACGCATTCTCGTCCTCGTCGACTTCGACCAGATGGTGGTCGATCTGCACGCCATCTACGGGGCGTTTCTCCGAGCGTCCGACACGCCACGCCGCCTCATCGATCTGTGGCGCCCCGACGCGGTCTATGCAGCCAAGGCGGCCATCGCCTCCGCCGAGCCCAACGCCGAGCGGCAGCGTGCCCTGATGGCGCTCTATCGTCGTGTGCGCACCATGGTACACGGCCGGCTCGGCGCCATCGCGGCCAAGCACCGCACGCTCGGCGTGCCTTCGTTCCTCACCGATGGCACGCACTACCGCTGGGTTCGCCACCTCGTTCGCACGGGCCGCACGATCGCGGTGCGGGGCGATCTCACGGCGGACAAGACCATGCGCGGCATCGCCGAGGCGGCCCGCAAGCTGAAGGAGCCGGTGCGCGGCCTCTACCTCTCCAACGTCGAGCTCTACGTCGACTACGACAGCGGTCTTGGCGACAACTGTCGCGCTCAGCCGACGGACGCCGAGAGCAAGATCCTCCGCACCGTCTTCAAGAGCACCAAAGACAGCGACCGCTATCACTACTGCGAACAACGCGCGACGCACTTCGACGCCTGGCTCGAGACCGGCATCGAAGACGTCGACGCGATGATCAAAGCGGCCGACAAGCGCATCGATCGAAGCGGCGCCGCATGGATCATTCCCGGACCGCCGTCACCGAATCGATGAACGCGGCCTGGATGGCCCGGGCAGAGTGACCGGAGGCATGCTCACTCACCCGGGCAAGGAGCGAACTGGCAGTCGGGCCCCTGCCGCGAGACGGTGCTGCCGTCCGGACAGACCTTAGCGTCCTGGGTGCATGCGGTGGGACCACCAGCGTCGGGGCAAGGAGCGAACTGGCAGTCGGGCCCCTGTCGTGAGACGGAGCTGCCGTCTGGGCAGACCTTGGCCTCCTGGGTGCATGCGGTGGGGCCACCTGCGTCGGGGCAGGGAGCGAACTCGCAGTTGGGCCCCTGCCGCGAGACGGAGCTGCCGTCTGGACAGACCTTGGCCTCATCGGTGCATGCGGTGGGGCCCCCAGCGTCGGGGCAGGGAGCAAACTCGCAGTTGGGCCCCTGCCGCGAGACGGTGCTGCCGTCTGGACAGACCTTGGCCTCTTCGGTGCATGCGGTGGCGCCCGAAGAGCCCTGAGTAGCGGCGGGAGGCTGAGATGAGCAGGCAGCCGCGAGGAGTGCAAAAAGGGCGAGGGTGGGGTTGGTCTTGTTCATTGGCGTTCTCAACGAAAACAGGCTTCTGGACCTTACACGTGCTCTCACGGTCCGACACCGGTTTCGTTTCGACCTCCAAGCCGAGTGGGCCTACGGCACATCTCGCGCGCAGCGAAAGCCGAAGTGGTGGTAACCGGGGCGACGGTTGTGGGGGAAGTGCCGTCGCCGATGAATGGCCGTCGCGTGCTCGGCTCCCCAGTACCAGGACCCCCCTCGCACGACCTTGAAGCTGTGCTTCGGGCAAGGTTCGGAGCCGCCGCCGCAGGGACCACGGGGATCGGTTCCCGCGCAGGCGTCGCCGCAGGTTGCGTAGCTCGGGGTCCACCAGTCGGCGACCCACTCCTCGGCGTTGCCCATCATGTCGCAGAGGCCGTGGTGACCCGGAGGTCGCGAGCACACCGGGAGCACCTTGCCGGTCTCGGGGTCACCCGCGGCCTTCTTCACCCCACAGCTGCGTCCCGTCTCATCGCGAACGACGGCGTGTTCGCAGGTGAGCACAACGTCGCCAAACGACGTGAGATGGCCCTCGGGGCCCCCTGCGGCCCGCTCCCACTCCGCTTCGGTGGGCAGGCGCTTGCCCTGCGCTTCACAATAGGCGGCGGCCTCGTACCAGGACACCCCCGTCATCGGCTGCTCGGGGGCGTCGAAGTCGGGGTAGATGGGGCGCACGTCACGGCACCGGCCTTCCGCCACGCAGGCGCGGTAGGCGGCGACGGTGACCTCGGTGCGGTCGATGAGGTAGCTCGACAGCTCGACCGTCATCGCCGGCTGTGCGGCTGAGATGCGGTCGGCTGGCTGGCCGGTTTGAACGCAGCGGTGGGGGTCGTGGTCGCGTCCTCTCACGAAAGACCCCGAGGGGATGCAGGCCATGTCATCGGGCACGGAACCGCATGGGGCCCTCGGTTTGGGGGCGGGCGAGGCCATGGCCACCACAGGGGCCGACGTAGCGACCGGCGCCGCCGCGGTGGTGACTGGGGCGACCACCTTCGCAGGAAGCGGCGCGGGGGGCGGTGCGGAGCATCCAGCCAGGAGCGCTATCCAGATCCCGCGAGACATGCACCCGCAGCATGGCCCACAATCGCGCCATGGCGAAGGCCTACTCACATTGGAAGGTGCTCCCCCACGACCCGATCCAGAAGCTGGGGGAGCGGATTTGGCGGGTCGAGGGTTCACTCCCGGGCATGGCCCTCAAGCGGGTCATGGCGGTCGCCAAGCGCAGCGATGGTCGCCTCGTCATCCACAACGGCATCGCCCTCGAAGACGACGCCATGAAGGAGCTCGAGGCTTGGGGGGACCCCGCCTTCATCGTGGTGCCGAACAAGTACCACCGCCTCGACGCCCGGGTCTTCAAGGACCGCTACCCAAAGGCCGAGGTCGTGTGTCCCGCCGGCTGCCGCAAACAGGTGGAGGAGGTCGTTCCCGTCGACCGCGACTACCGTGACGCCGAGGTTCGAGACGACGCCGTCGAGCTGCGCCACCTCGACGGCGTCGGCGAGTCCGAGGGCTACATGCTCGTGCGCGCCGACGACGGCGCGACGCTCGTCTTGAACGACGCCCTCTTCAACACCCCCCACCAACCTGGGGTCGTGGGTTGGGCCCTGCGCAACATCACCGACTCGACGGGGGGACCCAGGGTCTCACGTCTCTTCAAGTGGGTTGCGGTGAAGGACAAGGCGGCGCTCAGGGCCTGCTTCGAGAAGCTCGCCGACACGCCGGACCTGCGACGCATCATCGTCTCCCATCACGAGACCATCGACGACGACCCGACCGGGGTCCTCCGCGACGTGGCTTCGAGGCTGGCCTGAGCCCTCGAACGGTACCGTTGCGTCCGCCGTCCGCCGTCCGCCGTCCGCCGTCCGCCAGATGGCCGCCCCCACGGCTTTCCCGACCAAGACGCCGTTCATCGACGGGGCGGGCGAGCAAGGCCACCCGTCCTCCAGCTCGTCCGCAAGTGGTGGATGTTCTGACTTCCCGTGGGGCAACGAGCTTTCACCACGACGACATGGGTTCGGCTCGGATGCTATGGTGCGGCCGTCCAGCCTTCGAACGCCAAGTTGTCGACGTCGAAGTACTTGTAGGCGTCGCCGTTGAAGCGGAGCCGAACCGCTTCCACATCCCCGTGTGCCCCAAACTCGTCCAGCGGAATGCGGATGGTCGTCATGGAGGTCCGGTTGGTGAAGTCGTAGAAGCCGCAGTTGCCGCTGGCATTCTGGGCGTCACACATCGGCATCGACTGAGCGACGACTCCGAAGTCGTCAAGAGCCACCTCCGTCGACCATGCGCCATCGTTTCGGAGCTGCACCGTCAGATCGCTTGCGGCTGAACCGGTCACCTGGCCTATGCGAAGGCTGAGCGCGACGTGAGCGTTGGCATTGAACCCAGAGCCCGACGTGTACCAGGTGACGCTGCCCGAGGTAGAGCTGCCCCGGACACGCATCGCTCGCGTTTCGTGCACACTCGTCGCGTTGTTCGCCAAATCGATGTTGAACGCGCTGGCGCTGGATGGCGAAATCGAGCCTCCCATGGTGTTCGTCGATGAACTGCCGCTCTCACCATTGTCGAGGACGGTTCGATACACGCCGTCGGTGAACTGTCCGAAGGTTTCCTTCGCCGTCCAGCCCTGCGGGTTATTTCGGATGTAGTCGTCGTACCAGGTGTAATCGTTGCGCAGATGCGCGGCCATGAAGGCGAGTACGTAGCCTTTGGTCATCGTTTGCGTGTCCCCGGTCGCGCTGTAGCGCTCCGAGAACTGCTCGTGAACCGTGTTGTCGAACAGCTTCATCGACTTATCGAGCGCGTTGAAGAGGGCGGACCCCTCTGAGTCTGAGCCGTCGTAGAGACCAAAGCCCTTGTCGGGGAGCTGATCCGCGTCGTCTGTACCGTGAAGCACCATGAGAGCGTCAGTAGCGCCGAAGTCGATGCCGTCGTTCGAGAAGGTGGATGCGAGCCCTACAATGCCTCGGACGCCCCAGTACGATGCGCTCGCGTCGAGTTCCTCGGCCAGTGCCCGTGCGGTCCCGCCGCCGCGGCTATGCCCAATGAGTCCGACGTTTCCGACCAGGATTTTCGAGCCGTGTGTCCAGTTCGTGCGCATGGCATCCAAGAAGTCGACAGCGTCGTCGACCGCCGCGCCATGGTTGCTGGCGTTGGCGCCGAGCACGTCGATCGAGACGGCGATGTAGCCGTTTCGAGCCAGGTGCTTGAGCAAGTAGTTGTAGTCGGCGTAGTCGAAACCCGTTCCGCGAAACAGGGCGACCATGGGGCTGTGGGGCGGATTGCTGCAGCCACCCGACGACGGGTAGTAGATGCGGGCCCGCGTCCCGGAGTACCTGCGCTTGTGGAGGCACCAGCCGTTCGTCGTGTGGGAGGAGGGGTCGGAAGCCGTCATCGCGGCCGTCGCCGATTGAAGGGCGGTCGCGTCGGGCTCCATCAGGTCGAGGTCGTCTGGCCCTTGGTCCGCGCAGCCCGCGGCGAGGATGGGGAGTGTGGCGCAGGCAAGGAATCGGTGACTGCTCTCGGTGAGGCGCTTGAATGTCTTCATGGCCCCACGTGTTGGCAGGATCCGTACCGCGCCGCCGAACGCGCCATCCTACCGAAGACGCGAGGAACAGTACCCGCCGCGGCGCTCGATGAAAAACGTCGATCCCCCAATCGGGGGCGGACTGTTACCGCGAGGTGTCACCGCCATCCGCCAAGGTGCCCAAATCACCTCGGATGACCTTGGGCACAGCCCATGCAGAAACGGCGGGGATGTCATCACCTGCGACGTCTCGCCAGTCCAGCTCCCTTCGCCGCTACGGGCGCTCGGGCGTGGTCCTTTCGCTTTGGATCGCGGCCGGACTGGCCGGTTGCTTTCAGGGGCCGCCGAGGGAGGACCGGCCCGCCGAGCGCGACCCGCTGGGGGTGAACGCGTCACCGATGCTGGTCGACGGCGAGTACAAGCTCGAGCGAAACCTCGGTGGCGAAGACTACGTCGTCGAGTGCCGAAGCCTCGGGGTTCCCGTGCCCGATCGCGTCATGGACCTCGACAACGGATGGACCTTCAACAGCAACCACGTGCAAGAGCCATTCGTGCTCCAAGGCCTGTCCCCGGAGCTGTGGTTGTTCATGGCCCCGGGCGGCGGTGGCTGCATGGCGCTCCCTCGAATGCCTGAACTCTCCCTCGCCGCGGAGTCGCTCAACATGATCTGCATGGCGCCCACCGGGGAGACGTGCTTCTTCGCCCACGAAGACCTCCAAGGGAACCAAAAGAATGAGAGCGTGCTCATCCCTCCGGGCCAAAGCCTCGGACCCAACGACCCCATGGGCTTCGAGATCGGCGACTTCGTAGGGGGAACCGACCTCGAGACGAGTCCCGCCGGGCCGTGCACCGACTGCCACATCGGGGCGAACCCGTTCATCATTCACCCGGGTGATGTGGGGTTCGACACGGAACTCATTCCGTTCCCTACCAAGTGGCCCGTGCCTGTCGTGCCGCCATCGTTCCCCGGCAATCCACCCCCCATCGAGCAGCTCGGTCCGACCGTCGCCGACCCCACCGAGGACTGCAACACCTGCCACTCGGCCCATGGTTCTGCGGGACGGCTGCCTCTCGTTTCGGATCGTCACCCGGGCTTCTGCAACTTCGTCCTCGAGCCCGCCCTGACCGACGAGAACGGGACGAACGGTACGCCTCCCACCATGCCTCCCGGCGCTGGGCCGACGCCGGTCTCCAATGGGCAGACGCAGTGGCTTCGCAAGGCGTGCGAGGCGGCTCCCGGACAGGGGCACATCGTGCGCTACGAGTTGCCGCCGAGCATCGATGTCTTCCCACCGCAGGTCATCGCTCCCTACGCGTGCACGCAGCACGTGACGGTGTCCGGGTTCATTCCGGGCGCCAGCGTTTCGCTCTACCGTGTGGGCAGTGCTCTGCCGGGGCACATCGAGACGGTGACGCCCTACGGTGAGACCTACGCGTTCGAGCTCGACGACAAGCTGAACGTGGGCGACCAGTTCATGGTCGCGCAGACCTACGGCGGTCAAACCGCCGCGTCGGGGGTCGTGACGACGATCAGTCACTTGGATCACTACGAACAAGGACTCCCTGCGCCCACCATCGCTCCCGCCCCGCTTTACGAGTGCGCCACGCACATGGCGGTACGGCACGCCCGAGGGGCGACGATCGAGGTGACCAAGACGGAAGCCACGAGCAAGCTCGGCGGCGGCAAGGCTTGGAGTGAGGCGCGCACGCGGGCAGGTACCCACTCTTGGATGGATATGGGGGCCGAGGGCCCCTTCGACGTCGGCGATGACTTGGTTGCCACGCAGACGATTTGCGACGACGTGAGTGATCCTTCGGAGGTTGCCGTCGTCGAGCCCGCCCCCAACACGATACCGCCCGTAGAGCTCGTGCCTCCGATGGTCGGACAGCACCTCCTGACCCTCAAGGCGATCGTACAGGGGGCACGGGTGTGGCTGGACGAGCTCCCCGCGCTTTCGGTCTTCGATGCTCCGTCGATCGCGTTTCGGCGGATGAAGTACGACCTGACACATTCGCCCCTGGGCCCCATCTCGGCCGGGGATCAGTTCATGGTGGGGCAGCAGCTTTGCCAGGTGTCCAGTCAGCCGGCTCACGGCGTATCGGCCATCGCTTGTGATTCGGCCGCGCTCGAGAGCTTTGTACCGGAGGTCGTCACCCCTCGGGCGGGTGACGACTTCATCATGGTGCAAGAGGCACGACCGGGGGCCTTGATTCGGGTCTTCGCGGCCGGCGGGGTTGAGCTCGGGAACGGTACGGGGGCCGTCATTCAGCTCTCGCGGGCACTGACCGTGGGAGAGAGCGTCGCGGTAACGCAGCAGTTCGTGCCCATGTCGGGGTCGACGGGATGCACCCCTAACCGCGCCATCGTGGTCGTGGTGCAATAGATCATGGAATTCGTCGTCTACGGAATCGTCGCGCTCGTCGCGCTCGGCATCCTCGTGCCGCGCTACTTGCGCACCCAGAAGGCACTTCGGGAGCCGATTGGCGGCGACGTGTGCGTCGCCTGTCAATCCACCTCCGTGACCAACTTTGCCCCGGCGTGCTACCGCTGCGACGACTGCGGCTTCCAGTGGGGAGAAGGGCTGGCTCACCACGCCGCTCGGCTTCGGCAAGCAGAGGTGGAAAAGCTGGAACCCGAGCAACGCACAGCTTACATCCGGCGTGAGCTCGACGAGGCTCGGGCCCATCTGGCCGCGGCGGGGCCCCTTCTCGAGCACGCCTGCCGCCAGCTGGGCGCCGACGTCGTCGTGGGTAGAGGCTTTGGGTCGGGCGACATGTACTCGCGCAATCGGACCGAGGGCATGGTTCAGGCCGCGCGCGAGCTCGGCCTCGCGCAGAAGCGCATGAAGCAGGCTGCAGCCGCCCACGGCTACGAGGCGGAGCAAGTCAACGTCGACGTTGGGGGGCCGTTGCTTGCATTCGATACCTTCTTCGACAGCTTCGTGTTCGACGCGGTGAATCACCACCAAGTCAGCGAGCTGAAGCAGAAGCACGCCCACATGAGCCAGATCGTCGCCCAGGCGCGTCAGGCGCTCGACGGCTGACGGACGGGCACGACCGCGCGACAACTCGCAGCGCGGGGTCTTCAGGGCGCGGCGCCGGGCTTCTCGAGTGCGAAGCGAAGAACGATGTCGGTCTTCGTGGGGACGAGCAGCTTCTGCTTCATCACCTTGCGGATGACTCGGTGGGGTGGGTTCTCGAGTGCACCGCCTCGAGGGCGCGGATGCTGACCTGGGTGTAGATGGCGGTGGTGGATAGCTCGGCGTGTCCGAGCTGGTCCTGGACGAAGCGGATGTCGGCGCCGCGGTCGAGCATCTGGGTGGCCATGGTGTGAGCGCGGTCGCGCAAGCCGATGGGGTCGTCGACGTCGGGCTGGGCGAGGATGGCGTCGACCTCGGCGGCGGTGAAGACCTGGCGAGGGAGGCGCCGGCCCATGCGAGGCAGGACGAGCTCGGCGGCGGGGCTGACCTGGATGACATTCGGGGTGGAGCCATCGACCTGGTCGAGGGCGGTTGGGTGTCGTCGTGTGGTGGCCCTGCGGTCCTGTTGGTCCTGATGTCGTCGGCACGCGCCGACGAGACGATGGACCTCGAACCGGAAGAAACAATGTGGGCCCGCTTCGAGCGCAGCGAGGTAGAGCCCGACGCCGGGTTCGCATCGGGAGATTCGTCGCACTGATTCGAGGTAGACTCGACCGGTAGGATGGATGACGCATGACGTTTCGAATCGTGACCCTCGCGTGGCTCCTGGTCGTGGGCGCCCCGGCCTGTGGTGGCGCCGAACGTCCGGAGCCAGCGGCCGCCGCTACCGCCACCGCCACGGCGTCCGCCGCGCGAGCCGTGTCGCCCCCGGCCGTGAAGCATGAGAAGCCGGCGGCGGCCTTCGTATCCCTGGCCTGGTCAGACACAGGTCTGGCCGTGGTCACTTGTGGCGACGAAGAAGCGGCACACCGCACGCTGGTGACGCCCAACGGAGCGCAGTTTTCGATCGCCATCGACTACCCCCAGGCGGGCTTCAGCCCGTACCGTCGGGGCATACCGCAATGGCAGCCTGGCACCGACGTGGTGGCTCTTCCCGACGACCGTGGGGTCGTGCTCTGGGATGCCAAGCAGCGCCAGATGGTGCGGCGTCTAGCATTCGACGGTGGCACGGACGCGCCGTTGGTCACGTGGAGCCCCAGCGGTCAGTTTCTGGCGACCAGCGAGAGGTTGACCGTGCGTGAGATGGGGGAGGTCAGTCGTCCCCTGCTGGTCTGGAACGTCGGCGCCGGCACCTCACAGTCCGTACGACAACATGCGGGCGACGTCGTCAGCTGGAACGCCAACGACAAGGTCGTCGCGACCGGCAAAGGTACCATCCTGAGCCTGTACGCACCGACGGTGATCGGGGACGAGGTCATCGTGTCCACCATTGGCATGGGGCGCCGAAGCTTGCCCGGTCACACGCCGTCCTTCGACCCCACCGGTCGCCATCTCGCGGTGGCCGCAGGGCTCGACCGTCCCGAAGACGGCAAGCGCGCGGTCACGACGATCTACGAAGCCCGGTCCCTCGCCAAGCGAGCGCAAGTGCCAGGGCTTCGCCCACAATGGAACGCTGATGGTACCGTCCTGATGACCCAAGCGGAGAAGGCGATCATCATCACCTCGGCCGACGGCAAAGAGAAGGCGAGGTTCCCCGCCGCGGGAGGCGCATGGCCCATCGCGACGCTATCTCCGGACGGAAAGCGTGTCGCGCTGCGAGGCTTGAAGGAGCTGACGATCTGGGACGTGGCCACGAACAGGACCACGAAGTACCCGACGCAAGACGATGGCGTCCCCAGCTGGATCACGCGGGACGTGGTGTTCACGCAGGGGAACTACGAAGGCGCCACGCTGGTCTCGCTGAAGGATGGGGCCACGAGCCACGTGACCGCGACTTCGACCGACGGAGGCTGCCAGCTGCACGTTCGCTCGAGCGACGACACCGAAGGTCCCGCGGCGTGGGCGCGGGTCTTCGGTCGCGAAGCGGCCCCGTCCTCCGCCGTCGCTTTGGAGCCAGCGCCGGCGACCGAGACGATGACGCTGCACCATGGCAAGTCGCCCCCCGGAATAAATGCCATGGAGGTCACCTGGTCTGCCGACGACGGAGCTTTCGTGGCGCATTGTCGGGAGCCGAAGACCCGCACGCTGGTCGACGTGGTGGGGTTGCGCAAGCACGCGCTCCCAGCCGCGGCTGACCTAGGCCGGCCCGCCACTTGGAACCCAACGTCGACCCACATCGCGCTGCATACGGCGGCGGGCACGGTTGTGGTCGAGCGCGCCTCCGGCAAGACCACGGCGTCCCTACCGACTCCCGGGGCGACCGACGCGCTCGTCGTCTGGGGACCGCCATCGAACCCCAGCCTCGCCGTGTCGTGGGTCGCGGATCCCGAGCACCACGGCGCGCGTGTGGTCGTGCTGGACCCGAAGACGGGAAAGGTCCAGACGACGGTCAAGGTGCCGCCCTCCAAGCGGAACGCCCGAGTGCGCTGGAAGCCCGATGGCACTCGCCTGCTGACCCTGCCCAACGTCGAAGGCTACGCCAACGACCCATCCAGTACCCTGCGCGTATGGGATTCGAAGTCGGGTCGGCAGCTCAGCTCCTTCACCCCCAAGGCGAAGAAGAACAGCTTGCAGGCGCCACGCTACGCTGGCTGGCACCCGACGGACGATGTCATCTATACCAGCACCGGTTCCGGCGGCATGTTCAACATGTGGTCTCATACCGCCGAGGAGGTGCACCTGTGGAGCGCTGCGGGACGCCCGCTCGGTTCGCTCCCCGGCTACAGCTGGTCGATCGACGGCGGCACGCTCGCCCTCGTGGCCGGCCACGACTACCGCAGCGAGGCGGCTCCATCCACGACCTTCTACGATCTGTCCACGAGGAAAGCCCTCGGCACGGTCGTGGGCACCCTGAGGGGGCTCGACGCAGACGGGAAACGGGCCGTCACCACGGTGTCGCCCTACTCCAACCACAACGCACGCTCGGGTGAGCCGGTGGTGTTCTGGCTGTGGCGATTGCCGGACGGGACGCCGCTACGGCGCCTGGTGCTGGGCCGAGACAGCGAGCAAGACTCGGTACGCCACGTTACCGGGCAAAGGTATGCGGCGTGGCGCCCCCCCTACGCCATTGCGAGCGGTAAACGACCGGCCGGCTTCACCGTGTGGGACCTCGCCACCTCCCGCCGCGTCGTCACCCGGGAGTTCGATATGGTGGTCGAATTCTTCGGCCAGACTTGGCTCTCCGAGGGACGCGTCCTCCAGCTCAGCTACATGGACGGACGTCAGCGCTTCATCGACGTCGAGGACGGGCGCTGGGTCGACGTGATGGCCGATGGCACGAGCTGCGACGTGACCCTGCGCAACGAAGAGGGCCCCACTGACTTGGCCGCCCTGAAGGAGCTACTCCGTATCTGACGCCCTGGTTAATGCGCGCGACCACGAAGTCGAAGCGCGCCGCCTTGCCGCCGCTTCGTCGGTGAGCGGCATGACGCGCGAACACGTCGCGCTTGCGTGCGAGCTCTTTGGCGTAGGCCTTGTCGATGGCGAACTCCGACTCGGTGAACATCATCTCACACCGGTTCGTGCAGCGATCGGCGCGGTCGATGACGAGATCGATCTGCGCCCCCACGTCGTCCGGTGACGCGGGGCGATGAGCCCACACCGCGTGGTCCCTGTCGACCGCGGCGATCCCGAGGCGCTTCTTGATCGCCGGCACGTGGTCGAGGCAGACGCGTTCGAACGCGAGGCCGGCCCAAGCTCGGAAGCGCGGGCTGGCGCGCTTCTCGAGCCAGGCGCCCGGTGCATCGTTTGCCACCATGGTGAACCCGGTGTGTGCTGGTACTTCGTCTAGATTAACGAAGGCCTGTCAGCGACACGAGGACCAGGGCCGCGAGCACGGCGACCTGCAGGCGGTGGGCGCGCTCATCGCCGAGGTGGCTCCGTGCGTGTTTGCCCACGCGATTGCCGAGCACGATGGCGAGCGCCGTGGCCAGCGACAGGGCGATGACGGAGCCATCGATGATCCCGGTGGTCGCGTAGCCCGTGAAGCGCGCGAGGTGGGAGGCGGCGGCTGCCGCCGAGGCCGTGGCGAGGTAGCGGGTGCCGGTCAGTCCCGCCGACATGAGCAGGGGGGCGGTGAGGATCCCTCCTCCACCCGCGGTGGCCGTCAGCGCGCCCACGACGGCGCCCCCCGGCAACATCGCGCCGGTGGGAACCTCGCCCTTCCACTTGCCCGTGGCTTTGGCCAGGGCGAGCAGGGTCATGACCGACACGAGGCCCTTGATGCCCCAGGCTGGGATGTGGGTGATGAAGGCACCCCCGATGAGCGCGGCCGGCATGGCGCCGGCGGCGAAGAGCATGGCGTGCCGCCGCGACAGGTCGTCGCGAAAGAGCCACACACGGTGCACGTTGCCGATCAACAGAGGGACTGCGGTCACGGCGAGGGCCATGCGGGGGTCCCATAGGAATGTGAGCCCCACCACGAGCAGGAGGCCGCCGCCCATGCCTGCCATCGTCGTCACCACGCCTGCGATGAGCCCGAGCCCGAGAACCAGCGGCCACATGTCCATGCCCACACCGTGGTCCGTTGCTTAATATCGTTCCAACGAATCTATTTTCTGTTTAACATATATGATGTTGATGGATGCTGGCGGAGCTCGAGCATTTCCTCCTGGTCTTGCGTGAGGGGACCTTCACCGCGGCGGCGCGGGCGGCCCACCTGACCCAGCCCGCGCTCAGTGCCTCGATCGCACGTCTCGAAGACCAGCTCGGGGCGCGGCTGTTCGAGCGCGGGCGTCAAGGAGCGCGGCCCACCGCAGCCGGCTCGGCCCTGGTGCCGCACGCCCGTGCTGCCATCGCGGCGGTGGAGGACGGCCGCCGGGCCGTCGCCGATGTCGAGGGGCTCCACGTGGGGGAGGTCGCCTTCGGCGCCGGCGCCACCGTGGCCACCTACCATGCGCCGGAGCGGCTCGCGCGGTTTCGACGACAGCGGCCTGGGCTGACCATCACCATGCGTGAGATGCCGACCTCGGCCCTCCTCGAGCGGGTCGCCGACGGATCGCTCGATCTCGCCGTCATCGACCGCGAAGTCCCGGGCTTCAGCTTCTCCGTCCCGAGGAATGTGGCGCTCGAGGACTGGGGCGACGATGCCTTTCTCCTCGTCGGGGGGCCGGACGTCGAAGACTGCGAAGGACAGCCCTTCGTCACCTTCGTACGGGGTGGTGCAACACGCGCCGCCCTCGACCACCTCTTTCCCGACGCCAAGGTCGTGGTCGAGCTCAGCGGCGTCGCCGCCGTGAAGCAGCACGTCCGGCAAAGCGTGGGCATCGCCCTCCTCGCGCGCTCGGCCGTCGCCGACGACTTCGAGACCGGCCGCATGCGCTCCCTCGCCCACCCCGTGGTGCCCGTTCGCCGCACCTACGCCATTGCTCACCGGGGCCGCGACCGACTCTCCCCGGCCGCCTCGGCCCTGCGCGACTCCCTCATGTCCGACCCGCCAAGCCACGCCGAACACTGATCTTCCGCCCAGGCCATCGGAACGAAAAAGCAGGTCGTTTCAACGCGTTGCGTCAGTCGTCGCGTTGGTCATCTTTCGGTCATGGGCCCGGTCCGGCGTTGACCCAAAGGCCTCGGCCGCGTTTCTTCACTTGCGATGATCCGCAGCCCCTTTGCCAAGCACGACCTGCCCCGCAGCGGCCTGTTGAAGTACGCGATCGGCCGAGCCTTCCTCACCGTGGCCGGCTTCGAGACCGAAGGCGAGCTCCCCGAGGGCTTCAGCCGCGCGGTGATGATCGCCCACCCCCACACCAGCAACTGGGACCTGCCCTACATGCTGGCGACCGCCTGGGTCTATCGGGTCAAGCTCAGCTGGCTGGGCAAGCACACCGTCTTCAAGGGCTGGCGTGGTCCCATCATGCGTGCGCTCGGAGGCATCCCCGTCGACCGTCGTGCCCCCAAGGGCCAGGTCGGGCAGGCCGCCGATCGCATCCGGGAGTCGGAGGCGATCCTGCTCGCTGTCGCCCCCGCCGGGACCCGGTCCAAGACCGACCGCTGGCGCTCGGGTTTCTATCACATCGCCAACACCGCCGAGGTGCCCATCCTGATGAGCTACCTCGACTTCGGGAACAAGAAGAGCGGCGTCGGCGGGGCTTTCCTGCCCACCGGTGACATCAAGGCCGACATGGACCGGATCCGCGCCTTCTACGACGGCATGACGGGTCTTCGGCCCGAGCTCGCCACGACCATCATCCTCAAGGAGGAGATGGACGACCCCAAGAGCGCTCCGCCCCCCGATTCCAGCGTTCTCGACAAGGCGCATCCCACGACCGGCCAGGTCGAGCGCGCCTACGCCGTGGGCTCCTGAGCCCACGCGTGGATCTCGGATTCCCCAGGTCCGGGGATCCGATGCGCATGGACTCTTACATGTAAGTGTGTGTACTCCCGAGGGCGCAGGGGAGGCACGTCCGTTGCAACCTTTCTCACCATGCACCGGACGAACCCCCTGCGCCGAAGGGCTGCCCTCGGATGCCTCATCGCCATGGCGAGCTTCACGCTCCCGGCATGGGCCGACACCATCGACCGCCCCACGCTCGTGGCTGACAAGCCACTCGATGGCAGCACCGAGGTCACCGGGAGCGTCACCCTCGAGCGCGGGTTCCCCTACCACCGCTACACCGCGCAGACCGACGGGTTCGTTCGTTTTCAGATGGAGACGAGCAACCTCGAGAACCGCCCGAACGACAACGAGGGTGTCGCCTGGCGGCCCTACCTCCGCATCATCAGCGTGAGCAACGAGCACCGCCACGCCGAGGCTTGGTCGAGCAACGGCCACCAGCTCGATACCTCGACCGGCAAAGCCGAGCTCGTTCTGCGGGTTCGCAAGGGGGAGCAGTTCGACGTGATCACCACGCTCGCCCAGAACTTCGTGCGCAAGCGCCCTGACGCCCGGGCCAACTACCGCCTCGTGGTGCAGGAGGTGTCGCCGTGAACCGCCGCCGCATCATGCAGGGTGTGGCCGCCTCGCTGCTGTTGCTCAGCGCCGGCTGCGCCGACGACGACTTCGAGAGTCAGGTGGGGGAGCTGCGTCAGGACTCGCTCAACAACCCCACCGACACCGGCATCGATCTGGAGCCGGGCCTCTGGCACGACAACGTGCTCGTGCCCGGTGAGGGCTGGCACCTCTACCACTTCACGCCGGAGCAGAGCGGCTGGGTCGCCTTCCAGATGCAGGCGCCTCCTGGTCACGAAAACCTGTGGTCGTACCTGCGCATCGTCGACCCCGAGCACAACAACGAGGTCTGGGCGGGCGTAGGCAACAAGCGCACGAACCTGTGCGAGGTCATCGTCAACGTCGACGCGGGCCACACCTACGACGTCATCGTCACCTCGCAGGAGAACTCGCTTCTCGCGGCCGGCGCCACCCAGGAGACCGACGGCCCCTACACGGTGGCGGTCTCGCCGCTCACGCTCGACTTCGAGGCGGGGACCGAGTGATGCGGCGCATGGGGCTCGGGCTCTGCCTCGCCCTCGCACTGACCGCCTGTGCTGCAGACGAGCCGGAAGCCCAGCAGGCGGCTGCGACCGAGCGGCCGGCGGTTCAGATGAACGACGTCTCCATCTTGTGGCCGCTACCGACCGGCGAAGAGGGTGACCTTCTGCTCGGCCCGGACGGCATGCTGACCGCCGAGGCCTACGAGGCTGCGTTCGGCGCGCCCGGGAGCCACCAAGCCGGAGGTACACCCGCAGCTCCTGCGCTCGAGGCGCTTCGCCTGGTGGCCATGCGCATCGACCCCTGCGCGGGCGCCATCCACGATCGCTGCCAGGCCGAGGTCCGCCTCGTCTTTCAGCCCGTGCGTGAGAGCGACGCCGGACTGCAAGCCGACGACAGCGCGGTGCACGCTTTCTACGCGCTCGACGCCGATGCGCTCGCCGCGACCGTCGAGCGCATGGTCGAGCTACGTCGCGCCGGCGGTGACGAACATCTGGGGCCGCTCGCGCCCCATCCCCGCATGGTGGCCGAAGGCCTCAGCGGAAACTTCGCGACGGGGCTCGCCGAGCTCGTGCGTGAGGTGGCGACGCCCGACCGGCTGCACAAGGTCACGCTCATGACCAACAGCGCCTTCGGCAAGGCCTGGAATTTCTCGGGCGTCGACTTTGGCGTCGACGGCGAGGTCACCCGCGTCACCATGGCCCACCTGCCGGCCGGCACCGAGGTCGCTTCGTTCTTCGTCGGTTTCCAGGGCGACTTCGGCGGCGAGCCTCCGTTTTCCCCCGCTACCGTTGGACCCGACGACCTCCAGCTCCTCGGCAACGAGCACGTCGCCGGTCGGGCCACCGACGACGAGCGGGAGGAGGCGTTCGCCGCCCTCCTCCGCATCGAGGACCCGAGCCAACACGATCCCGAGACCACGGATTGTGCGAGTTGCCACGCGGCGCAGCCGATCCGTCAGCTCGTGGCCGAGGCGCAGTTCGGCTTCGTGACGCCGTCCCTCACGTCTTCGGTCCTGCCGGCGGACGACCTGGCCCAGCTGCACGGCGAGGACGCCACGGTGAACCTGCACATGTTCAGCTACAAGGGGCGCACGGCGTCGATCCACCGCCGCACCGTCGCGGAGACGGCCGCGGTCATCGGCTGGCTCAGTCGCTAGCGGGGATCAGCGACGCTTGCGGCGTCGCTTCGGCTTGCTCGCCTTCTTCTCTTCTTTGCAGGGGCGCTGCTTGCCCACTGGGCTCTGGAACCGCACGTGCACGTGGTTGGTGTGTCCGGGCCAGTGTCGAATGAGGCCTTCTTTGGTTCCGGGCGACCGCGGGTACTGGAACCACCGCTCGAGCTGCGCCTTGCTGGCCCCACGGCGTTTGGCTTCTGCGTAGAGCTCTGCCTGCAGCTTGTGGTCGATGAACATCATCTCCACGTCCCCGCGCTGGATCCAGTAGTGCAGCAATGACCACTGACGTTTCACGTCGAGCTTCTTCGGGGTGACGGCCCGGGTTGGGCAGCCGTCGCGCGGGCAGTTGCGCTGGTAGTAGGTGATGTCGACGTCGCGGCCTTCTTGGTGGCTGCGGTGGTTGCCCACGGGCGCGAGGTCTTTCCGACTCGCGTCGAGAAAGTGCACCCGCGGGGCGAGGCGGTGCCGGCGAAGGAGCTGGTCGAAGCCGCGGTCGATGGCGTCGAGGGTCATCGCGGTGGCGTAGGCCGCGTCCCGATGCACCCGCTTGTAGGCCACGTGGTGCGGCACCTTCTCGAGCCGGCTCGGGCAGTCGACCTTCTTGTGCGGCTTGTCGGCCCGCGTGGTCTTCGCCTTCCGCTTCTCGCGCTTGTTGCTCCGCTTCTTCGCGGTCTTTTTCTCGTCCGCCTTCTCGTTGGCCTCGTGGCGGCGCTTCGCTGCGGCGGCATCGGCTTTCGTGCGGTAGAGCGCGATGGTCTGGCCCGCCTTGAGGTTCTTGGCCGTGAGCCCGGGGTTGAGCTCCTTGAGCTCGGCCACGGTGAGGCCCTCACGCTTGGCGATCTTGGTGAGCGTGTCGCCTTTGCGAACCTTGTAGGTCTTCGTCTTCGGCTCGAGCGACAGGACCTGACCCACCTTGAGGTGGTCGCGCCGGATGTGGTTCCAACGGCGTAGGTCGGTGACTTTGATGTCGAAGCGCTTGGCGATGGCCGTGAGGTTGTCGCCCTTGCGAACCTTGTACTGGCGAGGGCGGGCGCTGGCCGAGAGGGCCACCGCGAGGGCGACCAGCAGCGCACAGAAGGAGAGAATTCGCCGTGCCATGAGAAGCCCCTCCCTATCATCGAACGTCGGAGCGGGCCACCTCCTCCGGGGTGACCGATTCCTGCCCCGTTCGGCATGGATGTTGCGGCTCCGAGAGGTGCCTAGGTGTGCGGAAGCATGGGTCAGCGACCGGGGAGGGCGATCGTGACGACGTTGCCTGGGTCGTGCCTTCGCCCTTCCTTCTGGAGCCACCACCACCACTGCAGGGATCGGCGTCGGGCGTAGCGCTGCATGTCGAGCGCGGCGTGCACCGTGTAGTCCCAGGGCGCCTTCTTGAAGCCCGACTTGTGCCGCGGGTAGATGGTGCGCAGCACCACGGAACGGGCGTCGAAGGGGAGGCCGGCGAGGTTCTTCATGTAGCCCGCCGTCAGCGGCCACTGGTCGTCGGCGTTGGAGGTGTACAGCACCCGGATCGGGACCCCCAAGGCACGCGCCTGCTTCGCCACCGCCGGCAGAACGACCGGGGTGAGGAGGTTGCCCTTTCGCAATAGGATGCGTCCCTGCGCATACATCTGCTTGATGTAGGCGAAGTGGTCGGGGTGCCTGAGCCACCCGAAGTCGCCTTGGGCTTCGTCGGGCTTCATCGCTTCGTCGTAGGCGTGGTGGAGGTAGCCCATCACCTGCTTCAGCAGACGGCGAACGTGCCCCATCTCTGAGCGCGGTAGGCGGCCTGCGGCGAAGTCGGCTTCGAGGCTCTTCTCCACACGCTTCACCAGCGCGTCGATCCGATCCGGATGGAAGGCCTCCACGAACACCGCGGGGCTGTCGCTCTCGAGAATTTGCGCGCGAATCGCGTAGTGCAGACGCACCACGGCGGGGTCGTAGTCGAAGACCCAGGCCCAGCGGGGTCGCTGAACCGCGATGAAGTCGTACGTCTGGTCGGCGCCGATGCCGACGTAACCGCCGCCGAGGTTGCGAATGTATGGGGCGAAGCGGAACCGCTGCGGCTCGTTCGACAGCACGTAGCTGTGAGGGTCGCGGCACTTGAGGGTGGCCACGTTCACCTTCTCGCAGGGCTTGATCTGAAGAACGTCGGTGTCTTCCGGGACGTCGCGAAAGGTGGCTAGCTGAGGGGCGGTGGGGACCTTCAACGAAGGCACCGCGGTTGGCGGATCGGCGATGACCGCGGCAGGCCACGTGGCGAGGGTCGCGCTCGACGAGGCACACCGCACGCTGAGTCGATGCTGGCCGCTGTCCATCTTGGAGGGCCGCCGCCACGCCCCTCGCGCCTGGTCGGCGGGCCAGAACCACGAGCCCCCTTTGAGGACCCGCTGTTTGTGCCCCGGGCACTCGGAGCCGCCGCCGCATGGGCCGAGCGGGTCGGTGCCGGTGCAGTCGTCTCCGCACGACTTCGCGCAGCCGTCGTAGCACTCGGTGGCCCAGTCTTGCACCCACTCGTAGCCGTTGCCCGCCATGTCGAAGACCCCGTAGGCCCCGGCGGGCAGGCTGCCCACGGGCAAGGTCGTGCCGGGCTTGCAGCCGATGGTCTGAGCGCGTTCGCAGGTGGGGTCTTCTGCGCCCCAGGGGTAGCGTCGCGCCTCGGTGCCGCCGCGGGCGACCTTCTCCCACTCCGCCTCGCTCGGCATGCGCTTGCCCGCCCACCGGCAGTAGGCGTGTGCCATCGTCCAGCTCAAGGGCACGGCCGGTTGTTTGGGCTGGTTGAACTTCGGCTCCGGCGGGATACGCACCGGGCAGCCCTTGGCCTTCACGCAGGCTTCGTAGTCCGCGTTCGTGACCTCGTGCCGGTCGATGTAGAAGGTGCTGAGCTCGATCTGGTGGCGAGGCTTCTCGCGCGCCGTCTCGTCGGAGCCGATCACCGCTGGGCCCGCAGGGATACACACCATGCCGTCGGGCGGGGTCCGGCACGCATTGGGGTCGGGCGCAGGCGCAGGAACAGGGGCGGTGCTGGTCACCGGAGCGGGGGCGTCGCTGGGGGCCGGTGAGGGTGCGGCCGCGGGCGTCGCCGTGGAGGAGCCGACCGGGGGAGGGGTGGGCGCGGGCGCGGGGCCGCACGCCGCGGCGGCCACCGTGAGCGCGGTCAGCATTCGACCGGTCATGGAGCGCGAGGGTAGTGGGGGGTCGAGAGGACCGCCCACTTTTCGTGGCCGCCCCGCCGCCCTAGGCTCCGACGCCATGGACTACGAGCGGGGAAGATTCTGCTGGGTGGACCTCTCGGCCCACGACCTCGATGGGGCGATCGAATGGTACGAGAAGTACTTCGGTTGGAAGGCGCGAGAGGAAGATACGGAAGGAGGTCCACGCTACGTGACCTTCTTCCTCGGTGACGCGAAGGTTGCCGGCGCGGGCCAGATGCCGGAGCCACAACAGGCGCAGATGCCGCCGGTGTGGAGCAGCTACATCAAGGTCGATGACTGCGCCGCCGACGAAGCGGCGGCCAAGGAGCTCGGGGCGGAGACCATCCTCCCCACGATGCAGGTGATGCAGCACGGCAGCATGTGCGTCATCCGCGACCCGACCGGAGCGGCGGTGGGCTTCTGGCAGCCAGGCGCCCACCACGGCGCCGACCTGTGCAACCAACCGGGGTCTTTCACCTGGAACGAGCTGGCCACCCGCGACATGGCGGATGCGAAGCGGTTCTACGGTGAGCTCTTCGGCTGGACGACCAAGCCCATCCCTGGCGACAACCCGGCCGAGGTCATCCATCTCGGCGATCGCGAGAACGGCCACATGCTCTTCATGAACGAGGCCTGGAAGGGCATGCCGCCCATGTGGACCGTCTACTTCGCAGTCGACGATTGCGATGCCATGGCCGCGCGCGCCGACGAGCTCGGGGGAAAGGTGATGGTGCCACCCTTCGACATTGCGCCAGGGCGCATTGCCGTCGTCGCCGACGGCCAGGGCGCACACTTCTACATCATTGCGCTGAAGAACCCGTCATGAAGGCGGCGCTCTCGCTCCTCGTCCTCGTGGCCTGCGGTCCCGCCGAGACCACGCCGCCGGTCGATCCCTCGGCTTGGGCTGGCCTGGCGCCGGTCAACCCCAGTCGCGATGGCCAGCTCGTCTACCGAAGCTACGGCGAGCATCATCCCGATTGTTTCGTCTTCGTGGGCGAGGAGGGAGGCGAGACCGAGACCATCGCGTGCCCGGACGGCGCCATCGACCAGCTCGGGACCTGTCCCGCGGGAAAGCTCTACGCACCCGCGGGCAAGCCTTGCATCTGTGTCCCGCTCGACGGGGAGCCCTCCGAGGTCGGCTGCACCGACTAACTTCGAAGGGGCATCGTGTCTCAACCCTGCCGGCGGAGCTTGGCGAAGGCGTCGCGAAGGGCTTGTCGTAGCGGGGCCCGGTGAACGAGCACCGAGGCCACGTGTCCGCCGTCGAGCCACCGCAGCTCACTGCCGGACCAGAAGGCGTGAAGCGCTTCCGTCTGCTCCGGCGGTACGAGGGCATCGTCGCGACAGCAGACGAGGATGGCGGCGTCTGGGCGTGCGGGCTTCTTTCGCACGCGACCTTGGTCGAAGAGGGTACCGAGCCGAGCCCGCGCTTCGGCAGGCGTGCCTTCGGCGAGGGTGAGGGCAGCGAAGTCGATGGCCCGTGCATAGGCCGACTCCGTGAAGATGGGCCGGGGGGTGAGTCCCGCCGCGATGGCCACCACGGCGAGCTCTTGCTCGACCGCGGCGGCGACCCGAGCGCTCATGAAACCACCCATGCTGAACCCCGCTAGCCCCAATGGAGTGCGGCCCGAGAGGCGTGCGAGCAACGCGCGGCTCTCGAGGATGATCGCCTCGTTGAGAAGTACGTGGTCGCTCACGGTCAGAACGGTGGCGCTACGTTGGGTCTCGCGACGTCGCGAGCCGTAGTAGGGCAGCTCGAAGAAGTAGAGCTCGTAGCCTTCTTCGACGAGGGGACCCCAGATCCACTCTCGCAGGCCGAATCCTTCCTCGCGTGCCCCGGCCAGCGCCAAGACCCGCCCCTCGATTGGGCGTCCCGCGGGGCGCAGCCGCTTGATACGACCTGCCGCGACCTCGGGCGGTAGCTCCGCGTGCGGCGAGTGGTAGCGACCGTCACTGCGCAGCATCACGGGCGTGGTGCGTGTGGGCGTGCGCAGACGAACTGGCTGCTCTTCGTCCCATACGATGTCGAGCGGCGAGACCGACCGCTCTGCCACCGTCTCGCCGACCATGAAGCGGGCGATCACGTGGTGGTCACCCCAGCCGTGGCGAAAGAGTCGGTCGTAGCGGCCGGCGGCGATCATCGCCTCGTCGAGGCGGCGCCCAATGAGGGGCTTGGCTCGTGAGCTCACCATCAAGCGGGGCGCAGGGCGGGGTAGCGTGGCTCCCACATCGCGTCGTGCACGCGCTCGCTGGCCTCTTCGCGGGTGAGCTTCTTTTCGCCTTGTTTCGAAGCCTCGACCGCGACCTCGATCGCGATCTTCCGGCTGATGGGACGGAGCCGGCGGAGGGTGGGGTAGAGGGCGTGGGTCGCGAGGTCGTCCTCCTCGACGAGGCTGGCCAGGGTCTCGGCGGCAATGGTGAACATCGCCTCGGTGACTTCCTTGGCGCCACCGACCAGCGCGCCGAGCCCCACGCCAGGGAAGATGTAGACGTTGTTGCCCTGACCGATGCGGAAGACCTTGCCCCCGTAGCTCACCACGTCGAATGGGCTCCCGCTCGCAACCAGCGCTCGTCCTTCGGTCCACTTGATGATGTCCTCGGGAACCGCTTCTGCTTTGCTGGTGGGGTTGGAGAAGGGGAACACCACCGGGCGCTCGACCCCATCCGCCATCGCGCGGATCACCTCTTCGGTGAAGGTACCGGGTTGGCCGCTCGTGCCCACCAGCACGTGCGGCTTCATCTTGCGCACGGTATCGAGGAGGTCGTCGCCTTCGACCAAGTCGAGCTCGGCCGCGCGCTCGATCGGCATGGCCAGCTCCTTCTTGTAGACGTCGCGGAACTCGCGGTGGTCGGTGATGAGACCACGGCTGTCGAGCACCGCGAACCGACCACTCGCCTCTTCGGTCGATAGCCCTGCCCGTTCGAGGGCGTCGTGGAGCTGGCGGCCGATGCCCATGCCTGCCGCGCCGGCGCCGAGGATGACGATGCGCTGGTCCTTCAGAGGCACGCCGGTGATCCGGCTCGCGGCCATGACGCCCGACAGCGCTACCGCCGCCGTGCCCTGGATGTCGTCGTTGAAGCTGAGCAGCTTCGATCGGTAGCGGTCGAGCAGCTTGAAAGCGGTCCCCTTCTTGAAGTCCTCCCATTGCAGAAGGGCTTCGGGGAAGACCTCCTTCACGGCTTCGACGAACTCGTCGACGAGCTCGAAGTAGGGCTGACCGCGGAGGCGCGGGTGCCGGTATCCGATGTAGAGGGGGTCGTCGAGCAGCTCCTGGTTGTCGGTGCCGACGTCGAGGCTCACCGGAAGGACCTGAGTGGGGTGAATGCCCGCTGCCACGGTGTAGAGCGTGAGCTTGCCGATGGGGATCCCCATGCCTCCGGCGCCCTGGTCGCCGAGCCCGAGGATACGCTCGTTGTCGGTCACGACGATGAGCTTGATGCCGCCCATCGTCGTGCGGCGAAGCACGTCGGCGATACGGCCCCGCTGCTCGGGGGTGATGAATACCCCGCGGCCTCGGCGGAAGATGTGGCTGTAGGTCTGGCAGGCGCGGCCCACGGTCGGTGTGTAGACGATGGGCGCGAATTCTTCGATGTGGTCGAGCACCACCCGGTGAAAGAGGACCTCGTTGCGATCCTGCATCGCGGCGAGGCCGATGTATTGCTCGAGCGGGTCGGTCTTGCGCACGATGTTGGCGTAGGCCCGAACCAACTGCTGCGCTTCGGTGCTCGGGGTCGGGGGCAGCAGACCCTCGAGGTCGAACTGCCGTCGCTCGTCGACGCTGAACGCCGAGCCCTTGTTGTAGAGCGGATGCTGAAGCAGCTCCCGACCCCGCAGGTGGGTCTCGACGTAGGGCTGACCGTCTTCGTCGCGGTGGATCCGGTACGGCGTCATGGCCCGTCTTATTGCATGGCTGCGAGTCGGCCGTCGGGCCAATCAGGACGACACGGTCAGGCGTTGGTGCGCCAGGCGGCCCAGGGGTCGTAGTCCGGGTCGGGGGCTTCCTGAGGTGGGCGCAGCGCTTCGGGGACGCGGTGGAGGTTGACCCGGATCCGGGTCCACATGGACGAGCGTCCACGCATGGGGTCGACGAGCACGTCGTTGGGCTCGAGGTGCGGCAGCACCTGCGGGTATCGTGCCTTCCAGCGCTCGAGTCCCGCCAGCGCCTCGGCTTTGTCCTTCGCTTTGGCGATGGTGATCAGCGGCATGCGCTTCGCTTTGGGGGATGCAGGGCCATCGCCGTCCGCCTCGTAGCGGTCGGCGAGCTCGAGCAGGCTCGTGAGGTCGCCGACGGCTTCGTCGATGCCTTGGTGCGGGTCGCCTTTGTCGGCGAAGCGGGCAGGCACGGTCTTCACCGTGAAGTCGGCCGGCTCGCAGTCGGGGACCTCGTCCCAGAACAGGGGCGCCGAGACCCGCGCGTCGGGAAGAGGGCGCACCGAATAGGCCGAGGCAACGGTGTGGTCACGGGCGTTCTGGTTGTAGTCGAGAAAGACCCCGTGCCGCTCTTCCTTCCACCACGCGCTCGTCGCCTCGTGCGGGACCTTCTCTTCTACCGCTCGAGCCACGGCCCAAGCGGCGCGACGCACGTCGTCGTGCGTCCACTCGGCAGCGATGCGCACCACGATGTGAAAGCCACGCGAGCCGCTCGTCTTGGGCCAGCCCACCAAGCCGTGCTCCGTCAAGACCTCCTTGGCGACGAGCGCCACACGTCGGATCTGCGGAAAGGTCGTGGGCGGGGTGGGGTCGAGGTCGATCCGCAGCTCGTCGGGATGTACGAGATCGTCGGCGCGGACCGAATGGGGATGCAGCGCGAGGTTGCCGAGGTTGGCCACCCACAAGAGCTGTGCGGGCTCGCTGAGCACCAACTCGTCGGCGCTACGCCCTGAGGGATAACGAAGGGTGGTGATGGGCATCCACGCGGGGCGACTCTTGGGCGCGCGCTTCTGGTAGAAGAAGTCGCCGCCCACCCCATTGACGTAGCGCTTGAGTACGATGGGGCGATTCCGTACGCCCCGCAGCGCGCCTTCGGCCACCGCTTCGTAGTAGCGGACGAAGTCGAGCTTCGTGATCCCCGCCTCGGGAAAGTAGACCTTGTTCGGCGAGGTGATCTTCACCTCGCGGCCTCCGACCTCGAGGACGACCGGTGGCTCCTTCTTGGCCATCAGGCCTCGAGCCTAGTACAGCGTCCCCGAAGTTCGTATCGGCATGGTGGGGCTGTGTCGTTTGTGATCGCACTTTGTCCGACCGAATTGCTACGCAGGCGGGCCAGATGCTTTCCATTCTTCGACGTAGCTGGCACGACAGATGTCGATGTCGGGACCGTCGGCGGCACCAATCGAGCTCCCGTGGGAGTTGCGACAGGCGTTGGAGAAGTTGGCTCGGTCGACGTCGAAGCCCCATCGGTTGGTGGCCCGCGCAAAGATGGTTCGCATGGCCTGCCTCGGCATGAGCAACGCCGAGATCGGCCGAAAGCTCGAGGTGACGGCCCAGACCGTTCGGAAGTGGCGGAAGCGCATCGTGGACGAGCCGAAGCTGGTTGCCCTCGAAGATGCGCCTCGTAGCGGGCGCCCGTCGCGGGTCCCCGTCGAAGTCCGGTGCTCGGTCATCAAGCTTGCTTGCGACCGCCCGAAGAAGGTCCGGTTCCGCAATCTCTGGACCCTCGGGTCGTTGCAGGATGCGATGGAGCGAGAGACAGGGTGGCGACTCAGCACCAGCGAGCTCAGCCGGATCCTGCGCTGTGAAGGGATCAGGCCGCACCACGTGCGGATGTGGTTGCACAGCCCGGACGAGCAGTTCGAGGAGAAGGCCCGGCGCATCTGCACGCTCTACCTAAATCCACCAGCTGCGGCGACGGTGGTCTGTGTCGACGAGAAGCCAGGCATGCAGGCGCTCCGCCGACGCCATCCAACACGGCACCTGCCCAGCGAGGTCCGCTACGAGTTCGAGTACAAGCGGCACGGGACGAGCACGCTCATCGCGGCCTTCGATGTGAAAACGGGCGAAGTCTTCGGTCGGATCCGGCGGCGGACAGCAAAGGGGGTCGTCGCGTTTATGGAAGAGCTCGCGCAGAAGTACCCCACCGGGCCGGTATACGTCGTTTGGGACAACCTCAATGTGCACCATGATGGCCCCAACAAGCGCTGGACGAAGTTCAACGAGCGGCACGGCAACCGTTTTCACTTCGTCCACACCCCGAAGCACGCGTCTTGGGTGAACCAGATCGAGCTGTGGTTCAGCATCCTGCAACGACGCGTGCTGAGGTACGGATCCTTCGCCTCCAAGAGGGCACTCAGCGCATCGGTGGTGGCCTTCATCCAGCACTGGAATCGGCACGAGGCTCACCCGTTCCGCTGGACTTTTCGCGGTGTCCGCAAGAGCGTGCTGGCTGAGGCGGCCTGAGCCGTCCGGCTCGCACGATGCCCAAGTTCCTAGCCAGCGAGGACTACGACCGTGATGCCTACGTCGAGATCGCTCTCGAACATCTTCAGGACCGCGGTCTCGACCATCTTCGCGTGCGACGGCACGCCGACCTCCTGGTGATTGAGTCCGGCCCCACCAAGGACTCGTACAAGCACGCCCGCCTCCGAAGAGTCACCAAACACCTTTGGCGACTCGAGATGGCCAAGCCTCGGGGCGGCTGGGAGCCAACCCCCTTTCGCGATCTCCTTAAGGAGCTACTCCCTCTACTCACCGACTCGTTCGGCTGGGCGCTCACCCCGGTCGAGTGATCGCAATACGAACTTCGGGGACGCTGTACTAGATGTGTTTCCCTGGGGTCGCCACACCTCGAATCGTCCCCGGCAAGGCGCGGGCGCCCCCTCGACTTCGCGTCGTCGAGGGTGAGGTCTCGTACGTCACGCCCTCACGGCGGCGATCGGCGGGAAGCCACGCTGGGGCATGAAGTAGGCGAGCCCAGCGGCTACCCGGCCGAGCCCGGACGACGGTCTCCCGCCCGAGGCGAGGCGGTGCATCTGTCGCTGGTACCAAGCGATCTGCATGAAGGCATCCACCTCCTTGATGCCGGTCTCGAGGTCGACCCGCTCGGCGCCATCCGTGGCACCGTCGAGGAGGCGCTCTGGCAGGTCGGGCTCGACGCAGAGCGGGCGCCCCATCCCGATGACATCGACACCCTCGCTCAGCGCCTCCATCATCCCGGCGCGGGTGCGGAAGCCCCCGGTCACCATGAGGGGCATGGTCTTTACCCGGGCACGCACCTGCTCGGCGTAATCGAGGAAGTAGGCCTCGCGTCGTTGGGAGCTCTCGCGTCGTTTGGCGCCCACCATGGCTGCGGCCTCGTAGGTGCCGCCGGAGATCTCGAGCAGGTCGAGGCCCTCGGCTTCGAGGGCCTCCACCACGCGCATCGAAGCCTCGGGCTCGATGCCACCGCGCTGGAAGTCGGCGCTGTTGAGCTTCATCCCCACGGGATAGCTCTTGCCGACTGCGCCCCGAACCGCGCGCAGCACCTCGATGGCGAAACGCCGTCGCTTGTCCTCGGTACCACCCCAGGCATCTTCGCGCTGATTGGTCAGCGGAGAGAGGAACTGGCTTACGAGGTAGCCGTGGGCACCGTGGATCTGCACCCCATCGAAGCCGGCCGCCTTGGCGATGGCGGCGGTGTGCGCGAAGCGGTCGATGATGCTTTCGATCTCGGGGCGGGTCAGGGCCCGCGGCTTGGCGAAGGCGCCCTTGATCTTGGCGCGCATCGGGACCGCAGAGGGCGCGACGGGTCGCGGCGTGAGGTGCCGTGGGGTCTGTCGCCCGGGGTGATTGATCTGCATCCAGAGCTGCGACGCGGGTCGCGTATCGTGAACCGCGCCCGCCCAGGCCTGCAGGCCCCCCAGGTCTCGATCGTCCTCGACGACCACGTTGCCCGGCTCGCCGATGTGGTTTCGGTCGATCATCACGTTGCCGGTGATGATCAGCCCCGCACCCCCGCGCGCCCAGGCGCGATAGAGCTCGAGGTGCCCTTCGGTGGGGGCGCCATCGGCACCGGCGATGCGCTCGCTCAGGGCGGCCTTGGCGAGTCGGTTGGCAAGTTCGGCACCACGGCCGAGGGCGAGGGGGGAGGCGAGCTCGGTCATGCGATCTCTCCAGGTTTGGGGGTGAGGTGGGCGACGAGGCGACGCGCCGAAGCGAGGGCCACGTCTCGGTCGGTATCGGCGAGGGCCCCGATGTTGACGCGCCCGCTCGACGCCAACGAGACGAGGCCGTGCAGGGCGGCGTAGAGAAGCCTCGCGTCGGCTTCGGGATCGGCGCTGCCGCAAGCGCGGATGCGGTCGACGAGGGTGTTCCAGATCATGAGCCCCGGCATCGGCTGGTCCATGGCGCCCGATCGCTTGAGGGCCCCCCAGTCGAAGCGATGCACGAACATCAGGGCGTAGAGGGCCGGGCTGTCGAGACCAAACGCGACGAAGGCAGCGGCGACGTCGGCCAGCGACTCGCGCTCGGCCAAGGCGCTGGAGAGGCGATCGTGGAGAAGCGCCATCCCGGCCTGCGAGACCGCAAACAAGAAGCCGTCGAGCGAGCCCCAGTGGTGGTAGAGCACCGAGGTCGTCTTGCCGAGGAAGCTCCCCAGCCGCCGCGCGGTGAGGTCTTCGAAGCCGAGCTCGCCAGAGGCCAGCGCGTCGCGAACATGAAGGACGGGATCGGACATACGTAACGCCGTTATGGCGCTAGTCGTAACAATGTTACGTGGGCTGTCAAGCCATTCGATGTTAGGGATTCGGTCCCCAAACGAGGCCCTGCACCTTGGCAAAACCCCGCGTCGGCATACTCGGCGGCGGACAGCTCGGCATGATGCTGGCTGAAGCCACCGCAACATTTCCCGTCCCTTGCGAGGCCCTCGACGCCAGCGAGCAGGCGCCTGCTTCGCGGGTGATCCCGGTCACCCGGGGCGAGGTCGGCTCGGCCGACGACGTGGTTCGATTCGGTCGGGGGTTCGACATCGTCACCATCGAGGTGGAGAAGGTGTCGGTTCCGGGCATGCGTGCCCTCGCCGAGTCGGGGGTCGCGGTTCGGCCTCAGCCCGACGTGGTGGCCACGATTCAGGACAAGGGCACCCAGAAGGCGTGGCTCGTCGCGTCCGGCTTCCTCACCAGCGACTTCGAGGCCTACGACGACGCGGCCGCGCTTCGTGAGGCGGTTGCATCAGGCGCTCGCAGCCTGCCCTTCGTGCAGAAGGTACGCCGTGAGGGTTACGACGGCCGCGGTGTGCACGTGGTGCGCGAGGCGGCCGACCTCGAGGCCCTTCTCGATGCCCCCTGCATCGCCGAGGACATGGTGGCCATCGCCCAGGAGCTCGCGGTCATCGTGGGTCGAGGCGTGGATGGGGAGACGAAGGCCTACGACCCCGTCGAGATGGTCTTCCGCGAGGGGGCGAACATCCTCGATGTGTTGCTCTCGCCAGCACGGGTGTCGACGGCGATGGCCGAGGCGGCGCAAGACCTCGCCTGCCGCGTGGCCGAGGCCATCGGCATCGTGGGCGTGATCGCGGTGGAGATGTTCGTGGACGGCGACGGCGAGCTTTGGGTCAACGAGCTCGCGCCACGACCGCACAACAGCGGGCATCACACCATCGAGGCCTGCGCCACCTCACAGTACGAGCAGCACCTGCGAGCCATCACCGGGCACCCCCTAGGTTCCACCGAGATGAAGCAGGCGGCGGTGCTGGTGAACGTGCTCGGCGCGCCTGGGCACGAAGGAACACCGGTCTATCTCGGCGTCGAAGAGGCCGAAGCGATGGGCGGCGTGCACGTTCATCTCTACGGCAAGCAGAAGACGTGGGGCATGCGTAAGATGGGCCACGTGACGGTCCTCGATGACGAGCTCGATCGCGCCATCGACAAGGCACATCGCGTGCGTGACATGATTCGCGTGGAGGCGGAGAAGTGAAAGTTCTCATCACGATGGGGTCGGACTCGGATCTGCCGGTCATGGGGCAGGCGGCCGAGGTCCTGAAGGAGTTGTCGGTGCCGTGTGACATGCGCGTCGTGTCGGCCCACCGCACGCCGGAGCTCTTGTTCGAGGTTGGCCGCACCGCCCACGAGCAGGGCTACCGGGTCATCGTCGCAGGCGCGGGGGGCGCGGCTCATCTTCCGGGCATGCTCGCTTCCTTGAGCCCGCTTCCCGTGATCGGGGTGCCGGTCAAGTCCCGCAACTCGATCGATGGCTGGGATTCGTTGCTGTCGATCGTGCAGATGCCGGCTGGGGTCCCGGTCGCCACCGTTGCCGTCGACGGGGCTCGCAACGCCGGCATCCTCGCCGCCCAGATGCTCGCGACATCGGATGATGCCCTGCGCGAACGCATCATCTCCTTCAAAGAAGCGCTGCGCGATGCGGTGGCCGAGAAGGCGAAGCGGCTCGCCGAAGCCACCGAACACTGAAGCCACGCGGCTCGAATCCTAGAGCGTGCGCACGACGCAGTTGGGCTAGCTCGCGAGCGGTACGCCGGTGATCAGCTCGTGAGGCTGGTCCTTGCTGATCACGCGACCGAAGCTGCGTGCACGGGAGAGCAGCTCGGGGTCGGTGGCGCCGGTGAAGAAGACGATATCCGTTCCCGCGGGAACCTCTGCCGCGACTTCGGTGCCCAATCGATCGCCCACTTCGAGGTCGAGGATGGCGATGGTGAACCGGTGGCCGTTGATGTCGCCACGACGGACAGCCGCCTTGGCGGCTTCGACGGTGGCGCGGGCCACCACGCGGTAGCCCCGGTCGCGCAGCGCGCGGGACACCGCGCGACGTACGTTGACGTCGTCTTCGAGAAGCAGAACCCGCCGCAACACGGGAGCACTATATCCTCTGACTGAACGCTTGTCCCGTGTCATTTGACCAGGCCGGCGTGCAGGGGGCCGACGGGAGGTTTGTGTCCCATCGGCCCGGGCAAATTCAAACGGTGCTCAGCTGTCGCCGCCCCAGCGGACGACGAGCTCTACGAGCTTGCCGGCCTTGGGGTAGAAGATGCCGTAAACGGTGCGGCCGTCCGTGCAGTTGTTGCAGGAGAGCTCGACCGACGCTTCGAAACGCTGCGTGGCCGGTTCGCCCATCATGTTGTCGAGCATCGTCATCACGTCTTCCGTGATGAAGAAGTCGTTGAAGCCTTCGTTGCCGCGGGAGACCCAGGCCTCACGCTCGTAGCTGCCTTCGTCTTCGAGCGCGCCGTTGTAGTTGTCGACGATGTCGTCGGCGAGGGCTTCGAGGTCGGGGCTGGCGCAGCTGTTCACGGCCGTGACCTGGTAGTCCTCGAGGCCCTGATAGTCGTCCTCCACGAAGACCGTGTAGAGCGGCTCGAGATCGGCGCCCCATTCGCGCGCCGTCATGAGGCTGCCGCTGCAGTGGTCGGCGCAGTACCATTCCTCATCCTCGGTCCCGATGGTGCCGTTGCAGCAGAGGATGCTCGCCGCGCCGCTCGGCGCACAGCCTTCGAGGGTGGCGTCGAGGCTGTCGTCGAGGCACTTGCCGATGCTCTCTTCGGCGCTCCAGCAGTAGTCGGCGACGCCCGTAGGCTCGAGCACGGGGCAACCCACGCCCGCGCATTCGGTCGTGAGGTTGAACCGACCGCGCATGGCCTGGTTCGAGGTCTTCACCTGGATGAAGTAGCGACCCGCCTCCAGCTCCTTGGTGAGCACCGAGGAGATGCCGTCTTCGCCGCTGTTGTCATCCTTGCCGATGTTCGGGCCCGACTTCTTGCCGTTCTCGTCGGCGTTGTAGAGGTACATCACCGTGTCGAGGTTGGCCGTCTGCAGCTCCGTGCCGAGGGTCACGGTTGCGGAGCCCGTGAGGGTGAAGCTCCAGCCGTGGAAGTTCTCCTCGTTCGAGAACTCCGCGACGTTGCTGCCGAAGAAGTCGAGCTCACCGTGGTGGGTCGGATTGCGGAACGAATCGGTGGCGTAGGACGAATCGCTGCCGACATCGGTGGAGCAAGCAGCGAGGGTGGCGGCAGCGGTGAGGGCGATCAGAAAGCGGCGCATCGAAAAAGACTCCTGAGACGTGTGTTCGCGCGCCTCAGAAGCAAAGGTCGTACCTTGTAAGACTGGGTAAGTATTTCACACAGGTAGAGCGACATGGGACCAGCCGCGAGGAGCACTGGATCACCGGTGCCCCGGTCGGCGCCATCCATCGCGACCCGACCAGCTTGAAAGTGTCACGATTTCAAGCGTGTTTGTGGTGTGTCGGCCATGTGCCAGAACGTCGACACGCGTCTACTGCCGCGCCAAGCCGATGGCCGCGCCACCGGTCTTCGTAGGTGCCACCTCGACCCCGCCCAAGTGTCGTACCCGCCTTCGGCGGACGCGACGCCCTCCCGAGGGAGGACGTCCTATGCGCAGGGTTAGATGCAGGTGCCGTTGTCGTTGGGGTCGATGTTGCCGGGACAGGCGCCCACGCCGCACGAGCCTTCGAGCTCGCAGAACTCGCAGTGCTCCGAACCGGGGCCCATGCAGTCTGGGTCGACCGAACCACACCCGCAGTCGCAGCCATCGCCGGTGCCGTAGTGCGTGGTGTCGCAGGTCCAGATCACGGCGCCGCAGATGTCGACGAAGCATGCGAAGAGGGCCTCGCAGCGTGGGCCGCCATTTTCGAGGCAGTCGTTGCACCCCGCGACGTCGCTGTAGTCGTAGGTGCAGGCCTCGAGGGCATCGCAACAATTCTCACTCACGCAGGTGTCGAGCTCACCCACCGACAGCCCAGAGTTGCATGCCCCTCCGCCGGGGCTGCACTGGCCCTCCACGCAGGGCACACCGGTGCAGTCGGCGTTCGTGGAGCAGGCCATCGTGTTGCCGCCACCACCTGCCCCCGAGCTCGACGAGGTCGTCGCGGCGCCACCGCCGGCCCCGGTCGGGGTGGTGGCCCCTCCGCAGCGCCCCGTCTGGTGGTCGCCCGACGCGGGTCGACCCCCGAAGTCGTCGACCGCGGCGCTCATCACCAGCGTCGTCTCGCCGAGGTCGAGCGGAACCTCCACATTGGGGATGTCGAAGCTCTGCTCGCCGAGCACCGGTACCTCGACCACGACCTTCGGGGCGAGCACGAGTGTTCCCGCACGGCTCAGCGATACGGTGTAGCGCGCGCCCTCGTCACCGACGCAGGCTTCGGCCCCGGTGAGCGTCACCTCGACGAAGCTCCCGCTCGCGACCTCGATGTCGAGTCCGCCCGGGATGCCGCCCGGCAATGGAATGCGGGGCAGGTTCTCCGAAGGAATGTCGGCTTTGGCGGTGACGGACGTGCCCAGCGAGAAGGGGTCGAAGGGCGTGGCGACTTCGAAGGTGATGCTCACGTTTTCGATTCCGGGGATGGGGCCGTCGTAAGACGGAAGGCCGCTCACGTCGGCGACGAGTCGTCCTTCGAGCCCAAAGGTCCCACCTACGGTGAGGGTGCCCGTTCCTTCCACGCCGGTGAGGGTCGGCGCTTCGTTGGATCCACTGGCGATGGCCTCCGCGCGCACGGACGCGCCACCGTCGGCGCGCACCCGGAAGGACGCCTGCACGGGTGAGCTCGGAGGTTGCAACCCCGTGTCGTAGTCGAGACCGGGAAAGAGCGGGTCGGTCCCTTCCAGCACCAACGCCGGCGCCGGGTCGTCGGCACATGCGCCGAACGCGAAGACAGCGGTGATGGATGCGAGGGCCAAGCAACGTCGATAAAGCGTCATGAGCCGCGCCACCGCAAAGCAGGTGCCAGCGAGGCTCATGGCCACATCCCGCGGACTTGCAGCGTCGCGCATGGGCTCGAATGTGCCCTCCTTCTCCCATGTGCGCTCCGAGGGGCACATGGTCCACGCGCTACGCGCGAGCCGCACCTCATGGCAAAGTGGCGCCCATGAGACGCTGGATGGGGGCGGTCGTGGTCCTGTGCTCGTTGGTGTGGACCTCGGTCGCGGGGGCCTTCTGCGGCTTCTACGTCGGCGGCAGCGGTGACGCGCTCTACAACGAGGCCACCCACGTCGTGCTCATGCGTGAGGGGCAGCGCACGGTCCTCGCGATGGCCAACAACTACCAGGGGCCGCCGGAGGACTTCGCGCTCGTCATCCCGGTGCCGGTCGTGTTGCAGCAGCCGCAGGTGAAAACGCTTCCGGCCGAGACCTTCGACCGCCTCGATCAGCTCACGGCGCCACGACTGGTCGAGTATTGGGAGCAGGACCCATGCCCTTTTCGGCATGACTACGACAGCGACGACAAGGAGGGCGGCACCGGGACGCGGGCCAAAGGCGAAGAGGGGTCGATGGGGATGCCGGCGGCGGCGCCGGTGAAGGTCGAGGCGAAGTTCTCGGTCAACGAATACGAGATCGTCATCCTCAGCGCTTCGGAGTCGACCGGCCTCGACGCATGGTTGCGTGAGCACGATTACAAGATCCCGGACGGCGCCGAGGCGGCGCTGCGGCCGTACGTAGAGGGTGGCTCCAAGTTCTTCGTGGCCAAGGTCGACGCGAGCAAGGTGAAGCTGAAGGACGGCAAGACGATGCTGTCGCCGCTGCGCTTCTACTACGACAGTGAGCGTTTCGACTTGCCCGTGCGATTGGGGTTGCTCAACGCCAAAGGCGCCCAAGATCTCATCGTGCACATCGTGGCGCGCAACCGTCGCTACGACGTCGCCAACTATCCCAATGTCACGATCCCCACCAACATCGAGGTCAAGGACTCGGTGCGCGCCGGCTTCGCCGGCTTCTACGCGACCTTGTTCGACGCGACCTTGGTCAAGAACCCGCGTGCGGTGGTGACGGAGTATGCGTGGTCTGCAGCCTCGTGTGACCCGTGTCCGACCCCGCCCTTGTCGGACCGAGAACTGTCGTTGCTGGGGGCCGACGCGCTGCCCTCGACCAAGCCCAAGTGGGGTCCGACCTCGGCCACGGACTACGAGCTGAAGGTCACCACCGAGCCGGACTGGGTGAAGGAGACATCATGGCAGCGGCAGGCGGCGTCCTCCGTGCGAACGTGCTTCGAGCGCAACATCCGCAAGGATGACGCGGCGGTCAACAGGCTCGAGCTCACCCTTGCCTTCGACTCCGAGGGCGAAGTTGCGAGCACCGATGCGGGGGACTCCGGAGCGTCGGCCACCCTGGTGAGCTGTGTGGTGAACCGCCTGCGAAGCCGACCCCTCGACGACCAACGTCGGCCCGAAGAGATCACCGTCTCCTACGACTTTGCGAGCGACCCCAACGCGCTCGGCCGTGTTCCCCCGCGTGGCTTCGATCGCGACTACGTCGTGACCCGGCTTCACGCGCGCTACGGCAAAGAGACCCTCGGCGAAGACCTCGTCTTTCGAGCGGCACCGGCCATTGTCGGTGGTCGCGAGTTCATGGTCGGCGACGCCCTCGAGCATGGTGCGAAGGTGGTCGAAAACCAGCCCAACAACTTCCAGGCCCGCTACATCATCCGCCACCTCTGGGAGGGACCCGTCACCTGCGCCGACCCCGAATACGGACATTGGGGCGGGCCCCCGGGGCGCACTCGACCTGCGCTGGAGCCGGCCCGTGACCTCGCCTTCGCGCCGCGGGGCCAGGTGAAGCTCGAGACCGTCGCCTACACCCCCGTTCCCGAGCTCGATATTGCGGGACTCGGACGTCCGAAGCGGCCCGTCGGCTCCGGGATCCTCGACCTCGAGGAGCACGCGTTCGAGCCCAAGAACCTGTTGTGGGGCGCCCTACTGCTCGGGCTCCTCCTCACCGTCGCGGCGGGCCTTCTCGGGCGTCGACTGGCCGGAGGTCAATCGTGAGCGCCGCGGCCATGACCCGGAGCGAAGCCGACGGCCGCGCGGCATCCCTCATGACGATCATCCCCGTCGTGTCCGTCTTCATTTCGCTCGGCCTGGCCGCAGATCGCAACCGCTCGTTCTTCGCGTTGATGATGCGGGAGCCGGTGCTCGTCGCGATCATGGCGCCATTGCTCATCACCGCGGTCTTCGCGGGCATTCGCACCCTGCGACCCACAACCCCCGTCGGGGTGTCGCAGAAGACGCTGACCGTGTTGGTGTGGCTGGTTCTGTTCGCGGCGATGTTCTTGGTGGTCGTCTTCGCCCTCGAAGAGGGACGGTCGCACGACGACGAGCCAACGTTCTGGGCCATGACCCCCTGGCCGCTCATGGCCGGCTGGGTGCTCGGGAGGGCATCTCGGATGAAGGGGTGGTCGGCGTGGGCCAACAAGCTAGCCGCGCTCATCCTGAGCTGTGCGCCCCTTCTCTTCATGACGATGGCGATGCATGCGTGGGAGAGGGATTCTTTTCCCACCTTCATCCTCTTCGACGTCGGTCTCGTGGTCGTCGCCTTGCCCCTCGCATTCTTCGTGCTCTTCCGTGTGGGCCGCACGCCCAAGGCGCAGAAGTCGCCCCCCGAGAAAGCGGCTCCCCAGAAGGCGCCCGAAGACCCCGACGACGACGCGTGATCACGATGGGCGGGTTCGCAAAGCGATCATCGATCGCTTTGCGTGCCTCTCCGTGCACGCTGCGGCCCCAGAACGCGATCGATGATCGCTTTGCGTGCGCTCACCTCTATAGTGCCGCCCATGACCGACTTCGCGTTTCAGGAGATCCTTCCCCTCGGCGACGACGACACCCCCTACCGCAAGGTCACGGGAGACCACGTCTCCACCTTCGAGGCGGCGGGCCAGCGTTTTCTCAAGGTCGAGCCCGAGGGCCTCACGCTCTTGGCGCGGGAGGCCATGGTCGACATCGCGCATCTCCTGCGGCCCGGGCACCTGGCTCAGCTGAAAGCGATCCTCGACGATCCCGAAGCTTCGGCCAACGACCGCGTCGTCGCGCTCGAGCTCCTCAAGAACGCCAACATCGCCGCCGCCCGTGTGCTGCCGTCCTGCCAGGACACGGGGACTGCCATCGTGTTGGGCAAGAAGGGAGACCGCGTCTTCACCGGGAGCAACGACGAGGAGGCCCTCGCCCGCGGGATCTTCGAGACCTACAAGACGTCGAACCTGCGCTACTCGCAGCTCGCTCCGCTCTCGATGTACGAGGAGAAGAACACCAAGAACAACCTCCCCGCGCAGATCGAGCTCTTCGCCACCCAGGGTGACGCCTACAAGTTCTTGTTCATGGCCAAAGGCGGCGGCTCGGCCAACAAGAGCTACCTCTACCAGGAGACGAAGGCGCTCCTGAACCCCACGAGCCTTCTAGAGTTCGTCGACCAGAAGATGCGATCGCTCGGCACGGCCGCCTGCCCGCCGTACCACCTCGCGGTGGTCATCGGCGGTACCTCGGCCGAGTACACGCTCAAGACGGCCAAGCTCGCGAGTGCCCGCTACCTCGACAGCCTGCCCGCGGAGGGGAACGCGCTCGGGCGCGGCTTCCGCGATCGGGGGCTCGAGCAGGAGATCCTCGAGCTCTCTCGCACCAGCGGCATCGGTGCGCAGTTCGGCGGCAAGTACTTCTGCCACGACGTTCGGGTCATTCGGCTTCCGCGCCACGGGGCCTCGTGCCCAGTGGGTATCGCCGTGTCGTGTTCGGCCGACCGCCAGGCCCTGGCCAAGGTCACTTCGGAGGGCATTTTTCTCGAGCAACTCGAGAACGACCCGGCCAAGTACATGCCCGACACCACGGCCAAGGAGCTCGGCGGTGAGGTCGTCGAGATCGACCTCGGCAAGCCCATGAACGAGATCCGGGAGATCCTGAGCAAGTACCCGGTGACCACCCGTCTGTCGCTGAGCGGCACGGTGGTCGTGGCCCGTGACATCGCCCACGCCAAGATCAAAGAGCGCCTCGACGCCGGCGAGGGCATGCCCGACTACCTCAAGGAGCACCCGGTGTACTACGCAGGCCCGGCCAAGACCCCAGAGGGGTATGCCTCGGGCTCGTTCGGTCCCACCACGGCCGCCCGCATGGATCCCTACGTCGACCTCTTCCAGTCCCACGGGGGAAGCATGGTCATGCTCGCGAAGGGCAACCGCTCGCGACAGGTGACCGAGGCCTGCCAGAAGCACGGCGGCTTCTACCTCGGTTCCATCGGCGGCCCCGCCGCGCGTCTCGCCAAGGACTGCATCAAGAAGGTCGAGGTCCTCGAGTACCCCGAGCTGGGGATGGAAGCGGTGTGGCGGATCGAGGTGGTGGACTTCCCCGCCTTCATCGTCGTCGACGACAAGGGCAACGACTTCTTCGCCGGCTTCAGCAAGGGGCGAAAGCTCGACGTCGTGTCCTGACGTCTCCGGATCCGTCGGGTGTTCCCTCTCGCTCGTGTCGACGCCGGGCTCCAGCGCGGGGGACTCAGCGTCCGGTGAACTTTGCTTCGCGACGCTCGACGAAGGACCGCATGCCTTCGGCCGCGTCTTCGCTGTCCATGAGCTTGCGCGCACGGTCGAGGAGCCGCGCGGCCTCGTCGATGGGGCCCTGACCCAGGGAGGCCCGGGCGGATGCGAGCGTGGCCTGCACCGCGAGGGGGGCCTGTGCGGCGATGCGACGGTGTCCTGCTTCGCCATGCCAGAACCCGTTCGAAAGCGGGGCGTCAAATTCCAGCGCGTCGAACCGCGCGCGGGCGTTCTCCATGTCGATCCGTCCGTGCAGGATATCGTCGAAGATCCGCGCGACCTCGACCATGTCCGTCGCCTGCGGCATCAGCCGCCTCGCGCGCTTCAACGCGACCGCCGACGCGCTCGCCGACGAGTCGGGCAAGGTGAAGTACTACGAGGGCACGCCCATCCCGACGAGCCTCGCGGTGGTCCTCGTCCTCGCGATCGCCTACTGGCAGGGCGGCACCGGCGCCGGGATGTGGCTCGGCGCGTTCCACCTCGGACCGTGGACGCTGCACCCGCTCGTGCTCCTCTACGCGGCGAGCGGCAGCGCGATGGTCAGCGCCCTCAAGATCCCCAAGCCCTGACAAGCGCATGCGCCCCGGCCAGCTCATCGGCGCGCGCTTCGAGGTCGAGGCGGTGATCGGCGCCGGCGGGATGGGGACGGTCTATCGCGCGCGCGACCGGCTCACCCACCAGCGGGTCGCGGTGAAGCTGATGCACGGCCAGGCGGAGCTCGACCGCAAGCGGTTCCTGCGCGAGGCGCTCGCCCTCGAGCGCGTCGCCCACCCCGCGATCGTCGGCTACCGCGGCCACGGCGAGACGCCGGAGGGTTTCCTCTACCTCGCGATGGAGTGGCTCGAGGGCCACGACCTCTTCGAGCGCCTCGGCGGCGAGCGGCCGACGGTCGACGAGGTGATCGCGCTCGGCCAGCGCGTCGCCGAGGCGCTCGCGGTGCTGCACGAGGGCGGGGTCGTCCACCGGGACCTCAAGCCGTCGAACCTCTTCCTCGAGGGCGGCTCGATGTCGCACGTCAAGCTGCTCGACCTCGGCATCGCGCGGCTCTCCGCCACGCGCTTCGACGTGACGCAGATGACCGCGCCGGGGGTGCTGGTCGGGACGCCGTCCTACGTCTCGCCGGAGCAGGCGCGCGGCCGGACGGTCGACGCGCGCACCGACCTCTACAGCCTCGGCGTGGTGCTCTGGGAGTGCCTCACGCAGCGCCGCCTCTTCGCGCACAAGTCGGACTTCGAGACGATGAAGATGATCGTGGAGGCGCGAGGGGAGAAACCCTTTGCCACGCTCTTCGACTTCGCCCGCCGGGCCGACCTGAAGCGTATCGGCAAGCGGCCCTTGGAGATGCTGGCGCGGGCCGGGGCCTTCGACCAGCTCGACCCCAACCGTGCGCGCGTCTTCGGCGCGCTCGACGCGCTCTCGGCCTATTCGGCGGCGATCCACG
>JAUHZF010000308.1 GCA_030426145.1 Polyangia bacterium
CGACCTCACCATCACGGCGAGCGAGGTGCCGGAAGGCTGGCAGTTCGATGTCGACGCCTCCGCTTCGGGGGCCGACATCGCGGCCGCGGGCACGGTGGATTATCTGGGCCTGGAGCCGGTGCTCGACGCGACGTTCGACCTGACGGCGGCGGATCTGGGTGTGTTCAGCGGCCTCGTCGGCCGCGAGCTTGCGATCGAGGTAGAGGGCGACCGCGCCGTCGCTCCAGCGCCGTCGGCTGGCCACGGCCATGCCGGTGACGGCGCCGATCAAGCCGAAGGCGGCCGCGAAGGGTCGCAGCGGACCGAGACGGAGCTGCCAGGCGACCGCAGCCGCCACCACGCCGAGCACGAGCCCGACGGTGAGGCCCCCGAGGGCGCCGCGGGCGACGAGACGGCTGCGCACACGTCGAGCCCACCGTCGAAAGACTTCGCGAAATCGCTTCTGTTCTTCCCCCATGGCGTGCCTCCGAGGTTAGCGCCCCCGTCGCTGAGGCGCCACGGTGGTTGGACGTCAGCACGACTGAAACGGTTCATCACGGTTTCGTCTCGATTTCGTCCGGCTCGGGGCAGAGCTGCCGCAGGGCGGGGAGCGCACACGTCGCCACCTGACCGGCACCGAGCCACCGATCGGCGGTGGGGTCGGTTTCGATGCAGGCCGTCACCCGAAGGTAGGCGGGAAGGTAGACCGACTCGCGGGTGAGGCCGCCCGTCTCGCCTCCACCGCGCTGCGCGCGCGCCGTGATGCGCAGGGCGTCGCGCCAGCGCCCCGTGATGTTCCACAACGAACGGGCCACGGTGACGAAATCGATGCCCTCCCGCGTGAGCGCGCAGGCGTGGTGCCGCAGGGCGAGCTCGCGCCGTCGTTCCGGACCGAGGTGACCGTATTGGGCTTCGAGGTGGATCGCGCGTCCCTCCTGGTCGTCGGAGCCGAAGGCGGTGCCGCGCACGAAGAGGCCTCCCAGGGATTGTGCGCGGGCTCGGGGCAGGGCGTGTCCCTCGACCTCGTGCATCACCGTACGCGCGACGGCGTCGTCGCTCATCGCCCTTCCTGGCGCCACGAAGATGGACTTGGGGCCCGTCGCGGCCAGCGCGGAGAGGCCGCGCGCCACCTCGACGCGGAAGGGCAGCCTACGACGGCCGACCTCGGCGCGGAGGCGTGACACCAGGCTCCCCGGGTCGGCCTCGTCGTCGCTGCGTCGCGAGCGAGGGGCCGGGGTGGGCGCCGGTTCTGCCAGCCAGCGCGCGCAGAGCTCGTCGGCGGCGGCGTGAAAGTCGTCGCGCGCGGCGTAGCGTTTCGCAGCCCAGGTGCCGAGCTCGTCGGTGCCGGCGGTGCGACCGATGTGCGCCTCGAGCCAGAGCTCCCGCAGCCGTGCTTCGTAGAGCTCTCCCCAGGGGCCGAGGGCTCGAACTTCGTCCCGCGCGCGCCCGAGGCCCTCGATCCATGCGTCGTTGGCGCGCGGCTCGTAGTGGAACCGTGGCCGCCGCGCGCGACCGGCCTCGAAGTCGTTCTCGAGCGCCGCGAGCTCCAACGCCAGGTTGCGCGGCGTGCAACTGGCGATGACGCTCAGCTGCACGATGGCACGCTCGATGAGCGCATCGAGGGGACGGCACCACGTGGGGCGGGATCCGCCGTCGCTCGGCGCCCCGACGGAGGGGCCCTCGTGGCGCGCAGCGGAGGGTGGGGACACGCCCTCGAACCCCTCAGAGGAGGTTGGCGGCGAGCTCGGCGAGCTCACTGCGCTCTCCCTTGGCCAGGGCGATGTGGCCGGAGAGCTTCTGATCTTTGAAGCGCTGGGCCACGACCGACAGGCCATTGGAGGCGTGGTCGACGTAGGGGTGGTCGATCTGGTGGGGGTCGCCGGTGAGCACCACCTTGGTGCCTTCGCCGGACCTCGTGATGATGGTCTTCACCTCGTGGGGCGTGAGGTTCTGGGCCTCGTCGACGATGAGGTACTGGCGAGGGAGCGAACGGCCACGGATGTAGGTGAGGGGCTCGACCTGGATGATGCCGCTCTCGACGAGAGGCATGTAGGAGCGCGCGTTGGGCTCTTTGTTCGAGCCGGAGAAGATGTACTCCAGGTTGTCGAAGATGGGCTGCATCCAGGGGTTGAGCTTCTCGTCGATGTCGCCCGGGAGGTAGCCCAGATCACGACCGAGCGGCATGATCGGTCGGCTTACGAGCAGCCGCGAGTAGGTGCGGTCGCTCGTCGTTCGCTGCAGTCCAGCGGCGAGGGCGAGCAGCGTCTTGCCCGTACCCGCTTTGCCGATGAGCGAGACGAGCCGGATGGAGTCGTCGAGCAGGATGTCGAGCGCGACCGACTGCTCCTTGTTGCGCGGACGAACGCCCATGACGCCATCGCGCGGGACACGGAGGGCGACGAGCTCACCCCGCTGCGCGTCGTAGCGTGCGAGGGCGGTATGGTTGTGCTGCGTCTCGTTGCGCAGCATCACGCCGGCGTTGGCGTACAGCGCCGGGTGCTCGATGGGCAGGGAACCCTGGTCGAAGAAGCGCTCGATCTCGACCGGCTTCACCGAGATTTCGAGGACCGACTGCTCCAGGTCGAAGTCTTGGACGCGAGGGTTCTCGTAGTTCTGCGACTGCATGCCGAGCGCGTCGGCACGGATCCGCAGGTTGGTGTCCATCGTGACGAAGACCGTGGGGGTCGCAGCGTCGTGGTCGCGGACCTCGAGGGCCGTTCCGAGGATGGCGTGGTCGTGCGAGCCCTTGTCGAGGCCGACCGGCAGCTCGTGGCGCTTCTTCGCCATGGCCACACGGAGCGTGCCGCCGGCCTTGGTGGGCACGGGCTTGGAGAGCGTGCCGTCCTTGGGCCGGATCTCGTCGAGCACACGGGCTACCGTGCGGGCGTGGGCGCCACGCTCCGAGCTCTCACGCTTGAACTTGTCGATCTCCTCGATCGCGTAGATCGGGATGATGACGTTGTTGTCCTCGAACTTGAACACCGCGAACGGGTCGTGGAGCAGGACGTTGGCATCCAGCACGTAGTTCTTCTTCATCGATGCCTCGAGGTGAGACCCGAAGCGATCGCTCGCGTTCGGGGAACCCGTCATGCTGTGGCCTGCCGTTGATTGACCCACGCTCGGTATCCGGTTCTCGGGTTGTCGGAAGCGGTCGAAGCGTTGCGTCCCCCCCCACGGGGCATCGGCAACCTTCCATCGCAGCGGTGGAGTCCGTACCACAGCGGCGCCCACACGGGGGGGCCAAATCGGGACGGGACGGGCGAGGTGCTTGAAAAACGCGGCGGTGTGAATTAAGACTCCGCTCCCCGTCACGGGATTGGAGCATCATGTACCTCGCGATCAGCAAGAAGCCCCGGAAGCTCAAGCGCAACAAGTCCGCGCGTCACAAGGCCAAGCTCAAGGCCAAGAACCGGGCCCGCAAGAACCGCATCTACCAGCGCGCCAAGAAGTGAGGGCTGGCGCCCAGCGCCACGCGTGCTGAGCCGTTCGTGCTGGGCATCACCCTTTCATCTTCGCTAGAAGCCGGAAATGCAAAACGCCGCCAGGCTCCGTAGAGCCAGGCGGCGTTCTCTCGTTCCATCTCCGGGCCCGCATGTGAGCCCGGAACACCGCCACAGGGGGACCTGCGGCGGTGCACGCTGCTCAGCGCTGACGCGGTGGAGGAGGTGGAGGGCCCTTGGGGCCACCGCCGCCGCCGGGACCGCGACGTAGGGGAGGGCGGCTCGGACCGCCGGGCGGACCACCGCCACCAGGACGCTGACCGGGCGTGCGACCGGGAGGGCCGCCGCCACCGGGACGTTGACCAGGACTCCTGGCCGGGCCACCGCCGCCGCCCAGCCCGCCGCCGCCACCGAGCGGACGACCTCCGCCCGCTCCGCCGCCAGCCGCACGGCCGGGACCGCCGCCGCCGCCGCCACCGCCGAGGCCAGCGCTGCCGCTCTTCTTCAGTTCCATGAAGACGAGTCGGGCCACGGCCTTGAGGGTTTCGAACACGCCCTTGCCCTCGCTCGCGACGGCCTCGAAGTCGGGGACGCCGTCGGGGTTGAGCATCGAGCGAAGCTCTTCGACGTCCATGATCGCGGGGAGGTCGCGCTTGTTGTACTGGATGACGTAGGGGATGTCGTCGAGGTTCATCCCGTACTCGGCCAGGTTCTCTTTCAGGTTCTCGAGCGACTCCTCGTTGGCGTCGGCGCGAGCGATCTGAGAGTCGGCCACGAAGACGCAGCCGTCGACGCCCTTGAGGATGAGCTTTCGGCTGGCGTCGTAGAAGACCTGACCGGGCACCGTGTAGAGGTGGAAGCGCGTCTTGAAGCCGCGAATCTCTCCGAGCTCGATGGGGAGAAAGTCGAAAAAGAGCGTTCGGTCGGTCTCGGTCGCGAGGGAGACCATCTTGCCCTTCGCGTCGGGCTTGGTCCGGTTGTAGATCAGCTCGAGGTTCGTCGTCTTCCCGCAGAGACCCGGGCCGTAGTAGACGATCTTGCAGTTGATCTCCCGGGCCATGAGGTTGATGAAAGTCATGGCGGGCTCCTACGGTCAGTCGTTGAAGAGGTTGTCGATGTCCTCATCGGTAATCTCTGCGAACGGTGATCCGCTGTTGGTGGTCTTTTCCGGCTTCCGGTCCAGCGACTCGAAGATCGTGTTGAGCTCCTCGGTCGACTTACGCACCCGGAGGCGCACCAAGCCGAGGCTCGACTTCGAATCGAAGATGACGACGAGGATGACCCGGTTGCCTACCAACTGAATGTGGATGTGGGCGTCCTTGCCCTCGTGGAACTGCGTGGCGAACTCGTTCTCTCGCAGCAGCTTGGCCATTCCGCCCGTCGCTGCGATGTTGCCGGCCGTCAGCGAAGCGAGCGAGGTGGTGTCGAGGTCGTCGACTTCACCTGCAGCTGCGATGAGCTGACCGTTCTTGTCCACCACGAAGACCACCCGGGCGTTCGCCGCCTTCACCAGGTTGGTGACCGATGATTGGATTTGATTGAACTCCTCCTCGTAGATCACCATCTGCGGGTTGACCATCGTGCCTCCAGAATCGCGGCCCTGTTTGGGGCGGGCTCTGATGCGAGCTCGTTGAGCTGCGTTCTCTGCTCTCCAGGGAATCTCGAGCGGGGTGGGTTGCTGACGCGGTGCGGGGGGTCCCCCTGTTCCGACGTCAGGTCACCGGTTTTATCCGAGGGCATCAACGGTAGCAAGGAGCGTCCGAGCGATGGACGTGACGCGCCGAAAAGAACACACTCACCCCCATGGCGCACGACACGGCCAACTCGCCGGTTCACGCAGCCCCGCCTCGCCCGTCTTGGGTGTCTAGGGCCCATCTGAGGACCTTTTTCGCCTTCGCGCTCATCGGCGTGAGCACCCTCGTCGGGGTGCGTCCGGCCGCCGCCGATCCATCCGGCCGTGTGGCGCCGGAAGTGAGTCGTCGCGCCGACGAGGCGTCGAAGGCGCGCGGTCCGGCCGTCTACGCCGCCCTCCGCCGTCTCTGGCAGTCGTGGGAGACCACCGACGCGAGCCAGGTCGAGGCGACCCTCGCCGCCATCGGCCAGGACCCCAAAGTCGAGCCGCCCGCGCGCGTCTACGCGCAGCTCCTCGAAGCCTACGCCCGCCGCCGACGCGGTGACCTGCGCGGGGCGCGTCGTCGCATCGTCAAGCTCGGCTTCGTGTCGGACTTCTGGGTCGTGGGCCCCTTCGACAACGACAACCGCACTGGGCTCGAGTCTGAGCGCCTCGTCGAGCGCGAGCTCGACGAGCCGATCGATCCCTCTCGCTCGTACGGCGGCAAGGAGCGTGCGGTGCGGTGGCGCGTCAGTCCGGACGTGCATCACTTCGGCGTGCTCGACCTCGGTACACTCGTTCGTCCTCAACGCGACCAGTGTACCTACGCCGCGACCTTCGTTGAGAGCCCCGACCCACGCGAGGCCACTCTCTGGGTCGGTGTGACCGGTTCGTACAAGATTTGGTTCAACCGAGACGAGGTCGGGAGCGACGCGGGCTACCGCGAGCTCGACGCCGATCGTCGTGCGGTGCCGGTCACCATGGCCAAGGGAATGAACCGCATCACCGTCAAAGTGTGCGGCGACGAAAGCCCCCCCGCACTGGCGCTACGCATCGGCGCGGCCGACGGTGGCGTGCCCGCAGGGTTGAAGGTGTCGGCCGACGAAGCCGCGAGCCGAGCCTATGCCACACGCATCAAGGCGGCGGGGGAGGCTACCGCCAAGCCCCGCCGAGCCAAGTCGGTCCTGGGACCGCTCGACGCCTTCGAGGCACAGGTCGGTACCGGCAACGACAAGGGGTCTCCATCCCAGCTCGAGGCCTATGCGTCGTATCTCTCGATCACCGGAGGCGAGGCGGATGCCAGCCACGCCGCGCGCGATCTCTCGCGGAGGGCGGCAGAGGCCGGGCCTACGGTGCAGCGACTCCTCTTGGCCGCGAGCCTGGCCGAGGACCGGAACGGGGCACGCCGTTTCCTCGAACAGGCCGACGCGCTCGCGAAGACGCCACAGGACCGCGTGGCGTGGTTGCTGGCTCGCGCGCGGTGGTTGCGCGCCGGGCCCAACCCGCGGGAGGCGTTTTCCCTCTACGGGGACGTGCTCGCCATCGATCCCACCGACGTCGAAGCCCGCTTGGGGCAGGTCGACCTCTACGTCGAGGCGGGGCTGCCTCGCACGGCGCTCACCACCTTGCAGGCGGCCGTCGAGCGGCAGCCCCGGTGTGTGGCCTTCCTTCGCAACCTCGCGGGACGGTTGCGTGCGCTCGGCCGCGACACCGAGGCGTCGGAGGTCGAGTCTCGTTACGCGGCCTACCGCTTCGATGACGGGGTCTACCTCAAGGGACGCCTCGACCTCGCCGTCGCCCGACGCGACGCGGCGGCGGTGAAGCAGGCGGCCGACAGGCTGCTGCAAACGGAGCCCGGCTCGCTCTGGGCGCACGGCGCCGTGGCCAAGGCCTACCTCGGTCTCGGCGAGCGTGACGCGGCGATGGGCTTCTACCAAAAAGGCCTCACCATCGCCCCCGAAGACGTGGAGACGATGCAGAAGCTCGCCGAGCTCTACGCCCTCATGGGCAAGCAGGCGCAGCAGGTCGCGTTGCTCCGCAAGATCCTCCGCATCGTGCCCCAGGCCAAGGGCGTTCGCGCGCACCTCGAGCACATCGTGCCGTCCGGAGAGCGCGAGGACGAGAAGTACGCGTGGCCGCCGGAGAAGTTCCTCGCCAAGCGGGCCATCACCGACGACGAAAACGAGGAGAGGATCCTGCGGGACCTCACGGTCACCAAGGTCTTCGACAATGGGCTCTCGACGCAGTTTCGCCAGGTGGTGTTCCAGCCCCTCACCGACGAGGCTGCGGCCCGGAGCCGCCAGTACGGGTTCTCGTACCACGCCGATCGCCAGGTGGTGACGCTGCGCGCGGCCAAGGTCTACCGCCAGGATGGTCGCGTCGACGAGGCGATCGAGAGCGGTGAGGCTGCGGCCAACGACCCCTCGATCAACATGTATACGCTGGTGCGTACCTTCTACATCCAGTTCCCGCGGCTCGAGGTCGGGGACGTGGTCGAGCTCCAATACCGCATCGAAGACGTCGCCATTCGCAACGAGATGAGCGACTACTTCGGCGAGGTGAGCTTCCTCCAATCGACGGAGCCCATTGCGAGCGCCGAATACGTTCTCATCGCGCCGAAGAAGCGAAGACTGAACATTTCGGTTGGCCCCGGCGACAAGCCTTTGGCGGGCCTCAAGCGCGAGGTGAAAGAGAAGGGTGACCAGCGAATTTATCGGTTCGAGGCCAACGACGTGCCCGCATTGGTGACCGAACCACGAATGCCCCGCTTCGGGGAGCTACTTGCGCACGTGCACGTTTCGACCTTTGCCGATTGGAAGGAAGTCGGCCATTGGTACGCAGGCCTCGCTCGCGAGAAGCTCGACGCTGATGACGATGTGCGCGACCTCGCCAAGAAGCTCACGAAGGGGCTCAAGACCGATCGCGAGAAGGTGGCCGCCATCTATGCCTATGCGGCGGGTAGTGTGCGCTACGTCGCGCTAGAGCTCGGCATCGAAGGTATTCGCCCGCGCCGCGCTGCACTCACACTTGCGCGTGGTTGGGGCGATTGCAAAGACAAGGCGACGCTCATCGTCTCGATGTTGCGTGAGGTGGGAATCGACGCGGAGCTGGTGCTCGTTCGCACCGGTATGCGTGGTGGCTTCGATAGCTCCACGGCCAGCTTGGCACCGTTCGATCACGCCATCGCCTACATTCCCAGCCTCGACCTCTACCTCGACGGCACGGCCGAAGACACGGGCACGGCCGAGCTGCCGGCGATGGACAGAGATTCGATGGCGCTGCGGGTCACCAAAGAGGGGGGCAAGCTCGTCGAGCTGCCCCAGCCCAAAGCATCCCAGTCACAGGACCGTCGTCATTACACCCTCGACCTCGCCAAGGATGGCGGGCTGCGCTTCGACGTGAAGGTGGCCAACCAGGGGGTCGATGCACCGGGGTGGCGGCGGCGCTACCGCGACCCATCGAGCCAGAGGGAACGGGTGGCGTCCGACTTGTCGGCGGCCCTCGGCACGGTCGAGCTCGACAAGGGCCAGCGCGGCCTCGCCGTGACGGGCACCGACGACATCGAGAGCGAGGTGAAGCTCACCGCGGCGGGCAAGGCCACCGCGAAGAAGCAGGGAACGGGGTGGCGCGTTCCGGCGGGGCCAACCTTCCGTATGGTCGCGCGCTACGCAGGGCGGCCAGGCCGCACCCACGACGTCCTGGTCGGGCCGCGCCGCACCCAGGAGGAGGTCTGGGAGATCCACATTCCGGGCGGGATGAAGGCGACCGGCTTGCCCAAGGCGACCAAGGTGGACACGCCTTTCGGAACCTTCGTGGTGGAGGTGGAGGAAAAGTCCAACCAGGTCGTCATCGTCACGACCAAGCTCATTCTGAAGCAGGCGCGGATCCGCGCCGGCCAGTACGCTGCCTGGCGCAGCTTCTGCCAGGCGGTGGATGCGGCCGCGGGGGCAGTGCTCGTCGTTCAGTAGCAGGCGTCCGAAACCTCTGGCTTGCGCTCCACCGAGAGCTTCCCGCCAGATCCCCGGAAACTGGTGGTATCGACGCCGCTTGCACCATGATGTATGGAAACGTAAGCGGGTAGACCACTCGGTTCATCGTGCGTTCGTGATTTAGCGGCGTTCGATGGCGCACGATGACACAGTTGCGCGATCAGGTCAGGCAGCCTAAGTGCCTGATCGCTGGGTGAGTGGGTTTGGCCCGGATCGTGAATGTGCAGGGCGACTGGAAATGAAGGAATCGGGAGGCAACAGGATGAACAAGAGGTTGCGAGTTGCGAGTCGGTCGGTCCGGCGAGGCCGTCGGCTGCGTTCGGCGCCCTCCCGTTACCCGTCGGCGCGAACCTCGGTTCCGTCTCCCGCCGAGGCTGCCGAGGCCGGCGCAGAGCCCGCCGAGGACGCGGCGCTCGTGCTCGACGACGGCGCGACGTTGAACGAAATCGCCGCCGCCATGGTCGCCGCCGCCCCGATCCAAGACGAGACGAGTGAGATCGAAAACGAGACACTCGCGTCCGCTGCCGCTCACGAAGACGACTTCGAGGACGAACACGAAGAAGACGACCTCGAGGACGAAGACGACCTCGAGGACGAGGACGACTTCGAGGACGAAGACGAAGACGACCTCGAGGACGAAGACGAGCTCGAGGACGAGGACGAAGACGAGCTCGAGGACGAAGACGACCTCGAGGACGAGGACGACTTCGAGGACGAAGACGAAGACGAGCTCGAGGACGAGGACGAAGACGAGCTCGAGGACGAAGACGAGGACGAGCTCGAGGACGAGGACGACTTCGAGGACGAGGACGACTTCGAGGACGAGGACGAGGACGACCTCGAGGACGAGGACGACCTCGAGGACGAGAACGAGGACGAGGACGAGAACGAGGACGAGAACGAGGACGAGTTCGACATCAACGCCACGACGTTGACGTCAGCGCGTGGCCCGTCCCTCGGCGTCAGCCCGTCGAGCGAGATCCGCGTCGAAGAGGCCGCCACGGCCACTGAGCCGACTTCCGCCCTCGACGATGACCCCTACGAGGCCGGTTTCGCAGAGGAAGACGACGACGAGTACGACGACGACGACGAGTACGACGACGACGAGTACGACGACGACGAGTACGAGGATGACGACGAGCTGCTCCACGGCGATGTCGAAATCGGCACGCTCCGTGACACGGAAGCGTCGCTCATGCCGGTCGTCGACGATGTGGAGCCCCCGTCGTCCCATGGGACTGTCCCCGTGCGTCAGCAGCGCATTCGCCAGGTGGTGGGTGCGATCGTCGGCGTCGTGGGTGCCATCACCCTCGGTCTCGTGATCAAGTCGGCTGTCGCCCCCGACGCGCCGGCCGCGGCCACCGCGCCCAAGATGACGACCCCCGCCCAGCCGGTTTCCACGCCGCCGAAGGCGGACGCTCCGGTCGACGAGCCCGTCGACGCTTCGGCGGCCGTCGTGGCCAGCGCGCCCGATGCCGAGAAGAACACCGATGGTGAAGAGCCCGCAGTGGAAGGTAGCTACGACGAGGTGCGCGCCAAGACGCTGCAGCTGCTCAACGAGCGCAACTTCGCTGAGGCCGTCAGCTGGGGCGAGCGCATGGTGAAGCTCAAGCCCGAGGATGCGTTCGGCTATCTGTGCCTCGGCGCGGCGCTGCAGGACCTAGGTCGCGTACAGGAGGCCCGCAAGGTCTACTCCGACTGCGTGGCTACGGCCGAGACCGGCGATGTCGGCGAGTGTGGCGCTCTCGGCGGTCGCTGAGAAGACGATGCCCCTTCGGCCTCTCTAGCCAGGCTAGAGAGGCATGCCGCGCTCACGGCGGATGGCGGCCATGAGGGCCGACGAGGCCACCCACCCGAGCAGAGCACCCGTCAACAGCCGTGTGGGATGCCAGACGGGGTGCACGCCCGTGTCTTGGGTGATGACGTCGGCCAGCATGAGCAGGCCGGCCGCGAGGAGTCCCCACCTCGCCTGCGGGATGGTCGGCTTGGGCCAAAGGAGCACGGCCCCGAGCGCGAGGCCGAGGTAGATCCCCGCGCAGCGAGAACAGACGCTCCGCGACGGCGGGCTGTGCCTTGGCTTCGGTGATCGCGTGGGCCGATCGGGTCAGGATGTCCAGCGACAGCCTGCGGCTCCGGACGACGTGGGCGGCAAGCAGCACGATGATCGAGTAGAAGGAAGCCTTGAACGGCGAAAACCCGTTCAGCATCATCGCGATGAGGGTGACGAAGGGAATGATGTACTGCCCGCCCTTCACGAGTATGAGCCAGGTCGGTTCGTCGCTTTCGTCTTCCGGGCCGAAGGGCTGCATGTCGGATTTCGCGGCCTGCAGGTGGACCACGAAGAACAGCGAGGCGAAGAACAGCAGCGCCGGGATCAACGCGGCCTGCATGATGTTGGCGTAGGGCGTGCCGATGATCTCGGCCATGATGAAGGCCGCCGCCCCCA
>JAUHZF010000309.1 GCA_030426145.1 Polyangia bacterium
CTTCGAAGGGGCCACCCTCGAGAAGACGCGCCTGACCGAAGCACGCCTGGTGAAAGCAACGCTCACCAGCGTAGACGGGACCCGAGCTCAGATGCAGCGCGCGCACGGCTCCGATGCCATCCTCGATGGCTCGGACTTCGAAGGAGCCGACCTCACGCTGGCCAACCTGCGCGGAGCGAGCCTGGTCGGCACGCGCCTTCGCAACGCAACCCTCGAACAAGCCAACCTGCTGCGGGCTCGCGCGGCGGGCGCCGACTTCACCGGGGCCCTCTGCGCCGAAGCCAAGATGACCAGTGGACGCTTTCAGGAGGCGGTCTTCGACGAGGCGCGGCTGGATGGCGTCGACTTTCGGCGGGCCCACCTGCAGGGCGCCAGTCTCAAGAAGGCCGACCTCTGGCGCGTCAACCTCGACGGAACCCTGCTCAATGGCGCCGACCTTTCGGGCACCGAGGTGCAGGGTGCCCTCAATCTCCGTCACGCGGACTTCTCCGAGGCCAAGCTGCGCGGCGCTTCGCTCGAAGGCGCCGAGCTGCAGGAGGCCAAGCTGCGCGGAGCCGACCTTCAAGACGCCAACCTCGAGAACGCCGACCTCGACGGCGCCGACCTGCGCGAGGCCAACCTCTCGGGCACACGTCTCATCGGCGCCAACCTGCGGGGCGCCGACCTCACCGGCGCCAACCTCGAGGGCACCGATCTCCGCCACGTGCTCAATCTGCGTGAAGCCACCCTTCGCCGCGTGAGTCTCGTCGGGGCCAACCTCGCCGGCGCATCGCTGTCCAACGCGTCCCTCGAGGGCTCCAACCTCGAGCGGGCCAACCTCAAGCGTTGCTCGCTGGAGAAGACGAACCTCGAGGGCGCATCGCTCATCGAGGCCAACCTCGCCGGGGCGAACCTCAACGGCGTGCTTCTCCGCAACGCCGACCTCACGGGCTGCGACCTCCAAGCGGCCGGGGCCTTCCCCGACGCCGTGCTCGACGGCGCCAACCTCACCCGGGTCAACCTCTCCGGAGCTGCGCTTCCTCGGGCGAGCAACCTCGGCGTCGCGGCGAGCCTGAGCGGGATGATCCTGCGGCGAGCCGATCTGCGCGGTGCGCTGCTCGCCCGGACCAACCTCGCCGGCGCCGATCTCGCCGGCGCCGATCTGCAGGAAGCAGACCTCAGCGAAGCCAACCTCACCGAAGCCGATCTGACCGAAGCCGACCTTTGGCGCGCCACGGCCAAGGGCATCGACCTGCGCGGCGCGACGCTCGACGAAGCCGACCTGCGCGATGCCGACCTGACCGGCGCCGACCTCAGCGACACCAGCCGCGAAGGCACCATCTTGACCGGGGCTCAGCTGCGCGGTGCGCGTGGCCTGCCGGAATCCATGCCCCCAAGGTCTCGGTAGCTCGCAGCAGGGGAAACGCTACGGTCAGTCTTCGGCGCGGCGTGACATGAAGTGGGGCGCGGTCACGATGGCGACGATCAGGTCCTCGAGGGTCGGATTCGCGCCCGCGCGCTCCACGATGGCCTCCGGGTTACAGCCGTCGAGTCCGTAGGCGTAGTAGCTCGCGTAGCGTTGGAAGCAGCCCGCCGCCCTCTCGCTGCTGGCCAAGTGGTCGCTCAGCGTGTCGAGACCATCGAGCGGCACCTCTTCGCCATCGGGCAGCGACAACGATCCCGTCGCGTCGATGGGCGTGCCGTTCTCCTGATCGCGATGACGACCGTAAGCGTCGTAGTTCTCGAACGTGAAGCCGATGGGGTCGATGAGGTTGTGACACGCCGTGCAGCTCGGGTCCTGGGTGTGCTGAGCGTAGCGCTCACGCGTGGTCACCGGCTCGGTGGTCTCCGGGAGGTTGGCGTCGACGGTAGGGGGCGGCGAGGGGAGCTCCTGACACAAGAAGCGCTCGCGAATGATCACCCCGCGCTGCACGGGCGACGACGTGTCGGCGAGGGCGTGGCGGGCGAGAAACGCACCCTGACCCAATATCCCCCGGGCGCGGCTGGTGCCCTCGAGCTCGGCCCGCTGCATGCCGTCGCCCTGGAGGTTCCACATCCCGTAGTAGGGCCCGAGGGTCGTCGGGTCCACGTAGGTGTGCTCGGCCGTGAGCAGCTCGCCGAAGGTCATGCCCTCGCGTACCGCAGCCCGGAAGAAGGCACGGGTCTCTTCGCCCATCGCGGCCGCCACCGCAGGCGTGTACTGCTGCGTGGGGTCTTCTTTGGCGCGCGTCTGCAGGTCCTCGATCTCGAGCCATCCCTCGACGAAGTGCGCGAGGGGCCCATCCGACGCCGGACTTTGCAGCAGCCGCTGCACCTCGCGCCGCACGTCTTCTTCGGTGGTGAGCCGGCCCTCGGCCGCGGCCTGGCGAAGCGCCTCATCCGGCGGCGCATCGGTGATGGTGAAGGCGATGTTGCTCGCGAGCTCATCCGGCGTGAGCGCGAAGCGCCCGTCACCGCGGTCTTCACCGAGCTCGGTGCGGTAGAGAAAGAAGGGCGACTGCAACACCGCCGAGATCACCGCCTCGGCGCCGTCCGCAAAGCTCGACTCCGCCATGAACATGGCGAGGTAAGCATCTGCCGACGAACCCGGCACGGCGCGGCGGTAAGCCCGCGCCCCGAACTGCTCGATGAACTGGCGCCCGCAGGCCTCGTCGTGGCTCTGGCAGGGGCTGAGCTCGCCGAGCTTCTCGTCCGCGGCCCACGTCGCGATGCGCTCGGCCTGGCGCATGAGCTGCTGGGCATTGAGGTCGCGGATGACGGCCTCGGTCGCGTCGACCTGGAAACCGTGCACCACGGGGTCAGCCAAGATCTCGGTCGTGGGCACGGCAGCATCGTTGAAGAGCGCCACGAGGCTGCTCTGAAGCTGGCGTCCGGTGAGACGTCGCACGGCGCGAGGCCCGACGTCCGCGCAGTCGGGCGCCTCGAGCTCGGTCGGGTTGCTCGGCGTTTCGACGTCGGGAAGGTCATCCTCGTCGCCGATGGTACCGATGCACGCCGCACTCGAGGTGAGGGCGACGAGAAGACTGGTGGCGATGGTGGTGCGCTTCATGTTCATCCTCAGGCCTGGAGTCCATTGAGCGGGGTGCGGACGCCACCGGGGTCACCGAAGCCGGTAAAGCTCTCGATCCCCATCGCGTGGGCGATGCTGATGAGCGCCGCCTGATGGGTCTGACCGGAGCCGTCGAGGTACACACCATTGGGCGACCGGTCGAGGTAGCCTCCCGCACCTCCGGCGAAGACGAAGCGCATGTCGTCACCGTTGTGATTGACGGCGTCACCCATGTCGCGCGCCCACACCATGAGGGTATTGTCGTAGAGGCTGCCCTCACCGTCGGGGTCGGGCATCGATTGCAGCTGCTGAGCGGCATCGACGAACCGCTGACACAGCCAACGCTCGAGGTTGATGAGACGCTGGCGACCGTCGTAGCCGTCGCCGTGAATGAAGGCGTTGTGCCAATCGCCCGCCGGGCCGACCTCGGGCAGGTCGACCTGGGTGCTCTGGTGATGCCCGAACTGAACCGAGACCACGCGGGTGATGCCGCACGCGAGCGCGTTCACAGCCAAGTCGAGACTGAGCGCGCTGTTGAGAAGTGACTGCCCGGCCTCGCCGGGTACGGTGAGCTCGTTGCAAGCGGCGCCACCAGACGTGCCGCCATTGAGGCGCTCTTCGAGCTGGCGCAGCGCGTCGGCGTGAAGGTCGAGCTTGGCGCGCTGGGTTCGACCGAGCTGACCGCTGAGCAGCTCGAGCTCCGACCTGACCAGCGACAAGCTCGCGTCGCGTCGTCGCTTCAAGGTCGCCTCGTCCGGTCCGCCCGGGGCCGGCGTGCTTCCGCCGAAGAGCGCGTCGAAGGCAGCAACTGGAGACGCGATGGGCGTGAGGACCTGGTTGTCGGCGTAGAACGAGGTTTGCTGCTCGGTGGTGACGCCGCCGAGCACGACGCTCGCCACCGGGGTCTGCACCCCCTGCTGGATGAGCTGCCGGGCGATGAACTGGTCGATGGAGATCTTGTTGTGGTTGCCGCTGTAGCCGATGCCGGTGAGGCCCCCCGGGGAGCCGTGGTTGTCGCAGGTGCCCGAGCTCGAGAGCTTCTCGACCAAGACCAGATCCGAGCTCAACGCCGAAAGCGGCTCGGTCATCTGGCTGTGGTTGACCTGGGTGGCGGTCGAGCCGGTGGGGGACCAGAGGCTCGTGTCGGTGCCGTTGGTGAAGAACAGCAGCAGGTACTTGGCTCGACCCGTCGTTTGCGCATGCCCACGGCGGCTGTAACCGACGCCAGCGGCCAAGGCGCCGAGCCCGAGGGCGGCCCCAAAGTTCCTTCTCGAGATGCGCGTGCTCATCGTGACCCGCTCGAGGTGCAACCTGCGGGCCGGCGGCCACAGCCCTGAAAACACACGGCGAGTGCGACGGGGGGTGATCGATTCGATCGCCCTTCGGATCGAATCGATCACCCCGAAAGGAAAGCGATTTTCGCTCGGGACGGGCAGCCGTACGGGGTGATACCTTGGGTTGGATGGGCAGGAGCTCCGACGCCGGCCAGGGCTTCGAGGACGTGGTCACGGCCTTCGCCCCCAAGCTCGAGCGGCCCGTCGAGGCCGTGGTCGGATACGAGCTGACGATCCACGACGGCGGTCGAAGTGGGACCGCGCAGACGGTCACCATCGACCCGAGCCAACCCACGCGCATGCTGCTCGGACAGAGCCCGAGCTGTGACGTGCGCGTCTCCGACCCTCAGGTGTCGCGGCGCCACCTCGGGCTGGAGGTGGTCGACGGGCTGCTGCGCGTCACCGACCTCGACTCCACCAACGGGACCTACGTCAACCAGGTGCGGGTCACCCAGGCCCTGCTTCGCGGCGGTGAGCAGGTGATGGTCGGGGCGACCAGCATCACCGTGAGCGCCCGCCGGGCCGCCAAACAGAAGCTGGCCCCCGAGAGCGGCTTCGGTCGACTGGTCGGCACGAGCGAGGCGATGCGCAAGCTCTACCCCCTCTGCCGTCGCCTCGCCGCCGCGTCGGTGCCCGTGGTCATCGAGGGCGAGACCGGTACGGGCAAGGAGGTACTCGCCGAGTCGCTGCACGAAGAGGGCCCGCGGAGCGCGCGCCCCTTCGTGGTGTTCGACTGCACCACGGTGGCCCCGAGCCTCGTCGAAGCGGCGCTCTTCGGTCACGAGCGGGGCGCTTTCACCGGCGCGAACGAGACCCAGCCGGGCGTGTTCGAGCGGGCCGATGGAGGCACCCTGTTGCTCGACGAGATCGGCGATCTCGACGTCGCCCTCCAGGCCAAGCTGCTGCGCGCCCTCGAGCGGGCCGAGGTCCAACGCGTGGGCGGACGCGGCTACCGCAAGGTCGACGTGCGCGTGCTCGCCGCCACCCGGCGCGACCTCGACCGCGAGGTGCAGGCGGGGCGATTTCGTGACGACCTCTACTTTCGCCTCGCGGTGGCACGCATCGAGCTGCCGCCGTTGCGCGACCGCCCCGGGGACATCGCCCATCTCGCGCGCTACTTCTGGCATCGATTGGCCGACCCCGGCACGCCGCCCGAACAGGGTTTCATCGAGCGCCTCAGGGACTACCCGTGGCCGGGCAACGTGCGCGAGCTGCAGAACGCCGTCGCGCGACGGGTCGCCCTCGGAGAGCTCGCGGACGGCGAGCTCTCGCGCCCGGCACGCAGCTTTGCCAGCGACGGCGACTTCATCGACGACGTCATCGCCCAGCGCCTGCCCTTGCCCCGGGCCCGCCGCCAAGTGGTGCAGGAGCTCGAGCGGCGTTACACCGAGGAGGTGCTCGAACGAAGTGGGGGCAGCGTGGCCGAAGCGGCGCGCTCTTCGGGCATCGCCCGGCGCTACTTCCAGCAAATCCGCGCTCGCTCGCGGCGCGACGAGGACTGACGGTGCGCATCGGCCGGTACGAGCTCGGGGACGAGGTCGCCCGTGGGGGCCTGGCGTCCGTACACCTCGGCGCGATGCGGGCCGACGGCGGCTTCGTGCGCGTGGTGGCCATCAAGCGCCTCCACCCGCAGTACGCGCGAGACCCGAGCTTCGTGGCCATGCTGCAAGACGAAGCACGCCTCTCGGCCAAGGTTCGCGACCCGCACGTGGTGCCCACGCTGGAGATCCTCCAGGACGGCGACGAGCTCCTCGTGGTGATGGACTACGTGCTCGGGGCCACGATGGCGGAGCTCATCGTCGCCGCACGCCGCCGTGACGAGGCACTGCCTCCGGCCATCGCTGCCGCCCTGGTGCGCGATGCCCTCTTGGGCCTGCACGCGGCCCACATCGCCACCGACGGCAACGGGCAGCCGCTCGGCATCGTGCACCGCGATGTGTCCCCTCAGAACGTCATCCTCGGAGACGACGGCCTCGCCCGCGTGCTCGACTTCGGCGTCGCCAAGGCACGCGCGCGAAGCTACCGCACCGAAGACGGCACCGTGCGGGGCAAGCTGGGCTACATGGCTCCCGAGCAGCTCTACGGTGAGCACGTCGATGCACGCACCGACGTCTTCGGGGCCGGGGTCTTGCTCTGGGAGGCGCTCTGCGGAGAGCGGCTCTTCGTGGGTCCCGACGGTGAGCCCGCGCTCGCCGCCGTGCTCGAACGCGACGTCGAGCCGCCGTCCCTACGACGTCCGGATGTACCGAGTGCGTTCGACGCCGTCATCGCCCGTGCCTTGGCCCAATCACCGGGTGATCGTTTCCCCTCGGCCCTGGCCATGGCCACGTCGATCGAGCAGGCCACCGCGGTCGCCTCTCCGCGTGAGATGACGCGGTGGCTCGACGCCTCGGCGGGCGAGCTGCTCGCCTCCCGCAGAGCCGAGGTGGCGCGCATGGAGGTCACACCGGTCGAGGCGCCGGCCGACGACGCGACGGACGCCAATGCCGCCGTATCGAGGCCACCCGGCCGACGTGCATCACCCGTGGCCGTGGCCGCAGTAGCGGTGGCGGTGGCCGCGGGCGCGGGATGGTGGCTCCGAGGGGCACCCTTGCGGCAACCCGCCCGCGCCGCGTGGTCGGCGCTCCAGGCCCTGGCCCTCCCCGCGACGACGGCCCCGAAGACGCTCCCCCCGCCCGTCGCAACGACCACGGCGACCGCAACCGCAACCGCCCCCAAGCCGCGCACGGCGCCAGCACAACCGAGGGCCAAGCCGGCGCCTGGGTTCTGCGACCCGCCCTATTTCATCGATGACCGCGGGCACAAGCGGTACAAAAGGTCGTGCTTGCGCTGAGAACATGCAGCGCCCTCCTCGGTCTGCTCCTCGTCGCGTCGTCGGCCCGTGCCGAGGACGCGGTGGAGATCTGCGCGAGCGCGTCCGAGCGCGCTCAGGTCGAGCGCGATGAGGGCCGGCTCCGCGCGGCACGCGAATCGCTCATCACCTGTGCGGCCCATCGATGCCCTGGCGTCATTCGACAGGATTGCGTGGCCTGGCTCCAGGAGGTGGAAGGTGCCCTTCCCACCGTGGTCCTGTCCGGCATCGAAGGCTCCCTTCAGCGGGTCGAGGTCGACGGCGAGCTGGTGTCGGTCCAACTCGGCCGCGCCTTCGCGGTCGACCCCGGCCGGCGACGCTTCGTGGTGGAGACCAGCGACGGCGCACGCATCGTGCGCGAGGTGGTGGTGCGCGAAGGGGAGAAGTCGCAACCCATCGAGCTAAGTCGTCCGAAGAAGGTGCCGGAAACACCATCCGACGAGGGCTTCACGGTGCCCGTGGGGGCGTGGGTGCTCGCTGGGGTCGGGCTCGCTGGGGTCGGCGTCTTCGCGGGGCTCTCGGCCTACGCCAAGAGCGAAGTGGACGACATGCGCGTCGACTGCGCCCCCTTCTGTCCGCAGGCGAGGGTCGACGATGCCCGCGCGTTTCTCCTCGGCGGCAACGTATCGCTCGGCCTCGGCATCGCTGCGATCGGGGCTGCCCTCACGTGGACCATCGTCGAAGCCACCACGACCTCCAGCCCCGAGGTCGCCTTGGCGCCAGGGGGCCTGCTCGTCAGCGGCTGGTGACGAAGATGCCTTCGCCCGCCCCCCACGCGATGCAGCGGCCGTCGGCGACCAGACTTCCTGGCGCCGTCAGCCCTCGCGCGACGATGCTGGGCTGCCCCGCATCGTTCTGACTGCAACCGGTGAGCGGGCACGCCATCACCGAGCCGTCCCCGTCGTTGGTCCAAACCACCTGGCTATCCACGATGGCGACCGACGCCGGCTGTGCGATGGGGTCGTTCACCGGCACGGGCCCGTCCGTCACGAGCTCGGGCGGCCCACTGCCATCGCTGGGGGCGCGATGCACCGCGCCGTCGACGGCGCTCGAGGTGAACACGACGGAACCGCCACCCACCGCGATACCCGAGGGGGCGCTCAGCCCGGAGAGAAGGTCGACCACGGCCCCGCCCGCCTTGGGCGCGCTGCGAATGACGCCGTCGTCGCCGCCGTTCTGATGCACCGTCCAGTAGATGCGCTCGTCGTCGATGGCGATCCCGTGCGGGCGAACCTGACCGCTGGCCACCAAGACCGGTGACCCACCCGTGACCGAGACGCGATACACGGCACCGTCCGACAGATCTGGACCCGTGATCCAATAGAGCTGGTCCTGATCTGCCACCAGCTGCCGGGCAAAGGTCTCGGGCCCCATCGGCACGAGCTCCGCCACGCCATCGCAGGCGGGAAGGCCACATACGAAGATCCCCTGCGACGCGGTGGCGAAGTAGAGGCGATCACCGTGCACCGCCGCCGTCTGGGGGGCGGCCATCACGCCGACCCGACGCTCCCCCGCACCGTCGACCCGACCGAGCTCAGACGCGGTGGGGTCGGCGAAGACCACGCTCTCCGGGGCCACGGCCACCCGAAAGACCGGCAGCTGGGGGTCCGTCGGGGTCGCGACCGGCGTGCAAGCGCCACCGGGACACCCCTCGAGACAGCTGCTGGGAGAGCCACCCCCGCTTCCGCCCTCGACCCCGCCCGTGAGGCCGGTCAGGTCGAGTACACAGCCGACCTGGAGCATGAGCAAGAGCGGCCACGCGCGCATGCAGCGGGTGTATCACGGGCCAAGACGCGGAGGCCCGCGCTCCGCCCACGAGCGACCCAGCGCTGCCGCGCCAACGATGACGCCCGAGATGCCGTCTCCGCGGAGAGGTCGACTTCGGCGCCGAAATCCTTAAGAACGCAGGGGTGAGATGCGCTCCGCTTGCCTTCGTCGTGCTGCTCGCGGCCTGCTCCAAGAGCGACGAGGCCGGCGCCAAGCGCGAGCGCCGGGTGGCGGTGGAGGTCACGCCCGTCGCGTCGGGGCAGGTGCGCGCCCTGCGGAGCTACGTGGGCACCCTCGAGGCATCCTCGCGGTTTACCGCGACCGCCAAGGTCAGTGGTGTGGTCGAGGAAGTCTTGGTCGACCTCGGAGATGCGGTGGTGCGCGACCAGGTGGTGGCCGTCATCGACGACGCCGAGCCTGCGCAGACCGCGGTGCAAGCTCGGGGTGAGCTAGCTGTCGAGCAAGCCCGCCTGAAGCGAGCAAAGACGGCGCTTCGCCTCGCGGAAGCGGCCCAGACACGAGCGCGCGAGATGCACGACAAGCACCTCATCTCCGTCGCGGAGCTTCAGGAGGCGGAAGCCGCGCTCGCCGCGGCGCGGGCCGACGTGGGCTTGGCCCGCGGGCAGGTCCAGCGCGTCGGCGCGACGCTCGAGCTCTCCCGCATTCGTCGCGGCTACACCGACGTGCGGGCGCAGTGGCCCGAGCGTGACGGGAAACAAGCCGTCGTCGCCGTGCGGCACCGCGACGCGGGCAGCACCGTGGCCTCGGGAGATCCTCTGGTCGAGCTCGCCGTGCTCGACCCCATCGTGTGCGCGATCACGGTCCCGGAGCGGGACTACGGCCGCCTTCGAGTCGACCAGACGGCGAGCCTCACCACCGATGCCGCACCGGGGCTGCGGTTCGAAGCGCGGGTGAAGCGCATTGCGCCCGTCTTCGACGCGGCGACGCGGCAGGCCCGGGTCGAGCTCGAGATCGCCAACCCCGAGCGCAAGCTCGCGCCGGGTGCCTTTGCCGAAGTGGAGCTGGTGCTCGACGAGGCCAAAGCCCAGGCGGTCGTGCCGCGATCTGCCCTCACCCGACGTCGGGACCGGGATGTGCTGTTCTTGCTCGGGCCTTCACGCGACACGGTGAAGATGCGCTTCGTCGAGGTGGGCTTGCAGGAGCGCGACCGCGTCGAGGTGAAGGTCGAAGGGCCGCCCCTCACGGGCGAGGTGGTGGTGTTGGGGCAGCACCTTCTCGGCGACGGATCCAAAGTCCGCGTCATCGCGCCCGAGCCCTCCACATCGGCCACGGTCGCACCATGAGCCTGCCGCGCTTCAGCGTTCGGCACCCCGTCGCCACGACGATGGCCACGTTGATGGTGGTCGTGCTCGGGGTCTTCTCGCTGTGGCGACTGCGCATCGACCTCCTCCCCGAGGTCGAGCTCCCGACCGTCTCGGTTCGGACCTACTACGAGGGCGCGAGCCCCGAGGTCGTCGAGCGAAAGGTCACGCAGCTCATCGAGGAGATCGTGGCCACGGTGCCCGGCGTAGAGGAGATCACCAGCGAGACGGTGCGCGGCGAGAGCAACGTGCGTGTGCAGTTCGTGTGGGGCACCGACATCGACACCGCCGCAGCCGAGGTGCGCGCGACGCTCGAAGACGAGCTCAGCGAGCTACCTCCGGACATCGACCCACCGCGCCTTCGAAAGTTCGACGTCAACAGCTTCCCGGTCGTGATCATCGGCGTCGCGAGCGACATGGACCCGGTCCAGCTGACCGAGTTCATCGAACAAGAGGTGCGCTATCGCTTCGGGCGGCTGCCCGGGGTCGCTCAGGTCGACCTGTGGGGAGGGTTCAACCGAGAGATCCGGGTCGAGGTCGACCCGGGGCGCCTCCAGGCGTCTGGACTCTCGCTCGGACAAGTGGTGACGGCCCTTCGCGATGCCAACCTCGACCTCCCTGCCGGCACCCTCGAAGAAGGAAGGTACGACGTCACCCTTCGAGCCCCGGCCGAGTTCTCAGACCTCGACCAGATCCGCCGCACCGTCATCGCGACGCGGGAGGGTGTCTCGATGTCTCGATACCCCTCCACCAGGTGGCGGAGGTCGTGGACACCTATAGCAAGCTCACCGAGGTCGAGCGGGTCAATGGCCGTCGAGGGATCCGTGTCGCCATTCGAAAGCAGGCGACGGCGAACACGGTCGAGGTTGCACGCGTCGTGCTCGAAGAGATCGACGCGATCAATGCCGACCACCCTCAGGTGAAGGTGGTCCCGGTCATCAACCAGGGCAACTTCATCGAGCGCTCGCTTCGCAACGTCGCACGCTCGGTTCTGTACGGGGGCGGACTCGCGGTGCTGGTGCTCCTCTTGTTCCTGCGCAACTTGCGCAGCACCGTCGTCATCTCGCTGGCCATCCCCGTGTCGGTGGTCGCCACCACCGCCCTTCTCTACTTCACCGGCTTCACCCTCAATCTCATGACCCTGGGAGGGCTGGCGCTCGGGG
>JAUHZF010000310.1 GCA_030426145.1 Polyangia bacterium
ACGAGGGCGCCACCATCATCGTCGTCACCCACGAACCCGACATCGCGGCCCGCACCGAACGCGTGGTGCGCCTCGTCGACGGCGTCATCGCCGCCGATGGGCGCCCCGAAGACCTCGACCTCAACACCACCGAGCTCGAAGCCCCTGCCTACACCGATGGGCCTAGCCCATGATCGACTTCGATCGCTGGCGAGAGATCGTCGACAGCCTCCGCACGGCGAAGCTGCGCACCTTCGCCACCGCGCTGAGCGTCGCTTGGGGGATCTTCATGCTCGTCATCCTCCTCGGAGCCGGCAAAGGCATCGAGAACGGGGTCGCCAACAACTTCCGCGACGACGCCACCAACAGCCTGTGGCTCTACGAGGGCCGGACCGGCAAGCCGCACGCCGGCTACGGCATCGGACGACGCATCGAGTTCGACGCCCGTGACTTCGACGCCCTACTCCAGAGCATCGAGCGCATCGAGTTCGCGACCGGGCGCTTCTACCTCTCCGGGGAGTTCACGGTGCGCTACGGGCGCAACGTCTCCTCCTTCGACGTGCGGGCCACGCACCCCGACCACCAGCACATCGAGAAGTCGATCATCACCGCCGGACGCTTCATCAACGACACCGACCTGCGCCAGCGACGGAAGGTCGCGATTCTCGGCCCGAAGGTGGTCGAGCAGCTCTTCGGTCGCCGCGACCCTCTCGGCAAGTGGATCGACATCAGCGGCACGGCCTATCGAGTGGTGGGCACTTTTACCGACGACGGCTGGCAGAGTGAGCTGTCGAAGATCTACATCCCCATCACCACCGCCCAAACCGTCTACGGAGGCGGCGATCGGATCCACCAGATCATGTTCACCATCCGGGACGCCGACCCGGAGACGGCGCGCCGCATCGAGGGTCAGGTGCGCCGACTCATGAGTGCGCGCCACGACTTCGCGCCCGGAGACGAGCGGGCCATGCGCGTGCGCAACAACGTCGAGCGAGCGGAGAAGATCAACAGCCTGTTCGCCGGCATCAACTTCTTCATCTGGATCGTCGGGATCGGCACCATCCTCGCGGGCATCGTCGGCGTGAGCAACATCATGCTCATCAGCGTGCGCGAGCGCACGAAGGAGATCGGTATCCGCAAAGCCCTGGGCGCGACGCCGCGCACGATCGTCTCGCAGATCGTCACCGAGTCGCTCCTCATCACGTCCCTGTCCGGCTATCTCGGCATGATCCTCGGGCTCGGTGTCATCGAGGTCGTGGCGCGGTATGCGCCCAAAAACGACTACTTCATGAACCCCGAGGCCAACCTCACCGTGGTCGTTGCTGCGACGGGCCTTCTCATCTTCTCCGGCGTCGTCGCGGGCTACTTCCCGGCTCGACTCGCGGCTCGCATCCAACCCGTCGTTGCCCTTCGGGCGGAGTGATCCCCATGTGGATGGACGTCGACCAAATGCTCGAGATTGGAAGCACGCTGCGGCGCAATGCCATGCGCACGGTGCTCACTGCCGTCGGCGTCTTCTGGGGTGTTTTCCTCCTCATCCTCATGGTCGGCATGGGCAATGGGCTCCAAACGGGGGTGCAGAAGTCGATGGGTCGCATGACGACCAACAGCTTCTACATCTGGGGTCAGCGCACCAGCGTGCCCTACCGCGGCCAGACGCCCGGCCGTCGAATCCGGCTCACGATGGACGACGCGATAGCGGTCGCCGAAACGGATGGCATCGAGGTCGTCGCGCCACGGGTCAGCCTCGGTGGTCGCCGCGCAAGCCAGCCGGTGACCCGTGACGAGAAGAGCGGCAACTTCGAGATTCACGGAGACACCCCCGACCGTTTCCGCGTCTACCCCGTGATCCTCCAGGGGCGCTTCATCAACCCGCTCGACATGGCGCAGAAGCGGAAGGTCTGCGTCATCGGGGCGACCGTGGTCGAGCAACTCTTCGGTCCCGACGAAGAACCCATCGGGCAGGCGATCACCATTCAAGGCAGCGACTTCATGGTCGTCGGCACCTTCACCACCGAAGCGACGGGTGACGCCGGGGACCGCGACGCAAAGATGGTCCACATCCCACTGACCACCTTTCAGAAGGCGTTGAGCAACACCCCCTACGTCGACTACTTCGCCGTGCTCAGCGACGACCTGCACAAGGCAAGCGACGTCGAGAAGCAGACGGTATCGCTGCTCGCCGATCGGCATCGGGTCGCCCCCGACGACAATCAAGCCATTGGAAGCTTCAATGCCGATGAGGAGGTCAGGAAGATCGTGAACCTCTTCACCGGCATCTCCGTCCTCATCTACGTCGTGGCCGGCGCCACCCTCCTCGCGGGGCTGGTGGGCGTGAGCAACATCATGATGGTGAGCGTGCGTGAGCGTACCCGCGAGATCGGGATCCGTAAGGCCATCGGCGCCACGCCCCGTGCCGTCGTCGGTCAGGTCGTGACTGAAGCGGTCGTGCTCGCCAGCGCGGCCGGCTACCTCGGATTGGTGGCCGGCGTGGCGCTGCTCGAGGGGGTCGGGGTCCTGATGGACGGAAACCAGGCCAAAGGGGACACCAGCATGTTCGCCGCGCCCTTCGTGAGCTTGGAGACCGCATTGATGGCCGCCATCGTGGTCGCCATCGGCGGCGGCCTCGCGGGTCTCTTCCCCGCGCTCCACGCCGCCCGTATCCGCACCGTCACCGCCCTTCGCGACGAGTAGGCGCCCGGCCTCGAGGCATGCACTGACCTACTGCCGCTTCTGCTCCACCGTGGGCGTGGCATCGCTCACACGCCCCTGGGGGACCGTATCGCGTCGAGCTGGCTCGACCTCCGACCCATCGGGCGCCGCCACGTCGTCAGCGCAATCGTGCAGGCCCCAATAGCAGAGCATGGCCATCCGATCGCTCATTCCGTCTGGGTCGGCGACGACGTAGCTCGCGAGCTGGCGCGGTGGGGCGCACCCCGCGAGCACGGTGAGGGCCCCGAGTGCGAGGCCTATGACGGTGAGACGTCGCACGTCAGATGAGCTCGACGGACTTGAGAAGCTCGGGCACGAAATGAAGCCGCGGGCGGATGAGCGTGCGCCGGACGTGACGTGGGCGAACCTTGATCTGCGCCGCATTGGTACCGATGCCGCTGCCGTTCATGATGTCGTCGTCGAAGTCGTAGGCGTAGCCGGTGTCGGTATCACTCGCCTTGGCGGTCTTGGTGGTCGGCGCAGCGCTGGCCAGAGCGGGGGAGAGCAGCAGCGTGGCCGCCGTGATGAGGGTGAGGGTTCGCTTCATGATTCTCGTTCCTTTGTGGGCTTGGGTTCGGGCGGTGGACGCACCTCGGGTGCTCACCATCGCCAAAGAGCGGGTGTGTCGAGCTGCCGCTAGAGGGCGGGGCTAGTAACAGGAGCAGACGACGCCGTCCTGATCACAGGCACAGCGGGGCACCATGATGAAGGGCGGCGGGGCCGGAACCGCCGACTCCTCGGCTTCCGACTTGGATGGGGCCGGCGGACGAGGACGCGTCACGCGCCGCGCGGGAGGCGCCTCCTCCTCCACCTCGGGTTCGGGGGTGACCGGTGTCAGCTCGATGAGCTGGCCGCCCATTTGTGGCGGGGGCTCGGGGGTGGGCATCGGCATGGTGGGCACGAAGCGCGCGACCTCCGCCGGCGGCGACGAAGCACGGGCCTGGCCCGTCGCCCAAGCCGACGAGCCGCAGAGCGCGGCGGCCAGGAAGAAGAGCGTGCTCTTGCCGAGCCACCGACGATGGCTCTTGGGGGCAGGCTCCTCGAGCATTGCGCTCACACAGCGATCGGCGAAGTCGGAAGGTGGCGCCTGGGTGGGCCAAGCGTCGGGCCCGAAGTCGAAGTCATGGGGTTCCATCACGGCGTTTCCTCCACTCGCTCCTCCGTCGACGCCTCGCGATGAGGCGCCAGGAGCGTCCGCAGCTTCGCGCGGGCCCGAAAGAGTCGGGTCTTGGCGGTCGCTTCGGGGATGCCGACCAGCTCGGCGATCTCGGCCATGCTTCGGCCGTGGAAGTGCGCGAGCAGGAATACGGCGCGCTGCTCATCCGAGAGCTGTGCCGCGGCCCGCTCGAAGGCGGCGGCGATCTCCCGGCGACGACGCATGTGCTCGGGGCCCCGACGTGCGTCGGCCACGAGCTCCGTGTCGAGGGGAACCACCGGGAGTCGCTTCTTCTTGCGGTGGTCCTGCACGAGGCGCACCGCGATCTTCAGGAGCCACGTGGAGACGCGCACGTCGGCTCGGTAGTGAAACCGAGGCAGTGCTTGATGCGCCCGCAGAAACACCTCCTGGGCCAGGTCTTCGACGTGAGGACCGGTGCCCACCATGCGGGAGAGAAACGCGAAGACCGTCTTCTCGTAGATCCGCACGAAGTGGGTGAGGGCGACCCGATCCCCGCGCCGGCAGGCATCGATGGTCTCCTCGTCGACCTCTCCGCGGACCGATGCCGGGGGTCGCTCTCGCATCGCATCCATGGCTACCAACGCCAGCTCCATCGCTCTGTTGAGTTAAACGAGCCTTCGGACCGAAAGTTCCGGTGCGAGAAGAAAAAAACTCGCTCCAGCGTCAGAAGCCTGCGGCAGGGAGGGTTCGGCACCGGTGTGCGTATGATGGCGACGTGCACCGCATCGTCTTCTCGGCCTTCATCAGCGCCACGCTGTTCGCTTGCAGCCAGCCCCCACCCCCGAAGGATCCGGTCGACGTGTCTGTGGAGTCTCTAGGGGCCTTCAGAAGCTTCAGAAGGCCCCTCCCCTCGCTACGCGAGGGGGACCTCCCCAAACGGCGTCGCTTCGCGACGATTTGTAGCGAATGCACGCTCACCTATTTAGACGACAAACGCCCCTCGTCGTTAGCGTCCGACGCCGTAGCGCTCGGCAGTATTGGCGGGCGGCTTGCGCCACATGAAGAAGACGGTCGCGGCCAGGACGCCGTGCCCCGCCGCCTGCGCCAGCAACGTACCGACCATGCCGGTGAAAACGCGCGCTGACGCGAGGAAGCCGAGCGCGTACCCCAGGGTGGGGATCCAGAGGCGCTCGTGGAGGGCGAGGGCTGCGCCCGCAGAGGCGAGGGCACACAGGAGAAGCTGGAGGGCCCGCATCTGCTGGCGACCCAGCCCCATCGCAACGGCGCCATAGGCGAAGATGAGTATCGCGCTCAGGCCGATGGCGACGAAGGCGATCGTGCGCCGATTGAACACCGTGCGGTGGATGACCTTGCGGTAGCGCAGATAGGCGATGCCGAGCAAAACCGAATAGCTGAGCGGCGCGTACACACCTGGTACACGCTGCTCGTAGCCGTAGTGCTCGCCCACGATCGCGACGAGGGGTGAGATGGCCCACACGAGCGCGAGGAGGAAGGCGACGAAGAGGCGCACGTCACGACCGGTGGTGGCGTCGTATTGGTCACCGATGTGCTCGAGCGCCGCGATGCGTTCGCGCTCGGCGGAGTGGTCGGCCAGGGCGTCTCGCAGCTCGCGGCGAAGGTCTTCGGGCGGGTCGTCGATGGCTTCGAGCTGGGCTCGCGCGGCTTCGACGTCTCCACGCCTCAGCTCGTGGCGCACGATCGCACAACCCGCCCGTCGAAGCCCGTCGCGCGCGCCGCGGTTGTCGGGCCAGATCTCGAGCGCCTGCTGAAACCCGAAGCGACAGGCTCCGAACAGATCGTAGGCCTCTTCGAGGCCAGTCTCCGCATCCACCTCGAGCCGCTCGAGCTTGACCATCGCCTCGGTCACGAGGTCGGCTGACGCCACGTGACGCCGGTGGTCGAGTAGGCCCTGGCGGAACGCCTCGATGGCGGGGCGCTCGTCGGGGTCCGGCAGCATCGCCTGGCGCATCAGCGCGGCGAGGTCGACCGGAACCGTGTCGGGAATGGCCGGGGGGGAACCGACGATGCTCGCGACCACGCGCTGACCATCACCCTTCTCGTGAGGGGGCAAACCGACACAGATCTCGTAGAGCACTGCCCCGAGGAGGTAGACGTCGGTCGCCTTCCCGATGGTCGCCCCGCCCACCCCCAACATCTCCGGTGCCATGTAGCTCGGGGTCCCTGCGATGGTTCCGTCGAGCTCCGTGCGCGGCAGGCCGGCCACGTCATCGACGACGACGGCGATGCCCCAATCGAGGAGATAAACCTCTCCGAAGGCGCCGATCATCACGTTGCCCGGCTTGAGATCGCGATGCACGACCCCGCGGCTGTGAGCGAAACGCACCGCCTGACACACCTGAAGCAGGACCTCGAGGTTGTGCTCGAAGAGATCGGCCCCGAAGCGCGCACGCGTCTCGGCCGCGTCGGCGACCACGTCTTCCCACACCGTCCCCTCGATGCGTTTGAGCACCGCTCGAGGCATGCCTCCTTCGTCCCGCCGGAGGTCGTGGATGGGGAGGATGTTGGGATGCTCGAGGCGCCCGAGGATCCACGCCTCGCGCAAGAGCGACAGCGCCGCCGTGGGCGTTCGCACAGCGGGCCGCAAGGTCTTCACGGCGACCATCCGGCCCAGCGAGCGCTGCTCGGCCTCGTGAATGATCCCCTCGCCGCCCTGCCCGAGGGTGGCGCCCATCACCAGTGGATCTTCACCCGTGAGACGGTCGGCGAGCAGGGCCTCAGCCCGCTCCCAGCTCTCGTAGCGCCCCTGCTCGGCGGGGAGCAGGGTCTGACGCGGGTTGCGGGCGATGGTCTCGACCTGGTCGCCAAGCCACTCGATGCACGCGTCGACGGTGGTCTTGAAGGGGCCGGACATGACCTGCGACGAGGGTACACCGGCCTCGACGCGCTGGGCACCGCGCCCTCTCGACGCGGACGCGGCACCGTATCGGCTAGGCTTCGGTGGGACGCTCTGACGGCGACCCAGCCATCACCGCACGTCGAGCCGCCAAGGCGACCAGGCGCATGGACCGCGGACAGTCGGGAACCGTCTCCAGCGGGTTCGGCGTCCTCGGTCTGGACGACGCCTCACGCTGATGTACCCCGTGGGGCGGTGACTGGGCTCTTCCCTTGTAACTCACGAGTATAATTCTGAGCATGAAACATGCCGGGCCGTGACCTTGCGATCTCGAACGGTTGCGCCCGCAGCATCGGCATCAGTCTTTCAGATCCGAAAGCCCATTTTCAGGCGCGAAAGCGCCGAAGGACCACCTCGTAGGTCAGAGGCCCACGTCCACGTCGAAGGTGGTCGCCGCGTAGTGTTCGGACCAGGCGTGCAGCTGCGATTGCAGTGCGCTCGGGGGAGCGGTCAGGTTCGGTTTGCTCGTGATGCAGCTCAACAACAAGAAGGGATCGATGCGACGCCCCTTGTTGACCGGTCCGGTCGTGGGCTCGAACCCATTCGGGTCGAGGCACGCTGCGTAGAGCTCTTCGACCAGCTTGCTGCCGCCGCTGCTGCCCGCGTGGTTGCTGGAGGCGTGGCCCTCGACGCTGGCGGCGTGAAGGGTGTCGTGCACCGCGATCTCGAAGTGCACGTGCGCATGAAGACCATCGGCGCTGGCGTTGCCCGTCTTGCCCACCGTGCCGACGACGGTGCCCCCGTTCACCGCGTCGTCGGTGGTCACGTTGATCTCGTCGAGGTGCGCGTAGGCGATGCTGGCGTAGAGGCTCGCGCCGCCCGTGACCGAGCTCGGGATGGGGCAGAGGATCTGAACGAAGTTGCCGTACCCGTGGACCCACCCCGCATACCGAACCGTTCCATCGCAGACGGCCGCGAGTGGGGTCCCGATGGGTGCGAGGATGTCGATGCCCGAGTGCCCGCCCGCGTTGCCGCTACGACTGGCGCCGAAATGACCACCGCCGAAGCCGTCGGCGCGCAAGCCATGGTCGAGCGGCAGCGGGTACTGCCAGTCCCCCGCGAGCATGGTGGGCCCCATCGAGTTGCCGGGATCGATGCCCGCTGCGATGGCCTCCGCGAAGCGACGATCCCAACGCATCGTCTTGCAGGTGTACTCGCCACCACCATTGTCGATGCAGCGCTCGACCATCTCGGCCGAGAAGGGACCGTAGGCGTGTCGGTCGTCGACACAGAGGCCGAGGTCGGTCTCCTGGGTGCCGTGGGGGCAGGTCTCGGGACCGCGCATCCGCCGGGCCTGGTTCACGGGCCAGTCGGTCTGCTCGCAAGCGTGCAGCCCACACTCGCGGCAGAGAGCGACCATCTCGTTCGGGAACGGTCCGATGGCCGTGTCCTTGTCGACGCAGAGGTCGTACGACACGTCGTAGCGGTAGCCATCACGGCAGTAGTGGTTGACGTCGCCTTCGACGAGCTCGGGCTCGCGGTCGACGTCGAAGCGGCACTGCGGTGCCACGAAGGCAGACTGGCTCCCCGCGTCGGGAGAGCAGGCGGCGCAGAGGCCGAGGAGAAGGAGTCCTGGGGCGGGCGAGAAGATGGGTCGCATGTCGGGCAAGGGCCGTCGAGGGGCGGTGCTCACCCGCGACGATGTTTCCCTGCATTCACCTACAGCAAGCGCCGCGCCAGCCGCAGACGGCGACGAACCTCCTGAAATCGCTCACGTGGCGCGCGCTTTACCGGGGCGTCGATCCCTCGCCAGCTGGATCACCCAGGATCCAACCTGCTCCCATTCTTCTGGGCTCCAGAGGTTGATGTAGAACGCCATCGAGATCCAAGAGAAGGGGCCCATGTCCATCAGCAGTGCGATGCCCGCGTGCATGCCGAGCCCGATGGCGGTGAAGATCTTTCGACAGTCGACGCGCCGCAGCCAAGCGCGCCAGCGTCCCTTCCCTTCGGGGTTGGCGCGCACGTGGTAGACGAGCAGGAGCAGCCCCGCGAAGACCTCGAAGTGCCACACGACCGCGGTGGCGAGCTGCGTGAGGGGGTAGCCAGAGCCGGTCCAGCTCGTGTCCCAGCGCTGCCAGTTGGGATCCTGGAGGAACCAGTAGAGCGCAGAGAATCCGTCGGCGAAGGTCCAGCTCGCGCTCGACTTCTGCAGTCCTGTCGCCGTGTAGATGATGAGCAACTGAAGGATGAGGAGGTAGCGAGGCCAAGCGCTCACCTCGACGTCGGAGCGCCACTTGCCGGACTTCAACCGCGCATCGAGCGACAGCGTCGCGGTAGGCTCGGCGAGGAAGAGCAGCCACGCCCCGTTGAAGATCATCGCGTCGTAGCCGCCGTTGCCGTGACCTGCGCTCGAGACGGCGCGATAGCACCACACCGCGGCCAGGACCGTCCACCGACCGCCGAGCCCCAGCATCATCGCGGTGCCGAAGAGCAGCGTGAGCACCACCAGTCCCCACATGTTGCGGTGGGTGGCACCACCGATGAGGTCGAGGAGCCAGAACCCGGACGCGACGGATTGGATCCCGCCTTCGGCCGCGTCGACCCAGAGGATATCGACGATGCCGGCCCGCATGGCCGACAGCATCATCGTCACCATCACCGCCGCCACCGCGATGCGGAAGAGCGCCAACGTGGTCCCGCGCTCGCGTCGCGAGGTCAGCTCGACCCACCAGGCCCACGCGCGCTTCATCGACGCCACTCCCGTCGAAAGTGCACCTGCCGGGGAGCCTCCTCGCCTGCCGCGCGTCTCTCTGGTGGCAAGCTGTCGAACCGCATCATCGTCACCCGCACCCGCCGCGCGTGGGGGAAGTCGGCCGCGGCGCGCTCGACGACGAAGCCGGCGATCGCGTCGAAGAGGGGGCGCTGGCGAACGGCCCGGCCGATGATCTTGCGGAACCGATTGTGGTCGAGCTGCTCGGCCAGGTAGCGGTGCTCAGGCGAGCGACTCACGTAGACGAGGCGGTATCCATGCCCGTCGTCGACCTCGACCTGAAGCTCCCCAGGGCGCCGCTGGGGCGAGCGGAACATGCCCCAGGGCTGCACCACCCCCGCCACGGCGACGTAGGGAGAGAGTGGCTCGGCGATGGTCTCCCGAAGACCCACGTACTGCTGCGCCGCATCCCACAGGCCGGCCTCGAGGCGCTTGGGATCGGTGTCCACGCCCCAGCCCTGGAGGCGTTCCGCCCAGAGGGCGATCTCGCGCTGGGTTCGCTGCCCTTGCCAGCGCGCACGATCTTTCATGCGGTGCGGGCTCGGCAACGCCAAGAGCACCACCGCCACCACGTGAACCAAGAGCAACGCTGCGCGCACCTGAGGCCAGCGCGCCATCGTCAGCTCTTGGGCGTGGGATCGGGCTTGCGAATGGTGGTGTCGGCCTCGACGCCGCCAGTGATCTCGATGTTGATGCCATCCGAGACCCCGAGCGTCACATCCCGCCGCTCGAATGCGCCCGGGGCCACCTCGACGTCGACGTAGGCCTGGTCGCCGTCGAACTGGAGCAGGCTCTCTTTGACCGCCAAGACCTTCTCGCGTCGTTCCAACACGATCTCCGCATTGGCGCTGTAGCCCGCACGAATGACGAAGCCCTCTTCGGGCGCGAGGGCGGCCCGGATCTCGAACTGGATCGCGCCCTCGAGCTCGTTGCCCTTGGGCGCGATGTACTCCAGCGTCCCGGCGAAGATCTTGTCGTCGATGGCGCCGACCTTGATGTTGACCGCCATGTCCTCCCTGAGCTTGTCGACGTCGGCCTCGTCGATCTGCCCGAGGAAGATCATGTCGGACATGTCGGCCACGGAGGCGACCGTCGTCCCCTCGTTGAAGGTGTTGCTCTCGATCACGCTCGCCCCCTCTTCGATGGGCACCTCCAAGACCGTGCCCGTCACGGTCGATCGCACGAGGGTGTTGGCTTGTTGATCGCCTTTGGCCGCGCCCTCCTTCACCACCTGCAGGCGTCGCGCGGCGGCCCGCACCTCGGCGCGGCGCAGATCCCGGGTGAGCTTGAGGTCGGCCTGCTCCCGACGGCTGATGAGCTTCTTCGCGAAGAGGTCCTCTCCCCGGCGGTACTCTTTCTCTGCGTGGCCGAGGGCGATGCGGGCCGAGTCGAGCTCGGACTCGGCCGTCGTAAGCTGGGCCACGTCGGGCACGATGGCGATCTCCGCCACCAGGTCGCCTTCTTTCACGGTGTCACCCGGTTCGACGTGGAGCTTGCGCACGATGCCGCTGACCCGCGGCTTGATGAGCACCTCTTTGCGGGGAACGATGGAACCGCTGGCGACCGCCTTGCGCTCGATGTCGGTGACCTCGGGCTTGGCCGTGACGACCTTGGGAGGCTCCTTGCCCGACTTCTTGTAGAGAAAGACGAGCGTGCCCACGAAGGCGCCCACCACCAAGAGGGCGAAGAGAGCGGTGAGGACTCCGCTGAGACGCGACCGCCGGGCCATGGCTCATGGAGGTAGCCGCCCGGAGACGCGGGCGCCAGCCGCGGAAACGCCCTGCTGGCCGGAAACGACATCAGGGGGGATGTACGAAGCCTTACGACAGGTCCCCATCGCCCCCTATCGGTGACATCAAATCCCAACCCGAGGATTCTCAGGCTGCTAGCTTAGGGCGCGGTTCACGCCTCCGGGGGGCCTCAAAATCAGCCGTGAACTGCCGTTCGTCTTTCTCGAGAAAGTGCAGATGCAACTGCCCCTCCAGACCGTAGGCAACATCACCGCGG
>JAUHZF010000311.1 GCA_030426145.1 Polyangia bacterium
CTTCGTCTCCGGGGACGGGCTCCAGGTCGGTGGCGGCGGTGGGTACCGTGGTGCCGGGGAAGGGAAATACCTCGAGAGGCTCATCCTGACAGCCGACGGCCGCGAAGAGCAGACCGCTGAGGACGAGCCCGATTCGGGTGGCGTGCGGGTGGTAATGCGTCATGGTGACCTCTCCCAAGGTCCGACGGATGGGGGCGCAAGAGGCGCCCCGCGGGACAAGAACGCGACGCCTCGCGCAAGGATGCGGCGTAAGTTCCCGACGGTCCGTTCCTTACCGCGGCCGACGTTTGCCTTGACCAGGCTCCCCTTTTTCCGTACATACCGTCGGCTCCTCACCGAGGATTTCAGGAAACACCATGGCAGTTCACATCCGTTTGGCGCGGTCTGGGGCTAAGAAGCTCCCCTTCTACCGCATCGTCGCAGCCGACCAGCGCGCGCCCCGCGGGGGCCGCTTCATCGAGCGTCTCGGGACCTGGGACCCGCGTCGCAAGGAGCTCGTGCTCAAGAAGGAGCGCATCGCTTACTGGATCGAGAAGGGCGCCCTCCCCACCGCGACCGTGGACGGTCTGCTCAAGAAGAGCGCCAAGGCCGAGTCCGAGGAGGCCTGAGCCAGTGCGTGCTCAGCCTCTCGTCGACCTGGTCGAGGTGGTGGCCCGTGCGCTCGTAGACGAGCCCGACGAGGTCGAGGTCCGTCGTGCGCGTGGTGGCGATCGTGGCACCCAGCGCATCGAGCTCAGCGTCGCCCCCGACGATATCGGCAAGGTGATCGGCAAGGACGGCCGTACGGCCAAGTCCCTGCGGACCCTGCTGAATTGCGCCGCCGGCAAGGTGGGCGTCAACCGGGCCCTCCTCGACATCCTCGACTGATTTCGCCCTGGTGAGGACGCGGAGCGGGTGACGCCTCCTCAGGACACCCCCGCGGAGGGGACCGACTTCATCGCGCTCGCCGAAGTGGCGCGCCCTCATGGCGTGCGCGGCGAGCTCAAGCTGCGGGTGTACAACCCCGACTCCGACCTGCTTCAGCAGCAGCGGTCGTTGCGCTTGGTCTCGCCCTCCGGGGAGGTGCGTGACGCGAAGCTGCGCAACATCCGGAGCTTGCCCGGCGGCGACCTGCTCGTCCGCATGGATGGTGTGGCCCACCGCGACGAGGCAGAGGCCCTGCGTGGGTGGCGGTTCGAGGTCCCGCGGGACGCGCTCACGCCCACCGAAGGAGACGACGAGTTCTACGTCGTCGATCTCCAAGGCTGCACGGCTTACCTCGACGGGGAGGCTCTCGGCGCGGTGGTCGAGGTTCTCCAGTACCCCACCTGCGACGTGCTGGTGATCGACCGCGACGGAAACCGAAAGAACCGTCTCGAGGTCCCGTTCCTCGCGCCCTACGTCGGCGAGGTGAGCGTTGCCGACAAGCGGGTCGAGCTGCTCACGATCGAGGACCTCACCTGATGCGCGTCGACATCGTCACGCTCTTCCCCGAGATGTTTCGCGCCTTTGGCGAGCTCGGCGTGGTGGGCCGCGCCATCGCCGATGGCCAGATCACCCTCCGCTGCCGCAGCCCCCGCGACTTCGGGGTGGGCAAACACCGCAACGTCGACGACACCCCCTACGGCGGCGGGGCGGGCATGGTGATGCGGGTCGATTGCCTCGTCGACTGCCTCGAGTCGCTCGATGAGGGCCACGCCCCAGCCCACCGGGTGCTGCTGAGTCCCCAGGGCCGACGCTTCGACCAGTCCGGCGCCCGTCGCCTGGCCCAGCACGACGCCCTGACCCTCATCTGTGGTCGCTATGAGGGTTTCGACGACCGCGTGCGCGCCTACGTGCACGAAGAGCTGTCGCTGGGCGACTTCGTTCTCAGCGGGGGCGAGTTGGCCGCCATGGCCATCATCGATGCCAGCGCCCGCTACCTCCCTGGCGTGCTGGGCAACCCCGACTCGCTACGGGAAGAGTCCCACGGTGACGAGGGCCGCCTCGAGTACCCACACTACACCCGGCCTCCCGAGTTCAGGGGCGTCTCCGTTCCCGAGGTTCTGCTCAGCGGCAACCACGCCAAGATCGAAGCCTGGCGACGGGAGCAATCCGAAGCGCGCACCCGGGACCGCCGCCCCGACATGCTGGAGACGTCATCATGAGCCGTCGCGTCGCGGTCGCCCTGCTTCACCACCCCGTGGTGGACCGGCAAGGCGACATCTTCACGACGACCCTCACGGGGCTCGACATGCACGACATGGCGCGCTCGTCGCGCACCTACGGAGCAGAGACGTTCCACATCGTGCACCCCTACGTATCGCAGCGCGAGATGGCGGAGCGGATTCGTCGCCACTGGGTCGACGGGCCGGGCGGCAAGCGCATCCCCGACCGTGCGACTGCGCTGCAGATCGTCACCTTCGATGAGGACGTTGCGGCGATGCGTGCTCACTACGACGAGGTCGAGCTCTGGACCACCGCGGCCCAGAGCCGAGGGGCCGACGTGGTCGATTTCGGTGCCGCCCGTGAACGGCTCGCCGCCGATGGTCCTCCGGTCATCATCTGCTTCGGCACCGGCTGGGGCTTGGCCTCATCTTTCCTCGCCGAGGCCGAGGTTCAGCTCGCCCCCATCGCGGGGGCCCGAGACGACTACAACCACCTCAGCGTGCGCGCCGCCTGCGCGATCACGCTCGACCGCCTGCTGGGACCGAGCTGACGTGCTCCCCGCCGACGGGGACCGAGCGGCCGCCATCGAGGCGCGCGCCCGAGCGTTGGGTTTCGACGCGGTGGGTTTTGCCCGCGCCGACGTCCCCCTCGAGGACGATCACGCCCGGTACGAGGCCTTCATCGAGGCCGGCTACCACGGTGAGATGGGCTACCTCGCCGACAACCGCGAGGTTCGGCGCCAGCTCGACGGCGCCGGCATCCTCTCCGGCGCCAAGACGGTGATCTGCCTCGCCCGGCGCTACGCAGGCGCCGAACCCGACGAGCCCGCGCCAGGGAGCACCACCGCCGCGATCGCGCGCTATGCGCGGGGTCGCGACTACCACAACCACCTCCGTAAGCGCCTACAGAAGCTCGCCGCCTTCGTGCGGACGCTCGGGCCCGACGTCGAAGCGAGGGCCATGATCGACACCGCGCCCGTGCTGGAGCGGGCCTGGGCGGCAAGGTCGGGGCTCGGGTTCATCGGCAAGAACGGCCTCCTCATCGTGCCGGGGCAGGGGAGCTTCCTGCTGCTCGGCGAGGTGGTCACCACGCTCACCATCCCGGAGGCTGCGCTCGGGGTCCCCATGGCGGAGCGGTGTGGTCGGTGCCGGGCATGCCTCGACGCATGCCCCACCGACGCCTTCGTCCGCCCCTTCGTGCTCGATGCCCGTCGGTGCCTCTCGTACGCGACCATCGAGCGCAGGTCGCCACCCCCCGAGGACCAGTGGGATGCCCTCGGTGCCGAGCATCTCTTCGGCTGCGACGACTGCCAGACCTGCTGCCCCTACAACCACGCACCGCGCCCACCGCTCCCGGACGACGCCCCATTTCGTCCTCATCCCAGGTGGGACGAGACGTCGCTCGCCGACCTCGTAGCCGCCGACGAGCCGACCTTTGCCCGCCTCACCGAGGGGTCGCCGCTGCGCCGACCCGGCCGCCAGGGCCTGGCTCGCAACGCCCTCGTGGTCGCGGCGGCGAGGGGTGATGAGGCCGCCGTGCGCGCCGGTCGTAGGCACGCCGACCCGGAGCTCGCGGCGTTCGCGGAGCGCCTGGAAAGGCGTCAGCAGGACCCACGAGGCGAAGAGGCTTGACAGGAGCGCTCCATCGAGTACTTTTCGCAGCCCTTCGACCGATATCCCCCTGTTCGCCGGTGCATTTCGCCGCGAGACAAGAGGAACGACCATGGCCAAGAGCGAGATCACCGGCAGGCGCAAGCTGAAGGGAAACCAGGTTTCCCACTCCAACATCAAGACGAAGCGCTGGCAGAACGTCAACGTTCAGAGCCGTCGCGTCTGGGTGCCCGAGCTCAACCGCTTCATCTCGGTCAAGCTCACCACCCGCGACATCCGCACGATCGACAAGATCGGCTTCGTCGCCTTCGCCAAGAAGCACGGCTACAAGGTCCCCGGCCTCTAGATCTCGAGGCCGACACGAGGCTGCCTCTTCCCTGGCCAACATCTGGGTGGCGGGGGTGCACTGCAGCTTCCACACGAAGAGGGTCGGATGACGCGCCGCAACGGCATCTCCGACCTGCGAGGGGCGAGTCGACTCGCGGCGGAGCTCACGGTCGACGTGACCGATGTGGTGGAGCAGATGCACGCCACCATCGGCCAGATGGCGCTCCCCATCGGTCGTGCCCGGACTCGAAGGACCTGGGGCCTGACACGCTTCACCTACGCCTGTGTCCGCACGGGCGCGAGCCTCGTCGGGCGAGGGCTCGACACGGGCCTGAGGCCACTCGAGGCGCGGGCACCAACCTCGGCCCCAGAACCCTGGCGCGACGCCGCCGTCGCCGTGCTGAACGGCGTGCTCGGCGACCGCCTCGTCGAGACGGACAACCCTCTGGCCACCGAGCCCTGTTTGCTCGGCCTCGACACCCCGGTCCGCGCGGCGACGCTGGTGCTCGTGCACGGCCTCTGCATGGACGACAGGGCGTGGAGCCCGGCTTGGTCCGAGCTCGCCCACGAGACCGATCACCGGGCGCTGCGCTTTCGCTACAACTCCGGTCGTGCGATCCCGAGCAACGGTCGAACCCTCGCCGCGCACCTCGAGCGTGAGCTCACGGACGGCCGAGACGTGGTTCTCGTTGGGCACAGCATGGGCGGTCTGGTCGCGCGAAGCGCCATCGAGGTGGCCGAGGCCGAGCAGCACGCCTGGCGGGCTCGCCTGCGGCGTCTCGTCACCCTGGGAACACCCCACCTCGGGGCGCCCCTCGAGCGGGGTGGGCAGTGGCTGTCTGTGGCCACGCAGTTCTCGCCGTACAGCGCGCCCATCATCGGCCTGCTCGATCGCCGCAGTGCGGGGATCCGCGACCTCGCCCGCGGCGACGTCGTGGACCCCGCGCGTCCGGTTCCTCTGCCCGCCGACGTCACCTGCTACGCCGCGGCGGCTCAGCTCGAGGCCGGTCCCCAGGTCGGCGACGGGCTCGTGCCCTTGGCGAGTGCGCTGGGACGACACGACGACCCGACGCGCCGCCTGAGCTTCCACGACACGTGGACCGGCCGCTTGGGGCACAACGCCCTGCTCACCTCGCCCGAGGTCAGGGAAGTGGTGCGGGGTTGGCTGACTGGAGCGGGCTGAGCCGCGCTGTCAGTCCACGCGGGTCACGCTGACGCGTCGCTTGTGCGTGGTCGCCCCGAAACCGACCGCGCCCGGGGTGAGCCAGCGGCTGAGCCATGCCCCAACCGTGGCCGCGCCGTCGGCGGCTGGCCCCTCGATGCGTTCGGCGCTCGTGACGCCGAGGGCCGCGTGCCAGCCATCCGGCCGGCGCAGCACTGCGATGGGAAGGGCTGCGGGCCGAATTTCGCCCGGTGTGACGCGAGGGACACCCCGGCGGATCGGCTCCCCGTCACGGGTGAGCTTGAGGCCGAGCTCGGGCACGTCGACGCCATCGGGGTCGGGGACGTAGGCCAGCGCGGCCACGATCCCACCCACGTCGGCGGCGACGACGATGCGGGCTGGCCGTCCCGCTTCAGGCGGGGACCAAGGGGTGGTGGCGAGCTCCGTCTCGCCCTGGAACGGAGAGAAGAGGGCGGCCTCGTCGACGGGGCGCGCGTCCGCGAGGTCTTCTTCGGTGAGCAGACCGCCCGCCACGGGGCCGGCCCGCTGCACGAGCGGACGCATGACGTCTCCGCTGGCGAGCAAGCCCGGGCCTCGGCGGGAAAAGGCCTCCATGAACCGCAGCCGCGCCTCCAGCGTGGGGTCGCCTTTGCTCTCCTTCTTGGCCCGGGTTCGGCCGAGGCGCCCGAGGGCCGCGAGGGTTTTGGTGGCGCCATAGGCGTGGAGGAGCGGGAGCACACCCAGCGCCCGCGGCACCGCGGCCCGCGCCGCCGGAGGTACGGCGTCGCCAGGTCGAAGGCCACGCGGCCGCTTGGCCCCCCGGCCCGCTTGTAGCGTTCGGCCGTCGAACACGCGGGTCCCGGCGCCGAGGCCCGCGACCATCGCCCCCACGGGGCCCAAGAGCACCCCAGGCTCGAGGGCAGCGGCGGTCAGAAAGCCGCCGAGCACGGCGTCGACCGCGCTCCCGCCCTCGGCGAGGGAGGCCTCGGCGACGTCGGCGACGACGGGGTCGCTGGCGACGGTCTTGGACGGGCCGCTCATTGTTCCTCGTCGTCGGCCAGCAGATCGGCGCTGGGCTTGAAGATCATCGGCACGGCGCGACGGGTCACCTGCTGATCCATCGCCCGCTGCAGGCCGGCTCGCAGCCGGCCCGCGATGGGCCGCTCGACCACGACGTAGGCTTCTCGCCGGTCGGCGAGCTGCTCTGCCACCTGGGACACGCGGTCCTGACCGATGGCCATGGTGATCCCCATGGCGCGCAGCCGCGTGTAGGCGATGGGCCCGGGGGGAAGGGGGTCCTGCGCGGCGTCGAAGACGGGCAGGAGACCCGCGTCGTAGGCCGTCTCGATGAAATCTTCGGGCTCCCACATACCGCGGGCCTCCCACGCCACGACCACACCGTCGGCGGGCAGGCGCTCACGCAGGGCCGCGACCCGATCGCGGTTCTTGCGGGTGGGGCGAATGCTCGGCGGTGTGCACAAGACGATGGCGGCCGCTTCGAGGTTCTTCGCGGCGTCGAGCGCCGTGGTGAGCGCGGCCTCGTAGTCGGCCCCGAAGGTGGCGACGGCGTCGGGCAGCTTCACCGTGAAGGTGAAGGCCGGGGGGACCCGCTTTCGCCAGGCCCTGAGCTTGCGGCCCTGGGGCAGGGGCTGGTCGATGGGCGCAACCTCGACGAGGTCGTATTTGCCGGCGTAGTTCTCGAGCTTGCCGACGAGCTGGGGGAGGCCGATGAGAATTCTCGCCATGTCACAAATAGCTGAGCGTGTATTCGCTACAATTCGTCGCGAAGCGACGCCGTTTGGGGAGGGGCCTTCTGAAGGCCCCGAGTGATTGAGGAAGGAGTGAACAGGGGTGTGTTCGCGAAGCCTCGACTCGTCCTCGCCCCGCCCCGGGGCGAGGCGTAGCGAACCCATGGGAACGTATTTCGTCGACAGGGGGACTACCACACGACGGGCCCGTCCACCTACGACCGAACGCTACTGAGCGGCCGCGGCGGCGTGTCGGGCCGCCTCGACGGCGCGCGACACCACGTCGTCGGCGAAGCGTGTGACCTTGGCGAAGCCCTGCGGACTGCGAGATAGGCTCTGCTCGTCCATGTAGAGGCGGCGGGCGATTTCGATCTGAACCGCGTGCCAGCCCTCGCGGGGGCGACCGTAGTGACCGGTGCTGAAGCCGCCCCGGTAGGGCACGTCATGCTGCACGCGGTAGCCGCTGTGCTTCGCTGCTTCGTCGACCAAGTCGATCCAGGGGGAGGCGGCGCTGGTCCGGCCCCGCGAGCCGGGCACGATGTCGGCCAGGGCGGGCGTGCTGCGCAAGCTGCGCACACGCGGCGAGGGCATCGAGTGGCCGCAGATGAGGACCGCGAAGCCGAAGCGCGCCCGCTTCCGCTCCAGGCAGCGCACGATCGCCTCGTGATAGGGGCGGTGGAAGAGCGCCATGCGGCGACGGTACTCCTCGAGGGGCAGCCGCTGACGGAGAACGGGGATGCCATCGGACGAGAGACGCCAGATGACGCCGCGGGGGCGCTCGGTGTTGCGACCTCCCTGCACGGCCTGACCGTCGTAGTCGTCTTCACCGCGGTTGAGGTCGACGAGATAGCGACTGATCCGCGCGTAGAGGTAGGTGGCGCCGAGCTTGGGTGCGTTGGCGAAGAGCTCGTGCACGTAGAGGTCGGCATCGCGGGGAAGGCACCGCACGGGCACGTTCGTCCAGGCCGCAGCTTCGGCATCGAGCCAGAGGCCGGCGTGGGGAACCTCGACGAGGACGGGAGAGTCCTCCTCGGGTTCGATCAGCACGAAGGGATCTTCCAGCATCTTTTGCGTGGCGGGCCGCGGCCCAGGCTTGGTCATGGCACCGCCGGCGCCGGGCGGCCACGCGAAACCTTTGGCCGTGCTGGAGTGGATGTCCACAATGATGGCGTGGATCGTTGGGTGGACGCCTTTCTCGACCACCTTCGGGTCGAGCGCGGCCGGGCCCCTCTCACGGTGGAGGCCTATGGGCGCGACCTGTCGCGCTTCGTGGCTCACGCCGAAGAAGAGGGCTGTCGGCGCGTGGCGAAGCTCACGCCCACCATCGTGTCGAGCTTCATGGTTCGACTAGGTCGAGAGGGGCTCGGCGCCCGCTCCGCGGCGCGCCACCTGTCCTCGGTGCGCGGCTTCTGTCGGTTCCTGGTGAAGGAGGGCGAGCTTGCACAGGACCCCAGCGCCCTCGTCGTGCGCCCCCGCCTCGGGCGCAGGCTCCCTCAGGTCCTCGACGGCGACGAGGTCGAGCGGCTCCTGGCCGCGCCCGACGCCACCATCCCGCGTGGGCGACGCGACCAGGCGATGTTGTTCCTGATGTACGCCGCGGGCCTGAGGGTCTCGGAGCTGGTGAAGCTCGAGGTGGGTGACCTCGATCTCCGTCGAGGGGTGGTGCGCGCGTTCGGCAAGGGCCGGAAGCGGCGCCTGGTGCCGGTAGGGGAGCCGGCGATGGCGGCGGTGGAGGCTTATCTGCCCGACCGCGCTCAACACCCCGCGGCCGCCCGGTCGGTGGTGCTGTTCCTGTCACCGCGCGGTCGCGCCCTGTCCCGGCAGGCCTTCTTCAAAGCGGTGAAGAAGTACGCGGTCGCAGCCGGCATCACCAAGAACGTCTCCCCCCACAAGCTACGGCACTCGTTCGCGACACATCTGCTCGAGGGCGGGGCCGACCTCCGCAGTGTGCAGGCCATGCTGGGTCACGCCGACGTTTCGACGACCGAGATCTACACCCACGTCGTGGGTGAGCACCTGCGTCGGGTCTACGACCGCGCGCACCCTCGCGCCTGACGCCTCAGCGGGTTCGCTTGATGATGTGGAAACCGAAGACGGTTTCGACCAGCTCGCTCACTTCGCCGACCTCGAGGGAAAAGGCGGCATCGGCGAAGGGCTTGACCATGACGTCGCGCGAGAAGAGCCCGAGGTCGCCGCCACGGGCTGCGGCACCGGGCTCGTCGCTGTACTCGTTCACCATCTCCGTGAAGTCCGCGCCGCCGCGGAGCTTGATGAGACACTCGGTGGCCCGGGCTCGGGCCTCCTCCCGCGAACGGTCGACCTCGTCGGGCCTGGACTGCGAGTCGTTGTGCATCACCAGGATGTGGCGGGCGCCGACCTCACTCGGCTGTCCGTCCGGCGTGGGGCCGCCGGTCGGCTCGTCGTCCGCGTCCTCGGGGGCAGGGGGGCGCATCGGTCCCGTGACCACCATGCCGCCGCCGACCCAGTCCGGGCCGGTCGCGAGCGAACGGCAGCCGCACAGCAGCCCCAGGCTCACCAACAGGAGAGGTCGCAGCGTCATGGCGCAGTCCTTCCCATAGCGCAGATGGGCCCGCAAGGTCGCTCACGCGGTGAGGCCGTCGACCCAGCGCCCGAAAAGACCGCGCGCGCCGGTGTCGAGCCACGACTCTGGGTGAAACTGCACCCCCTCCAGCGGCAGGTGCCGATGGCGAAGGCCCATGATCTCACCGCGCTCGTCCCGCGCGGTCACCACCAGCGACGAAGGCAAGGCGTCTTCATCGACCACGAGGGAATTGTACCGGGTCACCTCGATCGGCGAATCGAGCCCCTGGAGCACGCCGGCCCCGTCGTGGTGCATGTGCACCCGCCGCCCGTGAACCGCACGCGCGGCACGGCGGACACGCCCCCCGAGGGCCACGGCGAGGGTCTGGTGGCCGAGGCAGACTCCGAGGAAAGGACGGCCATCCCCTTCGGCCACGAGCGCGCGCACCAGAGCGAGCCCGATCCCGGCTTGCTCGGGCGTGCAGGGACCGGGCCCGAGGACCCACCCACCGACCTCCGCCGCCAACAGCTCCGCGACCGTCACCTGGTCGTGGCGGATCACCTCACAGGCGCAGCCCGCCTCCCGCAATGCGTGCGCGATGTTGTGGGTGAAGGAGTCGTAGCTGTCGATGAGCACCGCGGAGCGGCTCGCGACCCCTCGTTCGACGCCCCCATCCACGATCTCAGCAGTGATCTCGGAGCTTTCCCTTCGCACTCGGATTGACATCGCGCGGCCCGTGTCGCTAACGTGCGAACGCTACGGCTGCAATGTTGCAGCACTCGCTCGGCGAAAACGGTGGTCGTGACTCCGACCCAACACGAGGGTGAACTGCAGCAGCTTGCGTTCTCGTGCGGGTCACGGCACAAGCGTCGTCACGAGCGACCGAGGAACCGATGGCAGAAGAATTGACCGAAGGCGGCGAGGGCGTCGCCACCGTGGAAGGCCAACCCCCCGTTGCGGATCCGCCTACGGAGGCGATGGCGCCCGAAGGCGCTTCATCACCGCCTCCCGCCGAACCGTCGGTGCCGCCCCCGGCCGCCGAACCCTCCGTCCCGCCTCTGGCTCCCGAAGAGCCCGAGGTCTCGGCCCCGCCTCCCGCGGCGGCACCCGCGGGCGGGAAGAAGAAGCGCCGGAAGATCGACCTCAAGTCGCGACTCAGCAGCGTTCGCGCCAGCGGGTCGATGGCGAAGGCTGGGCCCTCCGACCGCAAGTCGGATCCCCTGTCTTTCCCGCCGCCCCCGGCCTCCAGCGTTCCGGCGCCCAAGATCGGCAACATCGCTTCCTCGCCCCTCATCTCGTCGGCTTTTGCGCCGCCTGAGCCGGAGAAGAAGCCCACCGCCCAGCAGCAGACCATCAAGGTCGAGGTCGGTGAGGAGATCGTTCAGGAGCGCAAGAAGGCCTCCAAGCGCACGGCGGTGCTGGTGGCCATCGGCGCCATCGTGGCCGGCGGCTTCGGCTTCGCCATCGGCGGGGTTCAGGCCCGCGGCGCCTTCGCCAGCAAGGCGAAGGACGGCTCGAAGCAGCTCGCCGAGAACGTCGACGCGGCCAATGCCGAGCTCACCAAGCTCAGTGACGGTCTGCGGAAGGCCAACGAGACGATCAGCCTCGGGGAGTACCCGGCCGAGTTGGTCGAGCTCCTCAAGACGACCAACGTGCCCTTCGACGCCGAGATGATGAAGGGCAAGAACGTGGGCCAGCTTCCGGCCCTCGCGTTCAACAAGCTGCTCGCCTTCTCCGAAGGCGCGCAGCGGGTCAACGACCAGAAGGACGACCTGCGGAAGAAGCTCGAGGCCGCCCTGCAGATGGGGCGTGGCCGGGCCATCGCCGTCACGCACGTGGACGTCGACAACGCGGACTTCGTGCTGCGGGACAACGCCCGGTGCACGATCACCGGCTTCGACCGGGTGACGCTGGTCAACGAGCGGGGGCAGCA
>JAUHZF010000312.1 GCA_030426145.1 Polyangia bacterium
CTACGCGCCGCTCAACGGCGAGCTGGTCATCGAGGAGGTCCGCATGGACTTCATACTCAGCGACGCCCAAGCCTCGGTGCGGTTCGTGGGCCTTCCCACCGCTGACGGGCCTACGCGTCCGGGGCCTCGACCCGTCGCCTGTCGGGTGCCCGGTCTTCAGACCGCCTTCGTCACCGGAGCGTCGGGACAGGAGATCGCCGCGGACGCGCACGGGCGGGTGACCACGTGGTTCCCGTGGGATCGCCGCAATACCAAAGACGAAACCGCGAGCCTGCCGATCCGCACCGTTCAGCTCCCGCTGGGCAACAGCCAGCTCACCCCGCGCGTGGGATGGGAGGTCAGCCTCGGCTTCTTCGAAGGTGATGCCGACGCGCCCTTGGTGACGGGACGGCTGATGAATGCGGCTGCGCCTCCGCCCTATTCGCTGCCAGACGAGAAGACCAAGTCGGCGCTGCAAACCACCACCACGCCGGGCGGCGGCAGCGTGAACGAGATCCGCTTCGACGACGGCGCCGGAAGCGAAGAGATGTTCATGAACGCTTCGGGCGACGCGAGCGTGAGTGTGGGCAACAACGCGACCGACGGGGTGACGGCCGACGAGACCCGCACCATCTCGGGCAACCAATCCATCGAGGTGCTCGGGGGCTACACGGGTACGTTCGACGCCACGCAGGTCATCGCGGTCGGTGGCAACCAGACCACGAGCGCCGCGACCCAGGGCGTCGACGAGGTCGGCTCGCACGCGCTCATCATCGGCGGCAATCGCTCCCTCACCATTGGCGGCGACTACAAGAAGACCGCGAGCGGCGCCTCGTCGCTGTCGATCGGCGGCAACAGCATCGATCTCGTGATGGGTACCCACGACACCCAAGCGGCCAGCATCTCCGAGACGATTGGCGCCGCCGACCTCACCCTCACGGCCAAGAAGTCGGTGTCGGTCGGCGCCGCGCACACCGAAACCGCAGGGGCGGCAAAGCTCATCCTCTCGGGCGGCGCGCGTACGGTCTCGGCGGCCTCGATGGCCCAGACCGTATCGGGGGCGGTGGGTGCGCTCGTGAAGGGCAATCGCGGCGAGACCGCCAGTGGCGACTTCACCGAGGTGGCCGGAGGCGCGCAGATCATCCAGGCCACCAACGTCACCATCACCGGCGACAGCCTCGTCTCGCTCGTCATGGGGGGCTCCACCCTCACCCTCACCCCCGGCATGGTCGCCATCGCCGGGGCCAAAGTCACCCTCGACGGCACCGTCGTCGAATCGGGACCGGTGCTCGACCTATGATGGACGCCTACCTCCTGCTCGACGGGGTCTCGGTGCCCGTCAGCCGCTTCGACCTTCAGCACGCGGTGGGACGCCCCTGGGACGCCGAAGCCACGGTGGCCTTGCCCGACGCCATCGACCCCGACGCGCTGCTGGGCCAGCCGGTGGGCCTTTGGTTCGGGGGCCAACCGGCCGCGGGCGAGCAGCCTCCGGGCGCGGTGCAGGGGGTGATCACCGAGGTCGAGGTGGGCTGGGTGAGCCAGCTCGGGGGCAGCGGAACGCGCGAGGTGTCGCTGCGGCTTCGCTCGGGCCTCGCGCTGCTCGACCTCACCGTCGACCAGCGGATCTTCCAGCAGCAGGACCTGAAGACCATGGTCAGCACCCTGCTCGAGGAGCACGGGATCGGTCCCGAACGACAGCGCTGGGAGCTGACCGAGGACCATCCCGAGCGCGACTACGTGGTGATGTGGCAGGAGAGCGCGCTCGACTTCGTCACGCGGCTCTGTGAGCTGGAAGGCGTGGTCTTCTGGTCGGAGCTCGGCGACGACGGAGAGACCATCGTCCTCTCCGATCGCACCGCGACCGCCCCCGCGCTGGAAGGCGGACCGGTGATCTACCGGGCCACCGAGGGGCTCGACGAGGGCACCGACCAGCTGGTGCGGCTCATTCCAAGGGGACACATTCGCGCCGGCAAGGTCACCCAACGCGATTACGCCTTCGTCACGCCCACCATCGATTTGGAGGCGACGGTCGAGGCCGCGCGCGACACCGAGATCGAGCGCTACACCTTTGGCGACGGCGGACAGGATCCAGACCGCGTGAAACAGCTGGCGCAATGGTCGCTCGACGCCCACCGCGCCGATGAATACGTCGTCGCGGGACGGGGCAGCTGCGCGCGGCTGCATCCGGGGCGGATCGTCACCCTCGAAGATGCCGACGAGCTCGATGGCGACTACCTCTGCATCTCGGTCCGACAGCATCTGAAGGGGGGAGACGACGGGCGGGTGCTGGTCACCGATGCGACCTTCGTCCCCAAGGACGTGCCCTACCGCCTGCCCCAGGTCACGCCACGCCCCTGCATCGAGGGGGCGGTCGCGGGCATGGTGGTGGCGCCCGAGGGATCGGAGACCGAGACCGTGCATACCGACGAGCACGGGCGGGCCAAGGTGCGTTTCCTATGGGACCGTTCGGGCAAAGCGCATGACGACGCGTCCTGCTGGATGCGCGTGACCCAGCCGCAAACGTCGGGCTCGCTGATGCTGCCTCGCATTGGCTGGGAGATGGTCGTCGAACACGTGCACGGCGACCCCGACCGCCCGATGATCACGGGGCGGCTGTACAACGGCGCCATGCCCCCGCCCTATGCGCTGCCCGAGGGCAAGACGCGCTCGTCGCTGCAAACGGCATCTTCCCCCGGTGGCCAGGGCCGTAACGAGATCCGCTTCGAGGACAAGGCGGGGGCGGAAGAGATGAGGGTCGAGGCCCAGAAGGGCCACACCCTCGCCACCGCCGGCAACAAGTCGACCGAGGTGGGCAGCAACCACAAGCAGGAGATCGGTGGCAGTCGCACCCTCGACGTGGGCGGAGACCAGAGCGTCAAGGTGACGGCGGGCATGGTCACCGGCGTGGCGGGCTCGCAAACGGTGACCGTGGGCGGGAACCGGCAGGTGAGCATCAACGCCGCCCGCACGGTGCAGTCGGGCTCGGTGGCGATCACCGTCGGCGGCAATCAAGACGGCATGATCGGCAGTCCCCTCGAGGGCGCCATTGCCTTGGGAGCCGCGATGGCGAAAGAAGCCGCCGAAGAGAAGGTGGCCGAGGCCTTCGAGGCGCTCGACGCGGCCGCCGCCCAAGCCGTCGACCAAGTGATGGCCCCCGTGAAGGGCCTCGAAGCCCAGGGGCAACAAATGGCGGGGGCGGTCGGCCAGATGGCCATGCCCGGTGGAGGTGCGGCGGCGAGCGGACTGATGCCGTCGATGCCCACCCCCAGCCTTCCCAGCCCCTCCGGGATGATCAAGTCGGCCATGGGAGACCATCTCCCCGAGGGCTTTGGCGGAGGCGAGGGCGGCGGCAGCTCGGAGAAGAACGAAGCGGGCCCCGAAGCCGCCGTGGGCGCGACCGGCGGGGGCGACAGCGACAACGGGCCGGGCCACTTCATCCTGGCCGCTGGGGCGAGCCACACGGAGAACATCGGGGGCATGCGCTTTGCGGTGACGGCCGGCAAGACCACCGTGGCCTCCAAGGGGGCGAGGACGGTATCGGCCGGGGCCGCGATTGCAGATCTGGTGGCCGGCAATCGCGTCTCGAGTTGCGCGTCGAAGACCGAGAGCGCCGTGGGGCTGGTGGTGATGGCGGGCGGTGGCGAGTCGGAGGAGATCGGCGGCGCCCGCAGCACCAAGGTCGGCGGCGCCATCATCGACAAGGTGACGGGCGACGCCGAGCTCGTCGCCGGCGGCACCCTCAAGATGGCGGCCGCCTTCGTTCGCATCAAAGCCTCCGCCACCATCAAGCTCGAGTGCGGCGGCAGCAGCGTGGAGATCAGTGGCGGCGGGATCGTGATCTCGGCGCCATTGGTGCAAATCGCCGGGGGTGTCATCAAGCAGCCCAAGACCGTGACGGAGGGCTCCTAGCGCCATGGACGCACCCCGGGTCGACAACCAGACCGACTTCGTGGTCGAGCCCACGCGGATCTACGCGCGCGATGGGGAGCGGCAGGTGGTGCTGGTGAAGTCGACGTGGGTGCTCGAGCCGGGCGAGGCCAAGCTCGTGGTGGCGGAGCCTGCGATGCGTCGCGCGATCCGATTCGCCGACGTGCCGTGGGGCGACCCCGCCGAGAGCAGCCCGCGCTACCCCGCCGACGCCGAGGCGGCCGACAAGACCGGCACCGACGTGGTCGTGGTCGCCGATGCATGGGCCCCGTTGCCGGTGGGCGGCGATCCGGCAGCACGAGAACCCGTGGCGAGCTTCGACGTTGAAGCCAGGGTGGGCGGGTTGCGCTCGACGGTGCGCGTGCACGGGCCGCGGGTGTTCACCGGCGCAGGACGAGGTGTGACCACGGCCCGCCCCACCACCCGCGTGCCATTGCGCTGGGAGCTGGCCTACGGCGGACGCGACCTGAGCGACTTGATGCAGCCGGTCGAAGAGCCGCGCAATCCCTACGGACGGGGGGTGGCACGCGACCAGGATGCGCTGACCCATCAGCCGGCGCCGCAGCTCGAGCGGCCCGACGCACCCTTTGGCCTGGTGGGGGTCACCCCCACCCCCGCCGGGATGGGGGTGGTGGGGCGCACGATGCTTCCGCGGCGCAGCTACATGGGCACCTACGACGACGTTTGGCTCGAGACGCGGGCACCCTTTCCGCCGTCGGATCAGGACCCACGATTCCCCCAGGTGGCCACGCCAGAGCTGTTCTCTCGCGTCCCCCTTCAGGGCGGGGAGGAGATCATCCTGGCCCGGCTCTCACCCTTCGTGGACGTGGTGCGCTGCCGCTTGCCCGTGGTGCACACGCAGGTCGAGGTGGCGGTGAAGGGTCGCGACGTGGTCCGGGCAACCCCCGCCATCGACACGGTCGTGCTCGATACCTATCCGTGGTCACCCGACGAGCTCGAAGCGGCCGGGCGCACCACCGCGCCGTGGTTGGTGGTCGAGCTGGTGCAACGGGTGAGCGTGCCTGCGCCCCGGCGCACGCGCGACCTCTCGGTTCGGGTCACCGAGGCGGGCCGCCCATTGATGGCTGAGGTCCCCGGGCCGCGGAGGGTGTCGCCGTGACGCAGAGCATCTCATGGCCCGAGCCTTTGGCGGTGGTGGCCGCAGGCGCCCGCACCCCTTTGGCGCTGGGGGCGCTGCCCAATGCGCTGGCGTTGCGCACCGGCCGCACGGCGCTGGTCGGCCTGCCGTTCGAGGGACGCGACCGAGACTACGTGCTCGGGGGTGCGGTCGAGCTATTTCCCTGGGAATGGTCCACCACCCAGCGGGCGGCGGCGCTGGCCGTGGGCGCGGTGCGGGAGGCGCTGGAGAGTCTTCGACAGCAGACGGCGATCGACGCGAGCCAGTTGCTGGTGTTGCTGGGCACGTCGGTGCCTGGGTCCGGGTCGGAGGTCGAGCAGGCCGTGCGGCGGGTTTGTCCCGATGGCACCGCGGTGCAGGTTCTCGAAGAGGGCGCACAGGCCACGGTCGAGATCCTGAGCCTGGCGCGGGAAGAGCTTTCGGCCCGGAGGGCGACGACCGTGCTGTGGGGAGGCGTGCACTCCGACGTGAGCGGCGCGGCGGTGGCCGAGCTCATCGAAGACGACCGGCTGTCCGACCCATTGCACCTCGACGCGGTGGTCCCCGGCGAGGGGGCGGCCGTGGTCGCCTTGGCCCGCCCGGGGCGGCTGCGCGCACGGGCCACGCTCTCGGGGGTGGGGGTGGCCCAGGCGGGCTTCACTCCATCCGACGACGCGCCCGTGGACGCGAGCGCATGGACCGAGGCGGTCAAGGCGGCGGTGACGGGTGCGCCGGCGGGCTGGGTGGTGAGTGATCTGGGTTACGAGGGCTTTCGCATGCGCGAGTGGGAGGTCGTTCAACTGCGGGCGCGACGGCAGCTGGGCGAGCCCTACCGGTGGGAATACATCGAGCAGCGAACCGGTCGCCTCGGCGCGGCGCTGCTGCCGTGGACCGGGGCGGTGGTGGCGTCGGGCGCGGCCGTCGGTTGGGCGCCGTCGAGCTCGGTGCTGGCCACGGGAGGCACCGACGCCGGTCGTCGTGCGGCCGCGTGGTGGGAGAGCGAACCATTGACCGAACAGGAGCTGGCCACGATGCGAGGTGAGGGATGAACACGGCCCCGGCGCCCAATGCAGCGGCTCCTCCCGGCATGTGCCCGGGCGCGGTGGTGCAGGGTGGTGGCGGCGCCGGTGCCGGCGGCGGCGCGGGCGGTGGTGGCAGCGGCGCGGGAGCCGGTGGCGCGAGTGGCGGCGGCAGCGGCGCGAGCGGCAGTGGTGCCAACGGCGGCGCGGCCGACCCCGGCGCCTACCCGCTCTGCGGGACCGCGTCTCACCCGGTCGATGTGGCGACGGGCCGCGCGTTCACGCACCCCATCGTCGACTTCGAGCTCGGCGGCCCCTTGCCGCTGCGGTTCGAGCGCAGCGCCAGCTCCCACGCCCACGCCACCGACGCCGGGCTGGGCCCGTCGTGGAGCCACACCCTGGGCTGGCACATCCAGGTGCGGCGGAGCGGGCTGCGGGTGTTCACCGACTTGGGCACCTACGTCGACTTCCCCCTCTTGAAGCCGGGCGAGGAGCATCTCGGCGAGTGGGGCTGGGTGCTTCAATGCCACGATTGGGGCTACGCGCTCGACGACGACGACGGGGTGTGGAAGCTCTTTTCGGCGGCGCGCCCCGACTCGGGCACCTGGGTGCTCACGGCCCTGGAGGACCGCAACCGCAATCGCATCGAGCTCACCTACGCCGAAGACGGTCGACACCTCACCGAGATCCGCGATTCGGCGGGGCGGGTGCTTCGGGTCAAGACCGACCACCGCGACCACATCACCGCGATCGAGATGAAGAACGCGCCGAGCGGCGGCCGATGGGTCGCCCTCGCCCGGTACGAGTACGACGAGCAGGGCCGGCTACAGAAGGCCTTCGACGCCGACGGCTACGAGGCGCAGTACGCCTACGACGACGACGGACGGTTCACCTGGGACAAGGCCCGCGACGGCCTCGCGTTCGTCTTCCACTACGACAAGCTGGGCCGCTGCATCGAGAGCTACGGCACCTATCCGGACCGGGGCCAGCGCGATCCGAGCGTCTGGCAGTTTCCCGACCGCTTGCACGACGGCGGCCCGTGCAAGGGGATTCACCACTGTCGCTTCGACTACGGCCCTGGCGTCACGTTCGTGACCGACTCGACCCAGACGCGCAACTTCTTTCCCAATGCGCACGGCACCCTGGATAGCTTCGAGGAGGGCGGCTCGGTCACCCAGGCCACGTACTTTCCCAATGGTCACCTTGAGACGCTGACCGACCCCGAGGGCGGTCTGTCGAAGTACGAGCGCGACCCCCGTGGGCGCGTGACGAGGTTCACCGATCCGCTCGGCCGCGAGACCCAGGTCGAGCGCGACGCGATGGGTCAGCCCATTCGGGTCACTGAGCCCGCGGGCGGGATCACCGAGCTCTACCGCGACGCGCGCGGCAACCTCGTGCGCTATGTCGACCCCCTGGGCGCCACCACGTTGTACGAGCGCGACGCTCGCGGCTTGGTGACGAAGGTCACGCACCCGCGCGGCGGGGTCACCACGGCGCAGTACGACGCCGAGGGCAACCTGGTGAGCGTGACCATGCCCAATGGCGGGGTGTGGCACTACGCCTACGACGTGTTCGGCCGCCAGGTGTCGGTCACCGACCCGCTGGGCCACCAGACCCACTTCGTCTACAGCCAACGAGGCGACCTGATGAGCGTGCGCGACGCGCTCGGCCACGTCACCCGCTACGGCTACGACGGCGAGCGCCATCTCACGCAGGTGGTGAGCCCCGAGGGGCACATCACGAAGATGGAGTGGGGTGGCTACCACAAGCTGGTGCGCCGCACCGACGCCAATGGCCACAAGGTGCGCCTCGCCTACAACGTCGAGGGCGAGCTCACCCACGTCTTGAACGAAATCGGAGAGGTCCACCGCCTCTTCTACGACATGGCGGGACGCCTGCGCGGCGAGGACACGTTCGACGGCCGGCAGCTCCGCTACCGCAACGACGGCGTGGGCCGCCCGGTGCACATCGAGAACGGCGCCGGGGAGGTGACGGAGCTGGTCTACAACCCCGCCGGGGAGCTGGTGGAGCGCCTGCGTCACGACGGCGCGGTGGACCAGTTTGCGTACAGCCTCAACGGCGAGCTGGTAGGGGCGACCACGCCGGAGTGCCAGGTGAGCTTCGAGCGCGACCTGGCGGGTCAAATCGTGCGTGAGGTGCAGGTGCTCGACGGGGTCGCGCACGAGGTGAGCACCGCGTGGGACCCCGAGGGTGAGCGCACGGGCCGCCGCACGTCGCTGGGTCACGTCGAGCAAGTGGTGCGCGACATCATGGGCAACCGGGTGCAGAGCGACCTCGACGGCCACGTGGTGCGCCACACCCCCGACGCCTTGGGCCGCGAGCTCCGCCGCGACCTCCCCGGCGGCGGCGCGCTGGAGACCACCTTCGACCCCTTGGGTCGGGTGGCCGGACGACGCGCCATGAAGCCGGTGACGGGTCCCACGGTCGGCGCGGGCGAGCCCGCGTGGGTGGGCCCGACGCGCGGCGAGGTGACGGCGCACAAGCAATACCGCTACTCCCCCGACGGCGAGCTCGTCGAAGCCTGGGACAAGGACCGCGGCAGCACGACGTTCAAGTACGACCCCGTAGGCCAGCTCCTGGCCATGCTCCCGCCCCAGGCGCAGTCTGCCCTGCAGCAACCGCAGCAGCCGGCGGAGCGGTTCACCTACGACCCCCGCGGCAACATCTACGAAGACGGCGCCGGCGCCCCCCAGCGCGTCTACGGCCCCGGCAACCGCCTGCTGCGCCAGGGCAACGTGCACTTCCGCTGGGCCAGCGCCACCGGCCCCGAGCTCCACGTCACCTTCACCTACGACCCCTTCGCCAGACGCCTCGACAAGCAGGTGTTCCGGGCCGACGCCCCCGACACCCTGGTCCGCCACGTCCGCTTCGTCTGGGACGGCGACGTCCTCGCGCACGAAGTCCGCCGCGAGGCGGCCGAAGCAGGCGACCCGGTGGTGGAAGAGCGGACGTATCTGTTCGAGGACGACGGCTTCGAGCCACTGGCGCACCGGGAGGACGAAGGGTGGGTCCACTACGCCAACGACCCCATCGGCACGCCAAAGACTCTCGTCGAGAGTCGAGGTGCCGCCAAAGGTACCTACATCCATACTGCCTGGGGAACGCTCGCAGCTCAGTCCAGCGGAAGCGACACCCCCTTGCGCCTACAGGGTCAATACCTCGACTCGGAGTCCCAGCTTCGCTACAATCGCTGGCGCTACGTGTCGTCTTTCGGCGGGTTCGCCTCACCGGACCCGCTCGGCCTAGCAACCGGGCACAACTTCTATAGTCTCTTCCCCAACGCCCTAGGTTGGGTCGACCCGCTTGGGCTCGAATGGAACTACCGCCTGAGAGATTCGAGTGGTCGCGTCTACTACCACGGGAAGGCAGGAGACAACGTCTCGCCCGCAAAGGTGATGCAGAGGCACCGAGGCAACAAGATTCGCAGTACTGGCATTCCTCGAATGGGGCCCAACGACGTGATGGAACAGCTCACCGAGCGCTACACCGAGAAGGACACAGTACGAGGGGTTGAGCAGCTCGGCAGTCAGCGTACATGCCTCGACCCAACCAATCACCGCGGGAACGTAATCAGAGCGGCTGGTCCAAGGAACAAGAAGACGCCCGCCAGAATTGCCGCCGGCAGGGCGCACGTCGCGGATGCGTCTTCTGACGGCACCGTCCTAGGCTTGCCAACCCTGGTGACGCACAACCCCAACAACCCGCGAGCCACGAACGCAAGATGGCGAGACCGCAAGTAGAACGAGTGTCGACCGAAGCCTTGGTCGGCTACTATAGGGCCAACCTCGCCGGGCTGGAGCAGGAGTCCTATGCGGAGTGCCTGACGTTTGGTGATCTCTTCCATCTCTTCACCATCCGCTTCCCCGACGCGCAGCCCGAAACGGCGGCCGCCAGCGCTGCCTCGCTGGGTCGCCCAGACCTAGCAGTCATCCCTGAGAGGTTTGAGTACGTGCCGGACCGCGATGCCCCATTGCCCCCGGTTCCACCAGGGCCAAGCCTCGAGGCGCGAAGAAAGGGCGAAACAGATCTAGGTGACATGACGAAGGCATCTCGGGTTCGCCTCCACCGTCAGCATCTCGCGAGCTGGGACTCACTCGGCAGCCACCGATTCGAGGAGTTTCATCTATCATCCTGTTACACTTCGCGTGTCGAATACGCCTCTGTCGGACCGCGGCGTGGCGCCTGCGGTCACCTGGTACTAGACGCTGTCGACGACTACACGTTCCAGTCTGCCCTCCGCCATTTCGAGCCAACCGTGCTTTGGTGTTCGCACCGGCGCGCGGTATTCGCGCCCGAAGTCGAGAACCCTGAGGACCTGCGGTCCCTCACCATCGATTCCCCACACATCTACGGTACTAGCTCGTTGACGTGCGAACACCTTGAAAACTTGTCGCTGTCGCGGGCTGACTACGGCGAGGCTATTCGCCGACTCGTGGCCAACTGCGCGCTGCAGCTTCGCTCCCTAACGCTCCACGGGGCGGGCTACACGGACCCCAGTCTTCTCCTCCCGGCCAAAGGTTTGGAGCGCGTCAGTATATCCATTGCCCCACCCGACGTCGAGACGTGGCTGGAGCACGCGTTGAGCCATCGGCGGTGCGGATTCATATTTTCACCGTTCCACGAGCCCGATGCACTCAGCGAAGTCGAAGAAGGCCAGAACTCAAGTGGCCAACACTACTGCATCGTGCGTAAGGCAGGAGCGAAGCGCGATACCTTCATCGGATCCCTTTACCCGCACTCGCCGCAGTCGGAAGAAGCTGAGGGTGGAGCCATCGGCGGCAGGCAATATGGCGCATTACTTACCAAAAGCTTTCGCTCGCTGGACGCGGTTCGTACATGGACAAGGGCAGACAAGTAGCCGTGGAGACATCGTCGGCAGCGCCGTCGAAGACGTATAGGAGCTCGTGAGCACGTTGATGACTCCGGTGGGATCGCAGACCTTCAGGGCCAGATCCCACAGATCAGTGGCGCCTCATTGCCACGGACGATGACGACCATGCACTTGGGCACCTCGGCGGGGTTCACATAGAGTCTGTATGACGTTCTCATCGCACAAGTAGCTTCGAGCGCGACCTGGCGGGCCAAATCGTGCGTGAGGTGCAGGTGCTCGACGGGGTCGCGCACGAGGTGAGCACCGCGTGGGACCCCGAGGGTGAGCGCACGGGCCGCCGCACGTCGCTGGGTCACGTCGAGCAGGTGGTGCGCGACATCATGGGCAACCGGGTACAGAGCGACCTCGACGGCCACGTGGTGCGCCACACCCCCGACGCCTTGGGCCGCGAGCTCCGCCGCGACCTCCCCGGCGGCGGCGCGCTCGAGACCACCTTCGACCCCTTGGGTCGGGTGGCCGGACGACGCGCCATGAAGCCGGTGACGGGCCCCA
>JAUHZF010000018.1 GCA_030426145.1 Polyangia bacterium
GGCGGCGGGCATGCACCAGGCGCATGACCTTGCGCCCCCGCAACGCCCCCGGAGCCTCCCATTCGCCAACGAACCGCCGCAAAGCGATCGACGATCGCTTTGTAGGCCTCTGCGTAGATGGTGAACCACACAAAGCGATCGATGATCGCTTTGCACCCAACTCCGCGGAGTTCAGGTCGAGGCGGCGGGCATGAACCAGGCGCATGACCTTGCGCCCCCGCACGCCCCCGGAGCCTCCCATTCGCCAACGAACCGCCGCAAGGCGATCGACGATCGCTTTGTGGGCCTCTGCGTAGACGGTGAACCCCACGAAGCGATCGATGGTCGCCTTGTACGCAACTCCGCAGAGTTCAGGTCGAGGCGGTAGGCTCGGACCAGGCGCATGACCTTGCGCCCCCCACGCCCCGCGCGCCTCCCCGACAACGAATCGCCGCAAAGCGATCGACGATCGCTTTGTAGGCCTCTGCGTAGACGGTGAACCCCACAAGGCGATCGATGATCGCCTTGTACGCAACTCCGCAGAGTTCAGGTCGAGGCGGTCACGCGCGACATTCCTGCCGAGCGATATCTGAATGGGAGGCCGAGACCATCCCGGTCCGGGAAAGGTGTCGCCGCTGCGCTCCGTACTCCTAGCTGAGTATGTTGTCTCGCCCTGAGGTGTTCGGGTCCGTGTCGCGGCCGCGGGCGACGTTCTTCTTCACCTCGACCCTGTTGTGCTGGGCGGCGCTCATTCTTCTCCCGACGTCGTACGTGGGACCCGTGCTCGAGCGACGTGGCGAGCGTTGCGGAAGCACCGTCATGCTGTGCGTCAACGTTCGCCTGGTCGAGAGAGGCGCTTGGGTTCACGAGACGTTTTTTGCTGCGGACACCCTGGTGGTCGAGGAAGTCCAACGCGTCGTTCGGGCCGAGGGCTCGCCGCGTGTGCGGGTGGAGCTGTGGGCGGAGCCCTCCGTGTCTGCGGTGCGTCTCACCGCGCTCCTGGAGCGATTCCAGATGGCTGGCGTGAGCCAGGTCGGCTTCGTCACGGAAGAGCGTGGCCTTCTCGAGTGGTACCTCTGGCCCTGACGACGGAGACGAGAGGGCTGGGTCGGCCGACGCTATACTTCCGCCGGTGAAGACGATGACGGAGGTCCCGCTGTTTCGCGAGCTGCGCGAGGCGAAGCGGGTGCTGGTCGCCGGATGTGGGGGTGGCTTCGACATCTACTCGGGCGTGCCGATCGCGTTGGCGCTGCGTGCCCTGGGGAAAGAGGTCGTGCTCGCGAACCTCACCTTCGCCATGCCCAAGGAGGCCGACGGAGCGGAGGTACTCGACGACGTTCTCACCCGCATCGATGCGACCATGGGGAACCCGCTCGAGTACTTCCCCGAGTGGTACCTCTCGTGCTGGCTTCGTCTGCGAGGGTTGCCGGACGACGTGTACTGCTTCGAGCGCACCGGGGTGCAGCCATTGCGACAGGCCTACCAGCGACTGGTGGACCATGCGCGCGTCGACGCCGTCGTCATCGTGGACGGTGGAACCGATAGTCTGATGCGAGGCGACGAGGCCGGCCTCGGTACGCCGCACGAAGACATCGCGACCCTGCTCGCCGTGGAGGAGCTCGACCTTCCTCGTTACCTCGTGTGTCTCGGCTTCGGGGTGGATGCCTTCCACGGGGTGTGTCACGCGCACTTCCTCGAGAACACGGCCGCCCTGGCCCGCGCAGGCGCCTTTCTCGGCACCTTCTCACTCCTGGCCGAGCAAGAGGAAGGCAAGGCCTACCTCGAGCTCGTCGACTTCGCGACCCGGCAAGAACCCGAACGACCCAGCATCGTGAATACATCGATCGCCGCCGCCGTTCGAGGTCACTTCGGGGATCACCATTCCACCGCGCGTACGGAGGGCAGCGAGCTGTTCATCAACCCGTTGATGGGGATCTACTGGGCCTACGAAGCGAGCGCGGTGATCGAACGTATCCTCTACAAGGATGTCGTGCGGCCCACGGAGACATTTCGACAGCTGTTGCTCCTGATGGAGGGCGTACAGAAGACCTACGCCGGGAAGCGGTCGCGCGCGTCGATTCCGGTTTGAACCATGCCGAAGTGGGTCGACAGAATCTTCACCCGGTTGGGCTTGGACCTCGACTTCTCGATCGACATCGGGCGGGCTCCCTTCAACCAGATCACCGAGGACCTATTCCTCGGTGCGCGGCCTGAGCCCGAGACCATCCCCGCGCTCGTGGAAGCGGGGGTGACGCAGGTCGTGAGCTGCTTGGTGGAGGCGGATCGCCCCAAGGTCGATCATTTGGCCGAGACCTTCGAGCCGCTCTTCATCCCCGTGCGGGATGGCATGCACGAGGACATCGCGTCTCACTTTCCCACCGTGTTCGACTTCGCGCGCTCGGGGGAGAAGGTGTTCGTGCACTGTGAGGCCGGCGTGAGTCGCTCGGCGACGCTGGTGACGGCCCTTCTGATGCATCGTGAGCGCAGGCCGTTCTACGAGACCTACTGCGACGTGCGGGCCCGGCGGGGGGAGGCGCTGATGAACATCGGATTCGCCTCTCAGCTCCAGCGCTTCGAGCTCGAGATGCTACCTGATGCGCGACGTCCCTCCTCCTTGGCGAGGTATCTACGCGAGGTGTGCATGGCACCAGTGGAGGTGGAGACGTTGCAGGAAGCACTGGAGCGCCACGACTACGATGCGGTCGCGGCCATCGGATCCATCTTCGGTGAGATCCCGCGCGTGATTCAGGGCGTGCGGGTCTGAGGTGCTTGTTGCATGCGCGCCCCGGTGGCTAGGCTCTTGCGCATGGTGCGCCGTGACGGCGAAGCGAAGCGTCCTTCCTCGGAGGGGCGAGGTGCGTCGCCAGGCTGCACATCTCCAGCGGGTGAGAGTCCCGTCCCGGTAAGCGCCGGAGCGCCGGGTAGCAGGTCCCAGGCATCGGGTGAGAGCCCGTTGTCCCGAGCGGGACGTCAAGAGCCCGTGAGGCGGCGGAAGCCGTGCAGCGGGGAGCAAGCACGCGGGCCGCAACATGAAGTGAAGCCTGCAGCCTCGACAGAGAAACAATCTGGGAGCCGAGCCGCTCATGTCACGGCGAAGGCGACACCGTCCCCTCCAGAACCGGAGCGAGGGGGAGGTCCCGGCGGGGTATGGGGCGCAGCACGTGTGCAAGGAGATGTGCGGAACACGGGAGGCCCGTCTCAGCTGCCGTCGTCGCGGCAAGGTGGCTCGTATAAGGCGAAGCCGAAATCGAGCGCTGCTGAGCGGGAATCCGAGGGGATCGTAGTACCGGACGGGGAGGTTTCGGCCTCGTCGACGAACGTCGTGAAGAATAACGCGACGGGAGGGAAGGGTCCCTACGGTGGTCATGTCGAGGGAAGAGGCACGAGCGAGGGCATGGCCGGCAAGACCGGACCCAACTCCCCCCGCCGCCGTAGTGCGGAGGTCAAAGTTCGCTACCTCCAACGTCGACTGTGGGCTGCAGCCAAGCGTTCTCCAACCCGCCGCTTTCACGCCCTATACGACCGCATCCACCGGAGTGACGTCCTGTGGGAGGCATGGAGGCGAGTACGCAAGAACCGTGGCTCGGCTGGGCTCGATGCTCAGACGGTCGCGGATGTGGAGGAGTACGGTGTCGAGCGCTTCCTCGAAGAGCTCGGTACAGTGCTTCGCGCAGGTGAGTACCGACCGCAGGCGGTGATGCGTCGGTACATCCCCAAGTCCGATGGAAAGAAGCGGCCTCTGGGCATCCCAACGGTGAAGGACCGGGTGGTGCAGATGGCGGCGAAGCTGATGCTGGAACCGATCTTCGAGGCGGATTTTCTGCCTTGTTCGTTTGGCTTCCGGCCAAAGCGGAGCGCGACGATGGCGTTGGAGGTCCTTCGCAAGGAGGCCTACCAGAAGCATCACGTGCTCGACGCCGACATCCGGGATTACTTCGGGAGTATCGACCACGACAAGCTGATGAAGCTGGTCGGGAAGCGAGTCTCCGACCGACGGGTGCTGAAGCTGTTGCGGCAGTGGCTCCAAGCAGGAGTGATGGAAGGCGGGGTGGTGTCCAAGACCGTCGCGGGCACGCCACAGGGCGGGGTCATTTCCCCGCTTCTGTCGAACATCTACCTGCACGTGCTCGACCTCTTGTGGACGCGGCACAGCGCTCCTTTGGGAACGCTGGTCCGCTACGCGGACGACTTCGTCATCATCTGCCGGACGAAGCGCGAGTGCATCGAGGCCGAGAAGCGCATCCGGGTCATCCTCGCGCGACTTGGTCTGGAGCTACACCCGGAGAAGACGAGGCGAGTCGAGCTCTACGACGGAAAAGAGAGCTTCGACTTCCTCGGCTGTCGTCTGCGGAAGCGGATGAGTGGCAAGCTGTGGGAGCAGAAGCGCAAGCGCGTTTACTTCCTCCTCCGCGAACCCTCGCCGCGATCCATGAAGCGGATCCGACAGCGCGTGAAGGGCATCGCCCGCAAGAGTCGATGCCACGATGACATCCGAGATGTGATCGATGACCTCAACCCGGTCCTCCGGGGATGGTCGAACTACTTCCGCACCGGGAACGCTGCTCATCGCTTCAACCAACTCGACGCGTACGTCTGGCGTCAGCTGAAAACCCTCCGCGTGAAGCGGAAAGGTCGAAATCTGAAGGCAGGCGAGGCCGCCGGTTGGTCACGCGAGTACTTCGAGGAACTGGGGCTCATACGCCTGAGGGGAAGGGTGAAATACCCGGCACGGCCCTTCTGGAGAAACGCGTAATGCAGCAGCCCAAGAGACCACCGGTAAGCCGTGTGCGGGAAATCCGCATGCACGGTTTGAACGGGGGTTTTGCTCAAACTGACGCGGGGACCAACTCCGCATGGAGAAAGTAGAATCTACCAATGAACCCCGAGCTCGACGGCTACTTCAAGCGGGCGAAGCAGTGGCGGGCCGAGCTGGCTCTGCTTCGCGAGGTGCTCGCCGACTGTGAGCTGACCGAGGAGCGAAAGTGGGGCAAACCCTGCTACGCGCACGACGGAAAGAACATCGCCATCATCCAGCCCATGAAGGGGCATCTGTGCCTGATGTTCTTTCAGGGATCCGCGATGAAGGATCCGGCGGGGCTGCTCGCGTTTCCCGGTCCGAACTCCAGGGTGGGAAAGCGGTTCGAGTTCACCAGCCTCGAGCACCTCGAAGGCCTACAGGCCGTGGTGAAGGACTACGTGGTCGAGGCCATCGCGCTCGCGAAGTCTGGCAAGAAGCTCGCATCGAAGCCCGAGCTCGAGCTGGTGGAAGAGCTGCGCGAGCGCCTCGACGCCGACCCCGACCTCAAGGCTGCGTTCGAGGCGCTGACACCCGGTCGGCAGCGCGCCTATCACCTGCACGTGTCGGGTGCGAAGCAGGCGGCCACGCGTCACAAGCGCATCGACAAGCACGCGCCACGCATCCTCGCCGGCAAGGGCCTTCGCGACTGACGCGCCCGTCAGAAGGCGAGCGCGTCGCAGTCGTCAGGGCATGACGCCGTTGCGCAGTCGAGCACGGGCGTGGCGAGCATGACCCCGTTCGGATTGTCGGACACGCAGGCCCCCGTGCAGTCGTCGCCGGTGCAACCTTGCACGCAGGAGAGAAGGGCCGCGCAATCGTCGTCGGCGCTGCAGGCACCGATCTCGGCCCCGCAGGTGGTTTGGGCGCAGGCGAAGCAGATGTCGGTTTCGGAGGCGAGGTCCTGCTCGGGCAGTACGCAGCCCGCCAACACCAGACACAAGAGCGCCGCCCGCATCAGAAGTGCCCCTTGAGGCCGAGCTGACCCGGACCCACGAACAGCTCCGCACGAGGTTCGTCGACCTCTGCGTCTTCGTTGGCGAAGACGACGAATGGGATCCCGATGCCGGCGACGAGGATCCCACCCACGGTGAGGATCCCCGAGGGTATGCGGAGGTCGTTGAAGGCCTCGGCATCGTCGTGCTGGTCGGGCGGGCAGAGGTCGTTCTCGCAGCTCAGGCTCTCGTAGCGGGCGAGTGCGATGACCCCGAGGATGGCCCCCGTGACGGTGGCGGCGCTTCCGACGCCGATGGCGGTCCAGCCGAAGATCAGACGCGGGTCGGTGTCGTCCGGTTCTGGGGGCGGCGGAGGAGGCGCCGCGGCTTGGGCGAGGAGGAAGGCGGCAGCGGCCAGCGCGGACATCCCGGGGAACCTAGCCTCACGACCGGGGCGGAGCAATTTCAGCCGACGGCATCGTCGGGCTGCTCGAGCAAAAAGAGGGGGTCGCGGAGCTGAACCTCGAGGTCGAGCTCGCGGAGGAGCTGCACCAGCACGGTCGGGAAGGGGAGCTGCTCCACCGGTAGCGACGCGATACGGCCCGTGTGCCCTTCGAGGCGGAGGACGTGACCGGCGGCCTCGATGGTGTCGACGGCGCCCCAGGGGATGTCGCGGCCACGCAGCTCGAAACCCTCCCGATGGATGACCAGCGGTCCGAAGTAGAGCCGCGCCCCGTCGCGCAACGCTTCACTCGCATCGGCGAGCACGGGTCTCACACATGCGCGCTCGATGGCCGTGTGCAGGGCCTCGACCGCAGGTTCGACGAAGGGCACGGGGAGCCGCGACTGAGCTTCGTCGATCAATACCAACGTGTAGGGGAGCCATGGGCGTTCCGGATGTCGGTACACCGTGCGCACGTCGTCGAAGCGCATGCGGTAGCTCGGCTCCCAATAGGTAGACACCTCGACCCCGTCTTCGAAGAGGCGCATGCGGCGAGGTCGGGTCAGGACGGCGATGAGCCAGGTGACGGGGGCGAGGCCGAGAACCAGCAGGCCAAGCCAGCCAACGGCATAGGTCACACCGGAACCAATGAGCAGTATCAGCGCGAAGAGCCCTCTTGCCGCGGGCCCGGGCCGCGGGCTGATTTCGATCGAAGGCGCTTCTTCGATCGCGGCTTCTTGCGCCTCAGGCACCTGGTTTTCCTTGTATCACCTCGCAGCCTCGAGACCAGGTCAGGGGGATCTGGTTGACGATCGGGAGGCTGGGGTTACTTAACGTTAGGGAGGCATTTGCGTGAAGAGTCCGCGGCCTCAGAGCACCATGACCTACGCAGAAAACGCTCTCGACGCGCTCGGCAACCCGACCCGCCGACAAATTCTTCAGATCCTCGCCCGCGGGCCGAGGCCGGTCGGCGCCATCGCCGCCGAGCTTCCCGTCAGTCGTCCCGCGGTGAGCAAGCACTTGCGCATTCTTCGGGCCGCGGCCTTGGTCGTGCACGAGTCGCAGGGCACCCAAAACGTCTTCCGCCTCCGCAAGGACGGCTTCGACGACACGGCTGCGTGGCTGGGGGACTTCGAAGCGCCCGCGCGTGCCGCTCAGTCGACGACCCCGGGCCCCATGCTCAGTGGAGCCCAGCCCAACGGATCCCAACCCAGCTCAGCCCCGCACAGCCCAGCCCCACACGATGCCGCCCGCCCCAACGGAGCCCCTCCCAACGGAGATGGCAAGAGCCGGCCCACCGCGGCCAACGGCTCGCCTGGCGGCACCTCCAGCGCCCCGTCGAACGGCGCCTCCTTCGGTTCGTCCTTCGGTGCGAGCGCAGGCAGTGAGGCTCAGCGTTCGACATCCGCTCCCCTCCATGGGATCGACCGCCACGAAGGCTGACGCTTTGGGTTGCCGCCACGTGCCGTGCGGCTAACGCTGCGCGTCTGAGAATTCGCCATGCAGACGAGCGACGTGGAGAGGAAGTTTCGACAGCGCACCAGCGAGCTGGGATTGGACCTCAGTGAGCATCATCCCCGCGAGGGGCTGAACGCGCTCTTGGGCTTCTACCGGGATGTTCGCGCGTCCGACGTCTCCATCGACGACGACGGCGACATGCTCCTCTTCCAGTGGGGCACCTACGACCGCGGCGACGGCGACTACTTCGAGCTCAACCTCACGCGGCAGCTCACGACCGAAGAAGGCGGCGACGAGAACACCTGGCAGCTCTCGTTGACCTACCGCTTCGAGCCGACCGACGACATGGACGACATCGACGTCGGCCACCAATGGTGTCAGCACCCCGAAGAGCTCGACGACTTCGTCGAGGACATCTTCTCGTCCGAGCCCTTCGGCGCCATCGAAGAGCTCGAGGCCGACGACATCGAGCTCTCGCTCGAGACGATGGCCTGATTCAGGCGAACGCGCCGAGCTTGCGGAAGCGGTCGTAGCGATGCTGCGCGATCGCGTCGCCGTCCATACCTTCGAAGGAAGCGAGCGCATCGCCGAGCGCCTTGCCTACGAGCGCGGCCGCGGCGGCGTGATCTTGGTGGGCGCCGCCGGGAGGCTCGGGAACGACTTCATCGACGACCTCGAGCCGCAAGAGGTCCTGCGCCGTGATCTTCAGCTGGCGTGCGGCTTCGGGAGCGCGCGCGCCGTCCTTCCAGAGGATGGCCGCGCAGCCTTCGGGACTGATGACGCTGTAGCAGCCGAACTCGAGCACCATCACGCGGTTGGCCACGCCGAGCGCGAGCGCGCCGCCGCTACCGCCTTCGCCGATGATGCAGGCCACGATGGGCACACGGGCGCGCGCCATGGCCGCGATGGCGGCGCCGATGGCTTCGGACTGGCCGCGCTCTTCGGCACCGATGCCAGGGTAGGCACCGGGGGTGTCGATGAAGGTGATGACGGGGAGGCCGAACTTGTCGGCGAGCTCGAAGAGCCGGATCGCCTTCCGGTAGCCTTCGGGCTGCGGCATCCCGAAGTTACGCACCATGTTCTCCTTGGTGCCGCGCCCCTTCTGGTGGCCGACCACGACCACGCTTTGGCCGTTGAAGCGAGCGAGCCCGCCCACGATGGCCGCGTCGTTGGAGAAACGCCGGTCACCCTTGAGCTCGACGAAGTCTTCGAAGAGGCGGTCGACGTAGTCGAGGGTGTAGGGCCGGTTGGCGTGGCGCGAGAGCTGGACCTTCTGGATCGGCTCGAGCGTCTGCGCCTGCTTCTCGAGGCGGGTCAGCTCTGCGGTGTAGCTGTCGTCCTTCTCGGCGAGCTCACGGACTTCGCGTACGCGGGCGAGCAGCTCGACGATCGGCTTCTCGAAAGACAGGACGATGGAGGCCACGGGATTCTTCTACGGACTCCCGCCGCGAAACTCAATCGTCGGCTCAGCTGCTCTTGGAAGACGCGGGGCTGGTGAGCGGATCCTGGATGGATGCGGCCTTGGTCACGCTCACCGGCACCTGAGAGATGCGGCGTGCACGAACCACGTTGAACAAGCGCATCGGCTTGTTCTTTCCGCGGATGCGCGCCGCGGCCAGCTCCTCACATTCGTAGCGGTTGCCGAGCTTGTCTCGCGTGGCCTCGCTCACGATGATCTGACCCGCGAGGGCGCGTGAGCAGAGCCGCGCGGACGTGTTCGCCACGTCGCCGATGACGGTGTAGCTGAGGGCTTTGCTGCTGCCGATGTAGCCCGCGACCAGGGGGCCGCTGTGGATGCCGACGCCCACGCCCAGGGGCAACCGGTCCTGCGACATGCGCTCGCGGTTGAAGCGTCCGAGCACCTCGGTCTGCTCGAGGGCGCACTCGACGGCGCGCTCGGGATCGTCGGGGTGGCTCACGGGAGCACCCCACAGGGCCATGATCCCGTCACCCATGAACTTGTCGAGCGTGCCCTCGTACTTGAAGATCGTGTCGACCATCAGCTCGAAGTAGCTGTTGAGCATCTCGACGATCTCTTCCGGCGGCACGTGCTCGCTCATCCGGGTGAATCCGCGAATGTCGCTGTTGAACACGGTGCAGTCGGTACGCGTGCCGCCAGGCATGACGTCGACCTGGCCCTTGATGACCCGCTCGGCGACGTTGGGCGAGAGCAGGCGGCTGAGGCGTTCGCGGTTGAGCTGCTCGGCCTGGATCTGCTGACCCAGCACGTTGATCTCGATGAACATGGCGGCCTGGTTGGCCACCGAGCTGACGAGCTCGAGGTCTTTCGGCTGGAACTGCGCGAGCGACTTGCTGTCGAGCCACAAGACGCCGAAGAGCTCGTCCTTGTGCAGCATGGGCGCCACGATCGCCGACTGGATCTGGTTGAGGATCATGCTCTTGCCCTTGGACGCAGCGAAGTCCATCGCGGCGTCGTGGGTGAGCACGGCTTTGCGGTCCTCGACGACCTTGCTCAGGATCGTGGTGGAGACGCTGATGGATCCCTTGCCACCGTCGGTGCGGTGCTGGGCCGCGGGCTGCATCTCGCCATCGACGTTGAGGAAGATGACGCCACGCTGGGCGGGGATGAAGCGGAAGATGCTCTTGAGGATCTTCTCGAGGAGGGCGGTGGTGTCCTTCTCGTCGGCGATGTCGCGCGTGAGCTCGTAGGAGAGCCGGAGCCGTTCGTAGTCGGCGCGGAGCTGGTTGTGGTTCTGACCGATCTCGTCGAAGGGCCGGAACTCGCGCTCGGTGGCGACGATCTCCGCGCCGATCTGGCGGGCCTCGTCGTCGGTGTCGACCTGCGTGCTCTGGGTGATGGCGGGCAGGTAAGCGGTGGAGAAGCCACGTGACGGCGTGCGGGGCGGCGGTGGCCGTCGCCCGCCCGAGGCAGGACCGCGCGCGGGCGGTGGGGGCCGGTTGTATCCCTGCTGCTGCGGTGGCTGCGGTTGCTGTGCCTGCTGCTGCTGGAGGTGCTGCGGGTACGCCGTGCTCGGCACGTGCGACATCGGCGGCTGCTGGCGGTTGTATCCGCCTTGCTGCGACTGCTGAGGCATCGCGCTCGTGCCCCAGTTCTGCTGCCCTTGTTGGGGCTGCTGCTGCCAGTTGCTGGGAGGCGGCGGGTAGTTGCTCGGGCTCGCGCCCTCTTCGAAGCGCGCCTTGGTTTGGCCGAGGGCGATCTCATCGCCGTCGGCCAGCTCGCGAATGCCCTCGGCCGGGACGCGCTCGCGGTTGACGAAGGTGCCGTTGAGGCTGCCCAGATCGCGGAGGAAGAACGTGCTCCCGCGGAGCTCGATGACGCAGTGCTCCTTCGACACGATCTTGTCGAGCAACTGAATCGTGTTGCTCGGGTGGCGGCCCAGCGTGTTCGTCTGGCGAAGCTCGACGACCTGCTGCCCCTCTGCCGTTTGAAGCACCAAACGCGCCATGGCGTGAGCGAAAGCTTAGCCGGGCCACCCGCGGGTAACAATCGCCCAAATCGAGATCGCACGACTTCTCCGCCTTCGCTGGCGAGGGAGACCGGCCGATGCTTCCGGTCCTGCGCCGACCGCGGTATTTCCTTCGGATGTCGAACGCCGATCTGCTGCTCGCCATCGACCAAGGGACGACCGGAACCACCTGTCTGGTGATGGACCTACAGGGGACCACACTGGGTCGTAAGACGGTGGAATTCAAGCAGCACTTCCCCAAGCCGGGCTGGGTCGAACACGACCCCGAGGACATCTGGGCCACCGTGGAGACCACCACCGCGGGCGCGCTCGAGGCGGCGGGCGTGACCGGCGAGCGCATCGCCGCGGTCGGGATCACCAACCAGCGCGAGACGACCCTCATGTGGGAGCGCAGCTCCGGGCGGCCCATCGCGCGGGCCATCGTGTGGCAGGACCGTCGCACGGGGGCGCTCTGCGCGACCCTCAAGGACCGAGAAGACATGGCGCGTGAGCGCACCGGTCTCGTGTTCGACCCCTACTTCAGCGGCACCAAGGTGCGCTGGCTCCTCGACGAGGTCGACGGCGCACGCCAGAAGGCCGAGGCGGGAGAGCTCGCGTTCGGCACCATCGACAGCTTCCTCGTGCACCGGCTGAGCGGAGGCGCGGTACACGCCATCGACGCCACCAACGCATCGCGCACCCTGCTCATGAACCTGAAGGGCGGCTGGGACGAGACGATGTGCGAGCTGCTCAAGGTGCCGATGGGGGTGCTGCCCACCATCGTGCCCTCGGCGGGTCGGGTGGCCGAGACCAAGGGGTTCGGTCCCCTTCCGGACGGGGTGCCCATCGCGGGGATCGCGGGTGACCAGCAGGCGGCGCTCTTCGGTCAGGCCTGCTTCGCCGTGGGCGACGCCAAGTGCACCTACGGGACCGGGGCCTTCGTGCTCGCCAACATCGGCGCTGCACCGGTGGTGAGCCGGTTCGGTCTTCTCACCACCGTGGCGTGGCAGATCGGCGATGAGGTGACCTACGCCCTCGAGGGCAGTGCCTTCATCGCGGGGGCGGCGGTGCAGTGGCTTCGTGACGGTCTCGGGTTCATCGAGAAGGCGAGCGACGTGCTGGCGCTCGCCGAAGAGGTCGACAGCAGCGATGGGGTCTACTTCGTGCCGGCCCTCGCGGGACTCGGCGCTCCGTACTGGGACCCCGAAGCACGCGGGATCATCTGTGGTCTCACCCGGGGGACCACCCGCGCCCACCTCGCGCGCGCCACCCTCGAGGGCATCGCCCATCAGGTGACCGACCTGCTCGACGCCATGGCCGAGGATCTCGGCAAGCCGCTCGCCAAGATGCGCGTCGACGGGGGCGCGGCGGCCAACGACCTCCTCATGCGGGAGCAGGCGCGCTTTGCCGGTCTCCGCATCGAGCGACCCCACGAGCTCGAGACGACGGCGCGGGGCGCTGCGATGCTCGCCGCCCTCGGCGCCGGGCTCTTCGCCGACAAGGCGGCGGTGGCGAACATGGCCCCCATCGAGCGAACCTTCGAGCCTGTCGGGGATGCGGCCGACCGCAAGGCGGAGCGCGATGGGTGGCACTCCGCCGTCGCCCGAGCCCGCACGCCGTGATTTGTCGGACCTTTGTGGAACGAAGTCCGTCTCTCCTCTGTTAACCTCGTGGATCCGCCCATCTTCATGGGAGGAGGTCCGCCTCGCTCTGGCGACGGCCCTCCAACGGACCCACGCTTATCGGTCCCCACCGCCCACCGACCTGACGCCCACACAGGTTGCGGGGACCACGAAATGGAGGAGAGGAGTCATGAGCAACAACGACCGCCCCAGCGGAGGGAAGCCCCGCGGAGAACAGACGTGGCGCGACGTGCCCATCGATTGGGAGGCGCTCGAAGATGCCTTCGAGAACAACGCTCCCGAGGTGCACTCGTACCTCCACGTGCCTACGGGTGACGTGCTGCGCATCGTCGACGGGGTCGCCGACCCTCAGATGCATGCGCGCATCGCCGCCGACCAGAGCTACCTGCGCATCGAGCCGGTGAGCTCACGAGAGCAGTACCGGTGGATGGAGCGCTTCATCCCCATGGTCGATGAAGACCAGCTGCAGCAGCGCCTCACCCGCGCCATCGACGGCAAGGGTGCCTTCCGGCGCTTCAAGGACGTGCTCATGGGCTACGGCCCCGAGCGGGAGCGATGGTTTGCCTTCCGCAGCGAGCGGCTCCGCATCTTCATGGAGGCTTGGCTCAACGCCCACGCCCTCAACCCCGTGAAGCGCCCGGTTTGGGTGCCCGACCTCGTGGAAGGCGAGGGCGAGGAGGGGGCCGAGGTGGCGCCGCAGCCCGACGGTTCGAATGCCGGTCGCCGCCCCCGCAATGCGGAGGCACTGCGTCGTCAGTTGCGCGACATCATCGAGGGTCTCGGTTCGCGCGAGCTCGAGAACCTAGCCGCCTTCGGTGAGTTCCTGAGGTCTCGCAGGCCCCGGGCTTCGGCGCCGTCGCGAGAGCAGGCCGCGCCCGATGTGGCCGAAGAAAAAGAGCCCGAGCCGGCCAGCACCGAGGAGCCCTCCTCGGCCAAGGTCGTCACGAAGATCCGCGCCGCAGCCAAAGACGGCTGAGGGAGGCGTGAGACGGCGCCTCACCATCGGCTTGGGTCTCCTCGTGGCGCTGACGACAGCGTCCACCGCCGAGGCCCAGGCCCGTCGCGAACGACGGGCACCGGTCGACCCCGACGCCTCGGAGGTGGAGGAGGTGGACCGCGTGGTCGTGCGTTGGGTCTCGCGCGCGACGGGCGGGGTGCAACGGCCTCAGTTCGTCACCGCGCGTGAGCTCGCCTTCGAGGCGCGCATCGAGGCCATCGTCGAGAACCGCGGTCGTCAGGGCCCGCCCTATCTCGACAAGCACGTGCGTTCCGCGCTCGAGCGTCGCATCGCCGAGTCGATGCTCGCCCAGCTTCCGGTCGACCCCAAGCCGAGCCCGCGGCAGGTCGCCATCTATGCCGAGTCGGCGCGTCGGCTCCTCGAGAAGCGCATCTCGGAGCCGATCCTGAACGAGAAGCTCGACGCCCTGCGCGAGGCGGGCAAGCTCAACGCAGAGACGGCGGCCGAGGCACGGAACGAGGCAGAAGCCCAGGCGGCGGACGTCCTACGTCGTGCTCGTTCGGCCGAGGGCATCGCCCCCGGCGAGCTCGACACCATCATGCGGCGGCGGGCTCGCGCGAGCTGGTACCTCGACAAGACGGTGGCCCCGATGCTGCGCCCGAGTGAACTCGACCTGCGTGAGGTCCACCAGCGCGGCGAGACGCCCTTCACGGAGCGGACCTTCGAGGACGCGGCCGACGACTTGCGCCAGTGGTACATCGCGTCCCGTCTCGCAACGGCCCTCGACCGCTACTTTCGCAGCGTGCGCTCGAAGGTGACCATCACCATGATCGAGCGGCCCGAAGCGTCGGTCGTGCGGCGACCGAGGCGTCGTCGCACCGTGCGGCTGCCACGCCCCACGCCGCGCCGATTCGCACGCCGCGGGCGATAGGCGCTTCGAAGAGGCAGGCTAGAAGACAGGCGGTTCTAGAAGACAGGCGGTTCTAGAAGACAGAGACGAGCTCGACGCGAGCGCCCTCGAAGGCGGGATAGAGCCGGCACACGCCACCGATGCACCGCAGCGCCGAGCGCCGTTGTCCGACGTAGGCGGTGACGGTGTTGAAGACCCAGTCGTACCAGTGCTCGTCGGCCTTCGCTCGGTATTGCACGGCCCCGTTGAAGTAGGTGTCGGGGAAGCCGGGGCGCAGCAGGTACTCCACCCCGAAGATGAAGGACCAGTGCGGGTTGTAGTTGAGGGAGAGGAGGTTCTCTCCTTCGTGCCATGGCCTGTCGACGATGGCCGGCTCGTAGCGGCGCTGGTGGAAACCCAGTGCCGAGAGCGAGAAGTCACCGGCGAGGTGCTGGGTGATGTCGTAGCGGATGTACGCCTCGCGGTAGAAGACGGTCACCGGGGGAAAGTTCACGTTCGAGGCGACAGGCACCGTGTGCTGCTGATCGCGTGCTCCGACCCACACGATGTAGTGGCTCTGCCCGTGGTCGAACTTGAAGTCCGTACCTGCGGCGAGGTCGACGGTGTTGGTGATGAGCTCGGGGGCGTCGACCTCGGTCTCGGTGCCGTCCTGCTCGGTCACGGTGCGGGTGGTCTTGCACTCGTTGTTGATGGGGTTGGCTTCGGTGAGAGACCGGTAGTAGCCGCCCCAGCCATAGAGCTTGAAGTCGTCGCTGAGGGAGACGTCGGTGCGCACGCGACCACCGGTCATGCAGATGTCGGGCGAGCCGAGGAACTGCGTGTAGATGGGCGCGATGGTCGGCGGCCGGCTGTAGAAGACGATGCTGTATTCGGGCGCCGAGGTGCCCGGGTTGACCAGGTCGATGTTGGCGCCGAGCGGGAAGAAGCGCTGGTAGTGCTTTCCTTCGATGGTGAAGGAGGCGGGGCCGGCGTGCAGGTTGATGTTGGCGTAGATGCCGTAGCCGGTGAGTCCCTCGAGGCGCGAGATGTCGCCCGTGTTCTGGTTGAGGCTGAACTGCCCCTTCTGCTGATGCTGCCCCGCGACCTCGATGTAGGCGTCGAAGACGTTCTCGATGGGCGGGATGCGGACGGCGCCGCTGTAGGTGATGATCCGATCGTGAGACCGGGTCGACTCCGGATTGCGGAAGACCGGGAACTCGGAGGCACAGAAGGCCGAGTCGTTGCCGTCGCGTAGGCATTCGGCGTTCTCGCGGCTGTTCGACTTACGAAACAGCGCCGTCGCGTTGGCTTCGAAGGTGGCGAAGGAGGGGGCGACGGTCACGTTGCCGCCGACGACCGTATCCTCGAGGTAGCTGGGCACGGCGGGGTCGACGCGCTCCTCGAAGGTGTCGTTGCCCGTCGCTTCGAAGTAGGAGAAGTCGCCTGCCTTCGGGAAACCGAAGAACAGCGCCGAGCCGTCGCCATGGAGGATGCGGCCATTGGGGACGTCGATGCGCAGCGGGTTGAGCTGGCCGGCGAAGGCCATGCCCTGTACGTTGACGCCGCCGGCCTTGAACCCGCCTTTGACCTTGGCGCCGCGGATGGTGGTGTCGACCCCGAGCTCGTCGATCTTGCGGACGCTGAACACCATGCCGCGTCCGAGGTGCACGTAGAAGTCGCCGAGGGTGGCCTCGAACCGCTTGTGCTTGAAGCGGAGGTTGAGCTTCGCGGGGTAGATGAGGTCGGTGTAGCGAGAGTGGAGCTCGCGATTGAGGCGGTTCTCGAGCGACAGGTCGCCGGGTTCACCAATGCGATCCCGCACCAAGTCTTGCACCCCTTGGCGATCGAGCTCGAGGGCGTAGACCGCACTGTCGAGCCGAACCCCGAGCCGGAACTTCCAGTAGTCGACGCGTGCGTAGAGTCGGTTGTACGACTCGAGGTAGTTGTCGTTGACGACGTTCTGCGGGACGAGGACGTTGGTGCCCGCGTTGTTGTCGTCGCGGTTGTCGAACCGATAAGCGAGCTCGCTGGTGTTCGTCAGCAAGACGCGCATCGTCTCGCCCCCGACATTGGGGATCTCGATCGCCTGCGCCGGCACCGAAAGGGTGCTCAGCGCAGCGACGACGGGGATGGCGGCGGCACCCGCCCTGAGTCCGAAGGGGGCTCTCGAGAAACAGCGGCGCAACCGTGGAACCACGGCCGAGAGTCCTACTTCTTGGCGAGCGCGGCGTCGACCTCGGCCTCGAGCGACTCCATGGCTTTGGTGTCGCCGGCCTGGAAGCTGGCGCGGGTGAAGACCATACCGCCGTCGCGGTCGACGATGACCGTGAAGGGGAGAATGCCCTTCGGGTTGTAGAGGTCCATCACCTCGGTCTCGGGGTCGAGCAGGATGGGGAAGGGCATGCTGAACTTCGACACCGTCGCGCTGACCGCGGCCTGGGTCTCGGAGCCGTCGGTGGCGATGGCGAGGACCTCGAAGCCCTGCTCCTTCTTTCGTTCGTAGAGGTCGACGAGCTCGGGCATCTCCGCGAGGCAGGGGTCACAGGTGGTCGCCCAGAAGTCGATGAGCACGACCTTCTTGCCTCTGAAGTCGGAGAGGGAGACGAAGTCGCCGTCGAGGGTTTGGAGGCCGAAGTCCGGGGCCCGCGCCACGTCGGTGCCGCCGTCGCTACCGGTGCCGCCCGTATCGGTACCGCCCGGATCGGTCGGGGCTCCACTGCTGCTGCCGCCATCGGTGTCGGGGTCGGCGGCACCTCCGCCGACCTTTACGCCGCTGCAGCCGGCGAGGGCGGCGGCCAGGAAGGCGATGCCGGCGAAGGAAAAGAAACGGGACGGGATGACGGGGCTCTTGCTCATGGGATCGTGTCTCAACCTCTAGAATCGGTCGCGCCAGATACGACGAACGGCTCAGCAAGCGGGCCGAAGCCCCTCACTGAACCGTTCTGCGTCGTCGTCGACCTTCGTATCGCCTTGGGGGCGGCGCTCAGCTGCCGCCGGCGATGATCCCGTCCGCCTGAAGCCAGAAGGCGGCGTCGGGTGCCGCGTTGACGGCGCGAACGATCTGCATCGTGTCGGTGCGGATCATCATGTTCGCGGGGAAGGCGGCGCGCGGGTACAGGTCGTGTATCTGGTTCGCAGGATCGATCGCCATCGGGTAATCGACAGGGAAGGTCTTGGTCCAATTCTCGAGGTCCGCGAACGTCGCTGCCGTACCTGGGTTGGGCCCATCGGTGAGCGTGCTCAGGAACACCACATCGTCTTTGTACTCGTCCCGTTTCTCGGGGATGTCGGTCTCGGCCTCGGCCTGGCACGGCGGACACCAGCTCGCGGAGACGATCATCACCACGATCTTGGGCTTGGCGCGACCGGCGAAGGGATGTCCCTCCGGGAAGACCTCATCTCCGGTGGGGTTGTAGAAGTCGGCCAGCGCGATCGGGGTGATCTGCGCGCCGAGGTTCATGTAGTCGTAGAAGCCGAAGAACTCGAAGTCGGGGATGACCTGGCCCTCGCGGATGCCGTAGGGGGCTGCGGGGTAGGCCGCATCTTCACCCTGCCAGCTGGTCTCGCCTTGACCTTCCTGGAAGGTGGGGGCGTCGTCGTCCTTCTCGACCTCCTCCGAGCTGCAACCCAGCGACGTCACCGCCAACGAAGCCGCCGCCATCAGACCCAAGAACTTCATCATCTTCATACTTCTGCCTCAGCCTTGGGCCTTACGCCGCAGCGGCTCCGTGGTTTCACAACCATGTCATCGACGAGTGTGTCGGTCCTCGACGGTCCCGCGATGATCTCTCGACTCCCAGTGCAGACCCACATCGACGCAACGCCTGCGCTCGAAAGGGTAGCATGAACAAAGGAGAACGCAGGCGTCAATTCTGGGGAGGTCGCAACCGTGCCGGCCCGGGAATAACCCTGCGTTGCGACGTTGCTCACGCCCGGACGGCGGTGCTATTGCTGCGCAGCGGTGCCGCCGAGGGTGGTACCTCGCTCGGGGCCGGGGTGTGCACGAGGGTGACCTCCCGGAAAAGACTTGGGAATCGGCGGACGCAGTCCGCCCTGCTTGACGGCGACAGCCGACTGAGAACGAGGGCAGAGGTATGAGCAAGCGGCGATCGTCGTGGGGCAAGGGTTGGTTCGGCTGGTTGGCCACCGCAGGCATCTTTCTCGGGGCGGCGCTGCCGTCGACCGGTTGCACGACCGAGACCATCCCCGGCGATGAATGCGTGGGCGGCGTGGTCGTGGACGGTCGATGCGAGGCCAAGTGCGACCCGGCCAAGTGCTTGGAAGGCAACGTTTGCGTCGACAATCGCTGCAAACTGGTCTGCGACGAGCACGAGGACTGTTTCCCCGGCTACCAGGTGTGTCGCGAAAAGCTCACCGACGAGGACGAGAACGGGGTCCAGGTCAAGGTCGCCGTGTGCGACGACAGCGGTCAGATCCCCGCCGTGGGTGCGAGCGGTTTCCCCGAGGGCTGGTGGGGGCTCGACTGCCCGTTCGGCGATACGCAGTGCGCCGCCCAGACCGCATGCCCCGACGGTACCCCCTGTACGACGGCCCCCTCGTGCACCTGCGAGCTCGACGAAGCCGCCTGCGGCGAGGACGCCCGGTGCAACAAGGGCAAGTGCGCCGAGGACGGTGCGGCCTGCATCTTCAACCGCTGCACGGTGGCGGAGTGCCAGCCGCTGCGCTGCGTGGGGTTCTCGGGTGAAGGTGATGCGCTCGCCTACTGCTCTCTTCACGAGTGCGACAGCGACGATCAGTGTCAGCCGGGTTTCTACTGCGGCACCGACCGTGACCCGACCGACATCTGCAACCAGCCAAACCCGGATTTCCAGGACGCTCTCTGCGGCGAATCGCCAGAGCCGTGCGTCGACCCCGCCACCGCAGGCCCGGCCTACAGCGCGGGCACCGTCTGCCTGATGCGCAAGACCTGTCTCAAGCGAGACGAGTGTGCGCCCTGCAGCGAGAATCTCGACTGCTCGTTCGGCGACGGCGATCTCTGCGCCGCCCACGCCGGCGACAACATCTGCGCGCGGCTCTGCAACGACGACTCGAACTGCCGCCCCGACGAAGCTTGTGTGCCCTACGCCCCCTCGACGGACAAGGCGACGGGGGCTCCCCAGACCTGCGGCGCGTCCCCTCACATCGACTGTATCGACCCCGCCGTCGATTGCCCGACCCCGGGCGATACCTGCGTGCCCCGCAACGTGTGTGTGCCACGGAGCGGAAAGTGCGACGGCAGCGACTTGCCGGCCGGCGACGGGAAGTTCTGTGCTCACTGCCTGCGCGACACCGACTGCGGTCCGGCCGACTCGGGCTGGGTGTGCGAACCGGACAACAACGGCGACAAACACTGTTTCGACCGCAGCTTCCCCTGGACCTGCGGAACCGATGCCGACTGCCCGCTCGCCCCGAGCGGCAAGAACGGTCATTGCATCACCGCCAACGACAACTTCGGTGCAAACCTCGTGGGTCGTTGCTTCATCCCCGAGCGTGCGGCTCCCTTCACGGGCAGCTTCGGCTGCTGGGATAAATGAGCTTCATCCCGAGCTTGAAGCGTTAGGAAAACGATGTGACGAGCTGTGGGTCTGCAAGTTTCCGTCACGGGCTTCGTCTAGACGAAGCCCGGGGGATGGGGCAGACTCCAAACTACTTCTTGAATGGGGACGGACATCTCGTCCCCAAAAACGACGAAACGTCCTGCTTCTGCACTCAATTCCTTCGGGAATCCGACTAAGGAAGCTAAGTGTGTGAGCGACGCGGCACCGGGCTTCGCTTGGGGAAGCCTGCCGACGTGAGACCTTGAGAGGAGATAACGTGAGCAACAAGACCAGCTGGCTGAAGAAGCCGAACTCGAGCAAGATGCGTCTGACGACGACGGGACTCTCGATGCTTGGGCTTCTGGGCGTCGCCGTGGCGGCCCCGGGCTGCAGCGAGGACAACCCCCTCTGCTGCAACGAGGGTGATTTCCAGGTCGGTGGCACCATCGAGCTGGAGGGCACCTCGGGCGTGGCCCTGCAGGCCGTCGCCGACTTTTCCGCCATCGCGTCGGCGTCGGTCGACGACCTGACCACCGCGTGCCGCGGCATCGCCGAGGGCCTCGATGCTTCGCCTGAGGACCGCGCTGCGGCCGAGGCCATCGAAGACAAGCGCGAGCGCATGAACGCGTACTGCAACCTGGCCGTCGACCAGATCGGCGTCTTCACCGCCATGGTGTCGGTGTCCGTCGACTTCCAGCCCCCGCAGTGCTCGGCTTCGGTCAGCGCCAAGGCCAACTGCCAGGCCAAGTGCTCCGGCAGCGCCTCGTGTGACATCAAGGCCAACCCCCCCACCTGTGAGGGTGGTCGGCTCGAGGTCGCTTGCAGCGGCTCGTGTACCGCCGAGGCGGGCGCGACCCTCAACTGCACCGGCTCCTGCACCGGCAACTGCTCCGGTAAGTGCACCGCGGACGCCGGCGGCGTCGAGTGTGCCGGCAAGTGCGAGGGCACCTGCACCGCTGGCGGCATGGCGGGCGGCACCGGCATCCAGGCCGACGGCACCTGCGAGGGTATCTGCGAAGGTACCTGCGAGGTCACCGCGCCCAACGTGCAGTGCTCCGGCACCTGCGAGGGCTCGTGCGACGCTTCCTGTGAAGCGACCGCCAACGCCAGCGTCACCTGCGACGGCTCCTGCGACGCCGACTTCGAGCCCCTGCGCTGCGAGGGCGGCACGCTCGAGGGTGGATGCGAGGTCGAGGCCAGCTGCGAGGCCAACTGCGACGCCTCCGTCAGCGCCAAGGCCGAGTGCACCCCGCCCCAGCTCACGGTCAACGTGACCGGCGACGCCAACATCGGTGGCAAGCTCAAGGCGGTGCTCGAGGCCAACCTCGGTGCCGTGGCTTCGCTCCGCGGTCGTCTCGAGGGTATGGCCGCGCTGTCGGGCACCTTCGTGGGCAACATCAACGCCGACCTGCTTTCCGACATCAAGGTCGCCTGCATCCCCGTCGTCATCCAGGCGGTGGGCGAGGCTGGCCAGGACGTGACCGCGGCCTTCTCGGCCACCGGTTCGGTCGCTGGCTCGCTCGGCATGTGATGAGCTGAACCTCGTGCCCTCACCCGAGGGCGCACGAAAACCCCCGCCTGGCGACTCGCCTCGGCGGGGGTTTTTCGTTACTGACACGGTGATGGCCATGGACCGACGCCTCCTGACGCTCTCTCTCATCTGCGGACTCATCAGCCCCGTCGCCTGTACCTGCGACCAGAAGGGTGAAGGCACGGCCCCTTCGGCCGACGCGCCGTCGTCATCGGCCAATGCCAAGGGCGTGAACCTCACCTCGATCAAGCAGAGCTGCGACTACCGCGAGGCTTGGAAGCACAAGATCCGAAAGGCGTGTACTTCTTGCGTCTCGCTCGCCAAGGCACCGGCGTGCGGCTGCAAGACCGACCGCAAGGAGTACTCGGGCAAATGCGCCAGCTTCGAGAACAAGCGGCTCGCGTCCAAAGACACCTGCGAGGAGCTGTGGCAGTGCGCCTTCAAGTGCAAGCCGGGTGACTGTGACTGCGAGCAGTCGTGCCTCGCGCCCAAGCCCGAGTGCGCCAAGCTCTGGCTCGACGTCGACCTGTGTGTGATCGACGTGTGCGAGACCTACTGCGACAGCGACGAGAAGAGCTAGCAGGTGGTGCAGGGCATGACGATGCGTTAGGTATCCCCGGCGTCCGGGGTTGACCCTCAGTCCCGGCCCGACCTAGTGGAGTCCGTCTCATGCCCGTCACCGTCGAAGCCGTTCACGCGGCCCTCAGCAAAGTTCACGACCCCGAGATCAAGCGCCCCCTCACCGAGCTGGGCATGGTGCGCGACATCGCGGTCGACGGCGACACCGTCTCCCTCGGCGTCGATCTCACCACGGCGGCGTGTCCGCTCAAGGGCAAGATCGAGCAAGACGTGATCGACGCGGTGAAGAGCACCGGCGCCAAGACGGTAAACCTCGACTGGGGCGTGAAGGCGATGAAGCGCCAGATCACCGAAGACGACCCCTGCCCCGGCGTGCAGAACATCGTGCTCGTCACGAGCGGCAAGGGCGGCGTGGGCAAGAGCACCGTGGCGACCAATCTCACCCTCGCGCTCAAGCGCGCGGGCTGCCGCGTGGGACTGCTCGACGCCGACATGTACGGGCCCAGCATTCCGACCATGCTCGGCGTGTCGGGTCGCCCGGCTGGCAACCCCAACGGCAAGATCACCCCGCTCGAGCGCTTCGGCGTGAAGCTGATGAGCATTGGCTTCCTGCTCGAGGATGACAAGACGGCCGTCATCTGGCGCGGGCCCATGCTGCAGGGCGCGCTGCTCCAGTTCATCAAGGACGTGGAGTGGGGCGACCTCGACTACCTCATCCTCGACCTTCCGCCCGGCACCGGCGACGTGGTGCTGACGCTGTCGCAGCGCGTGCGCACGACGGGTGCGGTGGTGGTGACCACGCCTCAGGACGTGGCGCTGGCCGACGTCTACAAGTCGGTCTCCATGCTCAAGAAGGTGGAGATCCCGCTCCTGGGCATCGTGGAGAACGAGAGCTACTTCATCTGTGGCAACTGCGACGAGCGGCACGAGCTCTTCGGCTCGGGCGGCGGCGAAAAGGTCGCGGCCTTCGCGGAGGCACCGCTCCTCGGGCAGATCCCGATCGACCCCAAGGTTCGCGAGTGGGCCGATGCGGGTACGCCCGTCGTGCAGGCCGCGCCCGACCTTCCGGTGGCGCAGGCCTTCCGCGACGTCGCCGAGAAGATGGCCGATCGCTGCAGTGTGCTGAACGCACGTCGAGCGCCTTCGCTCACCATCGACCGTAGTGGCGGTACAAACCGCCATCTCCCCATCGCGCGGTGAAGCGAATCGCGCTATGGGTTGAGCCCCCTGGGGCTGGGATTCGCTCATGAGCCACGACGAAAAGGTCGCCGAGGGTGAGGGCACCGAGACTTCGGTAGCATCTCCCGACGCGACGAAGGACGCGCCGCGCGCGGCGGCAGAGGTGACGGCAGACGCCACCGCTGCGCCCGCGGCACAGAACGACAACCCGAACGCTGCGCCGGCTGCACCGGCGGAGGCGACCGCGCCTGCGGCCGCGCCCGCGCCAGATGCACCCGCCGAAGCGGCGCCAGCGGCACCGGCAGCGCCGACGCCAGCGGCACCCGCCGAGGCGGCTGCGCCAGCGGAGGCGGCTGCGCCCGCCGAAGGTGCTGCGCCAGCGGAGGCGGCTGCGCCTGCCGAAGGAGCTGCGCCTGCGGAGGCGGCTGCGCCTGCCGAAGGAGCTGCGCCTGCGGAAGGAGCTGCGCCTGCCGAAGGAGCTGCGCCAGCGGAAGCGGCTGCGCCCGCCGACGGTTCGCCTGCGGAGGGCGGCGAGAAGAAGAAGCGCAAGCGTCGTCGACGTCGCAAGAAGAAGGGCGACGCGGCACAGGCGAGTCAGCCTGGCGCGAGCCAACCGGGGGAGGCCCGTCCGTCCAGCGGTGGGCGCAAGGCCGGCGGTGGCAAGCCGCCTGAGCGTCCGGCGTTCAACGTGGGCGACGAGATCTTCGGCCGCGTGTCGCAGGTCACCGACGACGCCATCTGGCTCGACGTGGCCGGCGGCAAGGCGCAAGGCGTCTACGACCGCAGCGAGCTCATCCAAGTTCCGCCCAAGGAGGGGCAGCAGTTCATCGCCAAGGTGAAGAGCTTCTCCACCCGTGGTGGACTCATGATGCTGGGGCGTGAGCTCTGGGACACGGCGGAGAGCCGCACCGAGGTTCGGGCCGCACTCGAGACCCAGGCCCCGCTCGACTTCTGGGTCACCGGGGTCATCAAGGGTGGGCTCGAGGTCGATTACAAGGGCGTGCGGGCTTTTGCTCCTGCGTCGCACGTCGACGTGAAGCCCAACGCGGACCTGTCGCCGATGCTCGGGCAGAAGCTGCAGTTCGTGGTCACCCACTACGCCAAGAAGGGGCGCGACGTGGTCGTGTCGCGTAAGGCGATGGTGGAGGCCGAGCACACCGAGAAGCGCAAGGAGCTGCTCTCGAGCCTGTCGCCCGACATGCAGGTCAAGGCGGTGGTGCGCAACGTGTTGCAGTGGGGCGCCTTCGTCTCGCTGCCGGAGCATGGCGACATCGAGGGTGTCATCCACATGAGCGAGGCGAGCCACAACCGCTCGGCTCGGCTCAACGACATCTTCAAGCCCGGCAAGGAGATCGAGGCCAAGGTCCTCAAGATCGACGACAAGGGCAAGCTCTGGCTCAGCCACAAGGCGACCCAGACCGATCCCTGGGAGAAGGCGCCCGAGACCTACGCGGCCGGGACCATTCACAAGGGCAAGGTGGTTCGCCTCACCGACTTCGGCGCCTTCGTGCAGCTCGAGCCCGGCATCGATGGGCTCTGTCACGTGGCCGACCTCACCTTCAAGCACGTCGAACACCCGAAGGAGGTGGTCGAGCAGGGTCAGGACTTCGAGGTCATCGTTGCCAACATCGACCCCAAGGCGCGCAAGGTCACCCTTCACCCGGCGCCGCCCGAAGAGGAGCGCGGCGAGAAGCGTCGCGGTCGCATCACGAGCAATCAGGTGGTTCAGGTCGAGGTGATCCAGCACCGCGAAGCGGGCCTCGGCGTGCGCATCATCGGCGCCACCGGGCGGCACGCCCGTGGTTTCATCCACGCCAGCCAGACCGGAACCCCGCGGGGCACCGACCTCCGCAAGGGCTTCCCGCTCGGGCATCGCATGGACGCCAAGGTCACCGAAGCCGACAACCGTCGCGGCGAAGCGCGCCTGTCGATCAGGGCGCTCAAGGCCGACGCGGAGAAGAAGGCCTACCGCGACTACCGCAAAAAAGTGCAGCGCGAGGCTACGTTCGGCACCTTCGCCGACTTGCTCAAGGACAAGCTCTGAGCCCGTGGGCCCAGGGATGAACCCGCGCCAGAGGTCAGCGTGACGACCGATCGGGTGGGCCCCGACATGGTGGTCTCGGTCACCTACCGCCTCTTCGACGCCGAAGGGGAGCAGGTGGACGAGACCTCCGAGCCGCTGACCTTCGTGTCGGGCTACGCTCAGGTCATCCCTGCCCTCGAGCGTGGTCTCGCCGGCGCCAAGGCCGGGGAGACGCGCCGCGTGGAGGCGAGCCCCGACGAGGCCTTCGGGGAGCGTGACCCCGAGGCGATCATCGAGGTCGATGCCCGCGACTTCCCCGGCGCCGAGGTGGCAGCGCCCGGCGACGAGGTGGAAGCGGAGAGCTCGGACGGCGACGTCATCACCTTCCGGGTGGTCGAGGTCGGGTCCGACAGCATCCTCATCGACCGCAACCATCCCCTCGCGGGCCAGGACGTTCGCTTCGACGTGGAGGTGGTCGCGGTGCGCCCCGCCACCGACGAAGAGCTCGATGCCGCCATGGCCGAAGCCGACGAGCACATTGCCTACGAAAGCACTATCGTATATGGCAATCCGTCCCCAGAGCCGCCTTCAGAGCTGATCCAGCTCAGGCGCTCGGCGGACGACAGGAAGCCTCATGAGTGACAAGACTGACTGGGCCAGCATGGACAAGCGCATCCGCGACCGGAAGATCTCCTGGTCGAAGGACGAGAAGAAGGCCCTCGACGACGGCCTCGGCAAGCTCCCCGACCTCGCGGAGCGGGTCGAGGTGATCGACATCGCTCAGCCCGCTCTCGGCAGCAGCCAGGAGGAAGAGGCTGAGGGTGAGAACGACGGCGCCGCTGACGCGGCCAACTGATCCCGAAGGAGCGAGCCTGTGAGCGACGCCACCGAGGACCTACCGGAGCTCGACTTCGCCACCTTCGTGATGTCGATCCTGGGATCGGCCTACGTGCACCTCGGCGATGCGCCGAATCCCGAGCTCGGCGCGGCTGGAGAGCCGAACCTCATCCTCGCCAAGCAGGACATCCAGCTCCTCGCCCTGCTGGTCGACAAGACCAAGGGCAACCTCTCAGGCGACGAAGAGCGGATCCTCGAAAAGGGACTGACCGACCTTCGGATGCGCCTGCTCGAGGTAGAGAAAGACGCCTCCGTAGGGGGCGAATGAAGCGGGCGGGGGGTCGCCTCGGCGTCATCACCGTCGTCGCCGCCCTGCTCGTCGGGTGTGGCAACGACGACGGCAAGAGCGGTACCGCAGGCTCTGCGGATCCGTCCGGTCCCCCGGGCTCCATTCCCGTGCCCAGCGCCAAGGCCTCGGTCGAGGCCAAGGTGCCGCGGGCCGAGGCGCCGCCTGCGACCGTCGATGCCAAGGGCGCGGTGCCCTCTTTTGCGCCCCTGGTGAAGCGGACCTCACCGGCCGTCGTGCTGGTGAAGGGTTGGGTCAAGAAGACCAACAACTTCGGGCGCGAGTTCCTCGACTCGCACGGTGTCGGCTCTGGTTTCGTGTACGACGCCGAGGGCTTCGTGCTCACCAACAACCACGTCATCGATGGCGCGACCGAGATCGAGGTCAAGCTCGCGGACGGTCGAAAGCTCGATGCGAAGGTGGTGGGGGCCGACAAACCGACCGACGTAGCCGTGCTCGAGCTGCAGGAGGGCAAGCCCCCTTACCCGCACCTCAAGATGGGCGACAGCGACGCGCTCGAGGTGGGGGATTGGGTCATCGCCATCGGTAACCCATTCGGGCTCGAGCACACCGTCTCGGCCGGGATCCTGTCGGCGAAGGGTCGTACCAAGGACGATGTGAAGGGCCTCGACCCCACGGGCTACTTCAACTTCCTGCAGACCGACGCGAGCATCAACCCGGGCAACTCGGGCGGACCCTTGCTCAACCTCGCGGGTCAGGTGGTGGGTATCAACTCGGCGGTGCGAGCCAACGCCAACAACATCGGCTTCGCCATCCCCATGGACATGGTGCTGCAGCTGCTGCCGGTGCTGCTGCGGGACGGCAAGATCCACCGGTCGGCGATCGGGATCACCGCCGACGACCTGAGCCAGGACGACATCGACAAGGGGATCAAGGCTGGGGCCCGCGTGATGCAAGTTCGCCCGGGGCAGTCAGGCGACAAGGCCGGGCTCGCGCGCGGGGACATCATCATCGAATTCAACGGGAAACCGGTCCGAAGCCAGCACGAGCTGCGCTGGCTGGCCAGCATCGCGGGCGTGGGCAAGACCGTGTCGATGCGGGTGCGACGGGGCGAGCGTACCTTCGATATGCGCATCACCCTGCGAGAGCTGGAGGAGCCCTGAGTCCGCCCTCACCAGCGGGCAAGCTCTGGGCTATGCTAGCGCCGCCTTCGGGGCCGACCCCGGTTCCACACGTCTCGTTCGCGCCGAGGCGCTGCGCATGAGTTCAGCCGTGAGCACGACCACGTCATCATCTCCTGGCCACGACAAGATCGACGTCGTGAATAGGCCGCGGGATGCAGCGTCCAACCAGGAGCAACGACGCCGCGAGGCGGAGATCGACCGTGGACTGGTTGAACGAGCACAGAATGGGGACCGAAAGGCGTTCCGTGAGCTGGTCGAGCGCCATGAGCGCAAGGCCTTTGCGGTGGCCATCGGTCTCGTTCGTCACGAGCAGGATGCGCGTGAGATCGTTCAGGAAGCCTTCATCCGGGTGCACCGCAACCTGGCGAAGTTCGAAGGCTCCTCATCGTTTTTCACCTGGCTCTACCGCATCGTCAAAAACCTCGCGATCGACCACATGCGCAAGCCGGCCCGACGTGAGTCGGAACCCATCGACGACCCCAACCTGGTCGACGGTGGGGCTCACTTGCCGTTCATCTCGCGCATCGACGGGGCCGACCCAAACGACGTGGTCAAGCGACGAGAAATTGCCGCGCGGATCCAGGAAGCGCTCGACGCGCTACCGCCGTACCACCGCGCCGTCATCATCATGCGGGAGGTTGAAGGGATGAGCTATCAGCAGATGGCCGAGGCCATGGATGTGTCCAAGGGGACCATCATGAGCCGTCTCTTCCATGCCCGACAAAAGCTTCAGAAGGCCTTGGTCGACTGCTATCGCGAGCAGCTGGGTCAAGAGCCCGGGGGTGCGAGGTAACGGATGAGTCACGAATACGATCCAAGCGATCTCGCCCTCATGCAGTGGCATGACGGAGAGCTCACCGAAGCCCCCGACCTCTCGGATGCCGAGCTCGAGGCCAAGTACGAGGCCATGTCGATGGTCGGTGTCGTCTTGCGCCAGTCGATCGAAGACGACGAACGAGGTGCCGGGTTGGCCGACGCGGTCATGGCGCAGCTCGACGCTCCGTCCGACGTGGTCGAGCTGCCGCAGGTTGGCACCAAGCCGAGCAACGACAACGCTCGCACCATCTTCGGCCTCGCCGGACTGGCTGCCGCGGCCGCCGCCGGCCTGTTCTTCTGGGGCCAGTCGACACCCCAGGAGCCCGCCGTGGCCAGCGCGCCGGCTGCGATCGAAGCGCCGGCCGAGCCCACCTCCGCCGACGCGCCCCGCCCCCCGGAGGCGCATCCGGCCGACTTGCCCAACCTCACCGCCCAGGTCGACGAAGATGAAGACGCCGAGCCCGCCGTCGAAGTGGCCTCGGTGGACTTCGGTCGGCACCAGGGGTCGGTCTTCTACGTGGCCAGCAACACCGCCGCCACCACCGCCGTGGTCTGGGTGAACGACGAGGACGAGCTATGAGACGATTTCTTCCCTTGGGCCTCCTCGCCTTCATGCTCGGTGCCCCTGCGGCGAGTGCTCAGGTCGACCTGCCGGGGCACGAGGTCCCGGTTCAGCTCGACGGCCAGAAGCAGGCCGTCGCCAAGATCGTGGTCCTGCATGGAACCAACGACGGCAAGGGCATCGACCCGGCCATCGGCGACCTCCCTCAGCTGAAACAGCCGCCCTTCTCGGCCTACGACTCCTACAAGCTGCTCGATCGGGGCAGCGTGAAGCTCGACCCCAGCGGCAAGATGAGCCTGCCGGACGGTGGCTCACTCGGTCTCGAGGTCCAGGCGGCCGATGGGGATCGTTACACGGTGGTGGCCAGCATCACGAAGAAGGGCGGCAAGAAGTTCCTGCCCGGTGCCACCGTCAGCGCAAAGCAAGGCGAGTACTTCTTCCTCGCGGGTCAGAAGTACAAGAATGGGATCCTCGTGCTCGGGATCCGCTTGGTCGACAAGTAAGCTCGCCACCCATGAGGTGGTGGCCCGTTCTGATCCTAGGCCTGCTCGGCTGCGGTGAGCGGCGCCCGGTGGTGCTTCCCCCGCAGATGGGGCCGAGCGGCAAGATGGTGGCCTACGAGGGCGGCATGCGCTTGCCCGTCGAAGGCACCTGGCGCGTGTACCGGACCCACTACGGCAGCACCAACGATCAGGGCACGGCGGTAGACCTCGTGAAGGACGCGCGCGTCTCTCGGCGTGGCGAAGAGAACACGGACCACCCGTCCTACGGGGAGCCCATCGTGGCCGCGGCCCCTGGCGAGGTGGTGCTCGTGGTGGACGGTGTGCCCGACAACGAGCCGGGGCAGGTCAACGGCTACGACATGCACGGCAACTACGTGGTGCTCGACCACGGGAGCCAGGTCTTCTCGCTGTACGCGCACTTCATCCCGGGGTCGCTGGCGGTGCGGGTCGGTGAGGTGGTCGCCGGCGGGCAGCGACTGGGCGCCTGTGGAAACTCGGGCCGTTCGACCCGGCCCCATCTGCATTTCCAGGTGATGGACCACTGGCTCGCCCACCTGGCTTCGGCGATGCCCGTTCGACACCTTCCCTATCGGCGCAACGGCGAGACCTCGACGGAGCGGATGGAGAAGGGCGACGTGATCGAGACGGAGTGAGCCCTCGTCGGATTGTGTTTCGCTGGGCAGCTTGGCCTCATCTCGCTGTCACAGTACGCTACAGGCCATGCCTTCGACGCGTTCCGGCTGGTGGCTCCCCACGGCCTTGAGTCTCGCGCTCGGCCTCCTCACCTTCGTGGTGGTTGCGACGACAGCCCCGGCCCCGGCCTTCGCGCAGAAGAAGCAGTCGGCCAAGGCCCTCATCAAGAAGGGTCAGGACCAGTTCGACGAGCAGCTCTACGAGGAGTCGATCCAGACGTTGTCGGCGGCGCTCATGCGGCCCGGTATCGCCAAGAAGGAGAAGATCCGGGTCTACCAGCTGCTCGCCTACAACTACATCGTGCTCCAGCGCGACGAAGAGGCCGACGGCGCCGTCCGCGGTCTGCTCGTGCTCGACCCGAAGTACGCGCTGCCCGAGACCGAGTCCCCGCGTTTCCGCGACTTCTTCGAGAAGACGCGTGAGACCTGGAACGACGAAGGGCGTCCGGGTCTCGAGGTCGATGGACCGGACACAACGGCCAAGCCGGTGGTGATCAAGCACACGGCACCAGCGCAGGTCTCATCCGGCCTCACGGTGAGCCTCGATGGCAAGATCGACGACCCCGACGCGGTCGTCGACAAGGTCATCCTGTTCTACCGCGCCGGCACCGAAGGAAAGTTCGAGCAGAAGCGTGTGAACTTCGCCATGCGCAAGTTCACCGTCGACATCCCGGGTGATGCGGTCGAGCCGCCGCTCGTCGAATACTACATCCAGGCGGTCGACACCGACGGCCTTCCGGTGGCGACGCGCGGCGACGTGGAGAACCCGCTCCGCATCGCGGTGCCCGAAGAAGGTGGCGCGAGCGTCGTCGAGAGCCCCTGGCTCTGGGTTCCGGTGAGCCTGGCCGTGGTGGCCGCGGTGGTGATCCCGATCGTGATCGTGTCGACGCAGCAGCGGGACTCGACGGTCACGGTCAACGTCTTCGACCCGTGAGCGAACCTCGCTTTCCGTACCTGAGGTGCGACGTCCCGCCGGCCGAGGCGGATGGCCTCGGGCATCGGCTGATGGAGTTCGGCGCCACCGGTATCGAGGTGCGCGACCGAACCACGATGCAAAAGGGGCCCGACGACGGGCGCGTGCATGTGGTCGGGTGGTTCGCTACGCGAGACGACGCCGAGCGGGCTCAGGCCCAGGTCGGCGGGGTGGTCGAGGAGCTCGTGGGCGACGCCTGGCGCGATGCCTACAAGGAGCACTTCAAGCCCTTCGCGCTGACGAACGAGCTGTGGGTGTGCCCTCCGTGGGAGCTCGTCGATGGGGCCTTGGTGCTCGATCCGGGGCGGGCTTTCGGTACCGGCCTTCACGCGACCACGGCGCTCGTGAGCGCGCAGCTCGAGAAGCGTCGTGACGTGTTTCGAGATGCGACCGTGCTCGACGTCGGGACCGGGAGCGGGATCTTGGCCTTGGCCGCGCTGCGCTTCGGCGCTGCCCGCGCGGTGGCCACCGACAACGACCCCGAGGTGCTCGAGGTGGTGGCCGAGAATGCGGCGCGCAACGGACTCGGGGACCGACTCGAGGTGAGCACGACCGATGTTCGCGAGGTGACGGGCAGCTATCCCTTCGTGGTGGCGAACATTCGTGCGCCGGTGCTCATCGCCATGGCGGACGCGCTGCACGACCGCACGTCGGGCTGGCTGGTTCTGTCGGGCGTGCTCGCGAGCGAAGAGGCCGAGGTGCGCTCGGCTTTCGTGGCCACGGGGCTCACCCACATCGAGACGGTGCGTCGTGACGAGCCGGGTCCCCACGAAGGCAAGCCCGACGCCTGGACCGCCATCGTGCTGCAGAAGCCATGAGGGTACCGGTACCGGGGCTTCGCGAGGGCGAGGTGACGCTACCGCCCGACACGGACCGCTACGTGACGCGCGTGCATCGCTGCGATGTGGGTGATGCGATCGCAGGCTTCGACCCCGAGACCGGACTCGAAGCGGATGGAGAGCTCATCGCCACCCGGCCCGCGCGGGTTCGCTTCGAGACGCCGCGGGCCACGTCTCGACGGCCGGCGGTCGCGACGACCCTCATCCAGTGCATGGCCAAGGGGAACAAGGTCGACGCCGTGGTGCGCGACGCCACCGAGCTCGGCGTGACGAAGATCGTGCTCGCGGTTGCGGCACGTTCGGTGAAGCGCGGTGGCGACGTCGAACGCTACCGGCGGGTCGTGCTCGAGGCTGCTCGTCAGTGCGGGCGTGGCGACGTGCCCGAGCTGGTCGGGGTGGTGGAGCTGGCCGAAGCGTGGCGTCACGGCGAGGGCCGTTGCGTGATGCTCGACGGGAGCGGACTGGCCATGGCAGGCGTGCTCGACGGTGCCGGCGTGGTGACCTTCGCGGTCGGCCCGGAGGGGGGATGGTCCGACGAGGAGCGCGCGGCTGCGCTCGAGGCAGGGTTCACTTTGGGGCGGGTCGGGGCCTTCACGATGCGCACCGAGACCGCCGCGGCCGCGGCGCTCGGCGCGCGATGGGCCCTCTACTCAGCTGTAGAGGGCTGAGAAGGCGCCGGGGATGTCGGCCGGGGTGAGGGCGTCCTTGCGCTTGTGGAACTCCGGCAACGTGGCCTGGTAGGCCTCGTCGAGTCGGAGCTCTTCGGCGTTGCCCGTGAACATCGGCATGGTGTCGGCGGCGAGCTCTTCGATGGTGCGGTAGGTGCCGCGCTCCTTGAGGATCTGCGCCGTGAGCGCGTACATCAGGGTGCCGCCAGGGATGGCGCCGAGGGCCGTGGTGGCCATAGCCGGATAACAGAGACGCACCGGGCGGGCGCCGAAGCGCTCGGCGATGAGCTGCTGGTTCTTGCGCTGGAGGATCTTGGCGCCAGCGAGGGGACCCATGGCGTAGACCGGGTCGTCGGGCTCGAAGTCGTAGTCGCAGAAAGCGACGATCGACTCGCCCTTGGCGATGAGGCCTGCGGCAGCGAGAGGCTCGACCCAGGCGAGGGACGAGTCACCCATGAACTTGTTGGTGCGCTCGATCTCGGCTTCGGTGGCCACGTCGACATCGACCAGACCGAGCTGGCGGTACGCCTTGGGGTCGTCGAGCGCGGGGACCTGCAACACCGGGTCGAAGGCCACGTCGAGGTCCATGACCTTGGTCGGGCCGTGCTTCTCGTAGCGCTTGGTCGCACCGGCCGCGATGCCGTTGATGAGGTGCACGGCGCGCACGTTCTGTGACTTCAGGTGCTCGACCACCTCTTCGATGGTCTTGTCGCGGGTGGCGTCGCGGTTGAAGAAGCCGCAGGCCACGCCGGCTTCGTTGGCCACCTTCTCCATGGCGGCCACGTGGTGCCCACCGATCTGCATCTTGGCGGAGTCGTAGTGCACCGCGTAGACCGGAACCTTCTCGCCGAAGAGCAGTTGCGTGGCGAGGGCACGGGTGATCCCATTGCTACCGCCGAGGAACAGGACGGCGACATCGTCGGGAAGATCGATCCCGGCTGGGGTGAGCGAGGCCAGCTGATCCGACAGGACCTTCTCGGCCGCGGCCGGGCCCTTCTCCTTCAGCAGGCCAACCAGCGAACGTCGATCGACACCACCTAGGGGCAGTTTCTTGAAGGTTTCGAGCTCCATGGGGGTGCCGGTTCGTCGCACGGAGGGGGGCGGTTGTAAAGACGGCGCCTTTGTCCCTTCGTTTGTCGTATACCGCCCACCATGCCCCGGCTTCGGGTCCTCTTCGTCGTCTCTGAATGCGTGCCGCTGGTGAAGACCGGTGGACTCGGCGACGTGGCAGGAGCGCTGCCGCCGGCGCTCGCCGAGAGGGGACACGACGTGCGGGTCGTGATGCCGCGGTACCAGGAAGCCAAATCCTTTCCCGCCGAACGGCTCGACCTCTCGGTGGGCGTACCCATGGGTGGCGGCGAGCGCTGGTGCGGCGTCTACGAGGGCAAGCTTCGGCGCGACGTGCCGATCTACATGCTCGAGCACGACGTGCTCTACGATCGCAAGGGTCTCTACGGCGACGACAACGGCGACTTCGGGGACAACCTCCTCCGATTCGCGCTGCTGTCTCGAGGGGCTTTCTCGGTGGTCGACGCCGTTGGCTTTCGACCTGACGTCATCCACATCAACGATTGGCAGACCTGCCTCGTTCCGCTGTACCAAAAGATTCTGGGGCGTCGCGAAGCCACGGTCCTGAGCATTCACAATCTCGGCTACCAAGGATGGTTCGGGATGGAGGGCTTGGGCGCGACGGGCATCGGTGCGCACGATGCCTGGTCCACCGGCTACGAGCATTACGGTCCGCTCAACTTGCTCAAGGGCGGCATCGTCAACGCGACGATGGTCTCGACGGTCTCTCCCACCTACGCGGCCGAGATCGCCACCGACGAAGGAGGCATGGGCCTCGAGGGCGTGCTGCGGTGGCGCGGTCGCGACACCATCGGCGTGCTCAATGGAATCGACGACGCGATTTGGAGTCCGCGCGACGACCCTCACCTGCCGGCGAGCTACGGACCGGATGACCTGTCGGGCAAGGCGGCGTGCAGGGCAGAGCTCCAGCGCGAGTTCGGACTGCCGGTGCGCCCGGATGTGCCCATCATCGGGATGGTGACGCGCCTCGCCCATCAGAAGGGCATGGACGTGGTGGCGGGCGCGCTCGAGGAGCTGCTACGCGAAGACCTTCAGCTCGTCGTACTGGGCAAAGGGGAGACGTGGGCTGAAGAGATGCTCGTGCATCTCGCCAAGACCAGCGACAAGGTCGGGGCCAAGATCGCCATCAGCGAGCGGTGGGCGCATCTCATCGAGGCGGGCGCCGACCTCTTCCTCATGCCCTCCCGGTACGAGCCCTGTGGGCTCAACCAGATGTACAGCCAGCGCTACGGCACGCTGCCCATCGTGCGGGCGGTGGGTGGATTGGTCGACACCGTGGAACACGACGCCACCGGCTTCGTATTCCGCGAGCTCAGCCCCCAGGTGCTCGCGGGTTGCGTGAAGTACGCGCTGTACACGATGCGGCAGCGACCCGAGCACTTCGCCGCCATGCGTCAGGCCGCCATGCGCAAGAGCATGGGATGGGACCGGTCGGCGGCGCAGTACGAGGCGCTCTACCGATTGGCTATGGCCCGTCAGCGTACGCGCTAGCGCTCCTCGACGCGGGCGCGGATGAGACCTGCAAAGGTCGGCGGCTCGGGTTACCCCGCGTGGTACACCGTCGAGGTGACGTGTACGCGCCGGCAGCTCGGTCTCGCGCTCTTGGCCGCGAGCTGCTCGCGACGAGGTTGCGGTCCCGACGAGCGGGTGGCCGAGCTCGAAGGTGCGGCGGTGGAAGCGATCACCGTGCACGAGGGCGTGGTGGTCGCGGTGGGCGGAGGGGCTCGTGGTCGCATGTGGACGGTGTCGCCCGAGGGCAACGTCGTGGAGCGGCTCGACCGGCTCGCGCATCCTCGCGACGTCATCGTGGTGCACGATCGTTGGGTCGTGGCGAGTGATGGCGGCGTGGTGGCGATGCCGCGGACGGGGGCGGAACGCGAGTCGTGGACCGAGCGTCCCGCGTGGCGGTTGGCGGCCGGCGCAGCGGTATGTTGGATCGAGCGCGAGACCAGCGCGATCTGGCGCTGGGGAGGCGAAGGCCCAGTGCGTGTGATCGAGGGTCGGGGCGTGCACGCGCAGGGGTTCGCGGTGGCGGGCAGCCGCGTGCTCTGGACCGCCGCCGATGCTCTGTGGGACACCGAGGTGACGGGCAGCACCCCTCGCCTGCTCGCTCAGATCCCGGGCGCCGGGGACGTGGCGGTGCTCGATCACCGGCTCTTCGCCGTGGCCACCCCGGATGGCCTGATCCGTCATCCGGACGGGGGAAAGATCATCGAGGCACAAACGCCGGCGTCGCTGTCGGCGGCGGGTGGATGGCTCGCATTCGGTGCCGTCGATGGCGTGGTGGCGGTGGGAACCCCAGGCTCGCTGAGGGTGCCGACCACGGCCAAGGCCGTGGCGACCGATGGGCGTAGGATATGGTGGGTAGATCGGGGTGATGTGCTGTGGCGTAGGTCGCTGTCGTCTTGACACGTACTCGTCACAGAAGGGGGAGCAGCTGTCCAGTTTTAAGTACCTATAGAACAGAAGCATTTTCAGTGGTTTGAATAAAAAACCACTGAACAAAAGAAAAGTACTGCACAAAACTGGACGTGCATTCAGCAGATGGGTGATTCTGTCGCCATGTTGACCCAGACGGAACGACTCACCCTTCGCATTCTCTTCGACCTCGCCCGGGACGACCGCCCCGCCGACCTCGCCGTCGTGGCGGCAGAACTCGGCAAAGGATGCGTCGAGACCGACGCCATTCTCGAGCGCCTCGCTCAGGCCGGCTTCGTCGATGCCGACCGCGTGCGGCTCACGATGATGGGCCTCACCGTGGCGGTGTCGGCGCCAGCTCGGAACAAGCAGCGCCCTCGTTCGACCGCGGCCTGAGCTCGGCGGCGTCGATCCGCTCGAGCACCGCATCGATGAAAGAGGTCTCTTGGGGTTGGGAGTCCAAGGTCTCGTTCGAAGCGGTGTCGAGGAGGGCGGCGTTGAGGGTGAAGCGCAGTCGAGCCGTCCCCGGAGGAACGGTCGGGGGACGGATCGCTTGGACGAAGAGGCCCCGTGCGAGCAGCGCGCGGCTCATCTCGACCGCCTCGGTCTCACCGCCGAGGATCCATGGCACCACGGGCCCGTGGTTGTCGGTAGGAACGTTCGCTCCGCGCGCACGCAGGCCGGCGCGCAGCGCGTCGGACGCGTCGTGAAGGCGGGCCCGCCGCGCCTCATCCTCGATGAGGGTGGTCACGCGGTCCGGCACCGCGGCGCTGATCACCGGGGACGGACCCGTACTGAAGACGAAGCTGCGCGCGCGGTTCCAGAGCCAGCGGCGCAGCACGGCCGGGCCGGCGACGAAGGCGCCCTGGAGGCCGAGCGATTTTCCAAGGGTGCCGACGAGCACGTCGGCACGTACGCCGGCCTCGGCACAGAGACCACGACCCCCGCGCCCGAAGACGCCGAGGGCGTGTGCTTCGTCGACGATGAGCCCCGCTCCGTGCGCATCGCAGACCTCTCTTAGAGAACGCAGGTCGGGACTCTGGCCGTCCATGCTGAAGTAGGACTCGGTCACGACCCAGCGGCGGCGGTGTACGGAGCCGGCGAGCTTGCTCGCGATGGCGTCGACGTCGCGATGGGGAACGACTGCGACCTCGGCCCGCGAGAGACGACAACCATCGATGATGGAGGCGTGGTTGAGGGCGTCGCTGATCACGAGGTCGCCCCGGGCGGCGAGGCTCGACATCAGACCCACGTTGGCCGCGTAGCCCGAGGTGAACAGGAGCGCGTCTTCGGCGCCCACCCAACCCGCCAATGCTTGCTCTGCCGCGCGATGATGCGGGTGGTCGCCGCTGATGAGCCGCGAGGCACCGCTGCCAGCGGGCGCCGAGGTTTCGAGGGGTCGTTCCGCGTAGCCGAGGTAGTCGTTGCTGCAGAGCACGAGGGCATCTGGAGGGAGCGAGACCGGCGCGCGCAGTCGCCCCGCCTCATCGAGCTCGGCCAGAGCCGCCTCGAGGTGATCGAGCGGGCTCATGAGTTCTGCTTCTTCTTGCCGCGGCCCTTCTTGCTGCGGCTCGGCTTGGCGCTCGTGCGCGCCTCGGACTCGGCGATGGTGCGATCGACCCGCGCGAGCATGGTTTGGAGGTGTCCCTTGGCCTTCTCGGCCACGGCCGCACTTCGCTCGCGCTCTTCGCGCACGTCGTTGGCCAGGGCCACCGCAGCCAGGAGCATCGCCTGCGTCGTGACCGGACGACCCGGAGAGAGGATGGCGGCGAGCTTCTCCTCGACCATGGCTGCGAGCTCTTGCAGCTCGTCTGGATCGGCGGTGGTGACCACGCGGCATCGCTGCCCCGCGACACACAGCTCCACCGCTTCGTCTGCCATGAGAGCAAGCTAGCCCGCGAAGGGGAGTAGCTCAACCTCGCCCGACCGGGCCCGGGTGAGGTAAAGCACGAAGGGGGCGACCCGAGCTACGGGATGGTCAACCGGTGAAAAATCGCAAGACGATGAGCATGGGGCTCGTGGCCTGGCTGGGGGTGGTTTCGGCCTCGGCCGGCGCGCTCGCCCAGCCCTCTCCCGAGCCCACCAAAGATAGTGCGGTGCAGGCCAACGCCAGCCTCTTGGCGGGCCCGGTCGTTTCGTCAGGGCAGGACGGCGGCTTCGGGGACCACGCGGAGCTGCAGCTCGGGTTGCGAGGAGACATCCTTTTTCTGAGGACCGGTCCCGATGACTTCGGCCTTGGGCCGTACCTCGAGGCGTCGACCTTCGCCTTCGACCAAGGACAGCTCGGGGGCGGTGCCACCTTCCTCATCCCCGTTCACGACACCTTCCCCCTCGTGTTCAGCGGCGGCGGCCATCTGCGGCTCGCGCGTGAGGATCTAGGGCCGCGACCGGGCTTCGATGCGTCGCTCTTCTGGGGGGCGCGCAGCTTCAACTACCACGGCGCGTACAACATGGCCGGGGGCCTGCGCATCGGGTACCACCACACGTTCGGCATCTCGCCCGACGTGGGCCCGATGATCGACGAGAAGCTCTTGAGCATCAGCGCACAGATCGACGTCGTCGCGCTCGGCCTGCCGATCGTGATGTTGGTCGATGTGCTGCGTGGGCCGAGCGAAGATGCCCGGCCGCTTTAGCTACTGCGAGCGGCAGAAGTTCTGCGACGGGTCGAATCGGGGATCGTTGACGCCGAGACCATCACCCTGGTTGAGCAGGCACGGGATGTCGGTGTCGTCGATCTCGGCCTCGAGGTCGACGAGCGGATCACTGCAGCTCAGGAATCGGCCGGGACGGTTACGAATCTCGATCGGGTAGTCGAAGATACCGGTCTCGACGTCCTTGCCGCCGAGGGTCTCGCCGAGAAGCTTGAAGCGGACGAGCACGTTCGTATCGCCTCCGCCCGCGGCCTGCATGGCCGTAAACGCCTCGGTGGCCGTGAGGAGAATGACCTCGGTGAGGCCAAACCCGGGGTTGGTGGGCGAGCCGACTTCGACGAAGCCAGAGGCCGCGGCGAAGGCGGCGTCGTCGTCGCCGATCTCCGCCGTGAGCAGCCCGCCTCCGGGCACGATGACCTCACGCTCGATGCCGTAGAGCTGCACGCTGTTGCTCTCGGCGCGCAGCAGGTCGGCGTCGCCGCGGGAGACCATGCCGTTGCCTACGAGGGGAAAGCCGCGGTACGGACCCGTGAAGCACTCGCCAGCGCTCGTGGCGCCGGCCGGGCAAAGCGGATCGTAGGTTCCGAGCGAGTCGGAGAGGGCACTCGGGTCGTCGGTGATCACGCACTCGGTGTCGCGTGAGATGAACTGCAGCTGCTGAACGAAAATCGTCGAATCGTTCTCGGCGCAGCCCGTGCTGCCCATGGCAAGTGTCGCCACCAGTGCGGTAGCGGCCCAATCGCTGGTCTTCATACGCTTCATGTCGGCCCCGTTTTGCGCGCGCAACCCGCGCCACATTCAAATGCTACCGAACGGGCTGCATCCTCGCCAAGTATTGCGTGGGTTGACCCGACGGCCGTTCAGGTGCCCCGACATCGCACGACGTCGCAGGCTGTCTCACGTGCCCGCATTCGGTCGCCAAGCGCGGAGGATGGCGTCGACCACGGACTGGCGGCTTCCCGTCGCGTCGACTTTGTCGTGCGCGTCGTCGTAGGCGGTGCGCCTCGTGGCGAGCCGCGCTTCGATGCGCTCTTCGAGGGTGAGGTCGGCGGGCTCGGCCAGCAGAGGTCGTTTGGTCTGCTCGCTCTCGAGGCGGCCGGCGAGCACCGAGGCCGGGGCGTCGAGGGCGACGACCCAGGTTCGCTCCTTGGCGGCACGACGGAGGTCGTCGTCGAGAAGCGCCCCGCCGCCGAGGGCCACGAGGTAGGGGCCTTCTCGCTCGAGCCAGGTGCGAAGGATCCGGGCCTCGACCTTGCGAAACGCGGCCTCGCCGTCGCTCGCGAAGAGCTCGACCAGCGGCTTGCCCACGTCGGTCTCGATCATGGCGTCGAGATCGACGAAGGGAACACCCCGCGCCGCAGCCACCAAGCGGCCCACCGTGGTCTTACCGGTGCCCATGAATCCCCAGAGCAGGAGCCTGGGCCGCCTCTTCGCCAACATCGCCCCGATGATACTCCGCATCCGCCGCGCGCGATCAACGACGAAGGTCGAGGAGCACGTGCCAGAACATCCACACCACGCCGAAGGCGAGCATGAGCCCGCCGACGTATTGAAGGGCGACGCTCTCTCCTGACACCAGCCAGGTGCCGCTGAAGACGAAGGTGGCGACGACCAGCCCGGCGAAGATCCGACGGCCGAGCCGGTCGACCATCTTGTGATCTTCGGGGTCGTGGGTGCGCAGCGACAGCCGCCCGAGACGGAGGTCGTCGAGGACCTCCCGCATCTGCTGGGGGAGGTCGTAGGCGGCGGTGCTCAGTCGCTCGAGGCCCCTCCACATGTCGGTGGCGACCCGCTCTGGGGCGTAGCGCTGCTTGAGCAGGTCCATGAAGTAGGGGCGGGCCTCCTCGAACACGTCGAGCTCGGGATGGATCTCCTTGCCGATCCCCTCGATGGTCATCAGCGCCTTGCCCACCAACAAGAAGTCCGCCGGGATCTCGAGGCCGTACTTGGTCGCGCCCTGAACCAGGTCGCTGATCATGGCCGAGAGCTCGATCTCTTTGAGCGGCTTGTTGAGGTACTTGTCGGCGAGGAAGGCGACTTCGGCGCGGTAGGCCCGCATGTCGATCTTCTTGGTGGGGGTACCGATGTCGTAGAGCGCGTCCGCGAGGGCCTCGTGGTCTTGCCGGATGGCCGCGATCATCATGTCGATGGTCTTGCGACGCATCTCGGGCGTGAGCCGTCCCACCATGCCGAGGTCGATGAGGCCGACCTTCGGCCGGTCGGGGTGTCCGAGGATGATGATGTTCCCCGGGTGAGGGTCGGCGTGGAAGAAGCCGTCCTCGAAGATCATCTTGATGACGATGCCGGTGGAGGCTTTGGCGATGGCGGGGCCATCGAAGCCGTGCTCGTCGATGGCGTCGTAGACCTTGTAGCCATCGAGGAACTCCATCGTGAGCACGCGCTTGCTGCTCGCGTCCTTGTAGACGAGCGGAAAGACCGCGTGCGGGTGACCCTCGAAGTTGCGTTGGAACCGTAGGGCGTTGTCGGCCTCGAGCACGAAGTCGAGCTCGCTCGTGATGGCCTGATCGAACTGTTCGACGAGCGCCGTCGGCTGGTAGATGTGCGACTCGGGGATGGTGCGCTCGACGAAGCGGGCGAGCGTGTGGAGCAGATCGACGTCGCGCGCGACGGTGCCCGCGATGTTGGGTCGCTGCACCTTGACCACCACCTCCTTGGAACCCTCGGGGTGAGCCAGCACTGCGCGATGAACCTGCGCGATGGACGCGGCCGCGAGCGGCTCTTCGTCGAAGGACTCGAAGAGCTCGTCGAGGGTGGCGCCGAGCGAGGTCTCCACCTGTTTCTCGATGTCTTCGAAGGGAAGCGGGCTCACCTCGTCTTGCAGCTTCTTCAGCTCGACGATCCACGTCTCGGGAAAGAGGTCGGGGCGGGTCGACGCGATCTGGCCCAGCTTCACGAAGGAAGGGCCGAGGTCCATCGCGACCAAGCGCACCCGCTCGGCGAGGGAATGTTTGCTCTTGGACTGTTCGCCCTCTTCGGTCTCGCCGGAGAGCGACTCGTCCTTGCTGGATCGATTGAACCCGAGTCGCTGCGCGAGCTCGCCGAAGCCGTGGCGAACGAGGACGACGTAGATTTCACGGAGGCGACCGATGTCGCGCACCGCGGTGAGAATGGAAGCCATGGCTCAGCGCACTCGAATGATGGTGCCGCGGTCGTAAGGGGTGGGGAGCGACGCGGTCCAACCGGCGGGCATCTTGGGCTGCGTCCACCAGAAGAGTCGTCGCGCGTCGAGGGGGGTGAGGTTGACGCAGCCGTGGCTGCGGATCTGTCCGAACGAGCGGTGCCAGAAGGCGCCGTGCAGTCCCACGCCTTTGCTGAAGAACTGGACGTAGGGGACGTCCTCGATGCGCCAGTAGCGGTTGGCCATCTCGTTCTCGAGGTTGTCCATCGTGGTCGAGAGCAGCTTCACCCAGATGCGGTGCACACCCTTCGGGGTTTCGAAGGGGTGGCCCTTCGTTCTTCCCTTGCCGGTCGATACCAGCGTGGTGAAGACGGGGGTCTTGCCTTCGTAGGCGACGAGCGTCTGGCTCTCGAGCTCGATGTCGATCCAGCGCGCACCAAAGGCGATCTCGTCCTCGCTAGGAGGCGAGGCCATGCGGTGATGGCGCAGGTCCTTGCTCCGCATCCACGTGTCTTCGCCGATGCGGGTGTAGCCGATGCCGAAGCGAAGGGTCTCTTCGTAGAAGGGCACCCGGTCGAACCGCTTGTGGCTTTCGCCCGTGACCACGAAGCCGGTCCCGGTCTTGCGGTAGACGCTGGCCACGTTGGAGAGCACCCACGCCACGGGGATCGGGTCGTCGGGCTTCTGGTCCTTCAGCTCTGCCCCTTTGAAGTAGAAGGGGCGGGCAGCACCGAAGTCTCGCATCGGGACCCAGAGGTCGCGGTTGGTGCGGCCGTAGCGTTGGCGCGCGAGGGTGCGCTCTTCGACGATGGCCACCGCGAAGCCTTTCTCCATGGTCATCACCGGCTCGCCGATGTCGACTTCGTTGAGGGTCGCGTAGGCGAGTGAGCCGTCGGGACCGGCGAAGTAGTAGCGGTAGGGGAGACCGTCGGCGGTGGCTTCGAAAGCCGGGCGTCCGGGGGCGATGGGCTCTCCGGCGGAGATCTTCACGTCGTCGCCGCAGACCCACGCGCGCGGTCCGACGTGTAGCCACATGGAGCCGCAGCCTCGCCCCTGACGTGCCCCGAAGAGCGGCAGGTGAACGGACAAGGCCGCGGAGCCTCGGCGGTCGGCGTCGCGTGAAGGGTAGACGCGGAGCGGCTGGTCGGCCTTGAGGATGTGCACGCTCGTCGCCCAGTTGGGCACGCGCGCGCGCGACCACGGCGGGAGAAGGATTTCGGCCGACGGCGCGGAGGACGATGCCGAGGAGGAGGCCTCGGATTGTCCCGGTGCGGCGTCGGCCGTGGGGTGAGCGGCGGCGAGGAGGGCTAGGCCCAACCCCGCGCTGAGCCGAGCCGCGAGGAGCCGCCCGCGACTCCACCGCGTCCGCGCTTGCATGCGCTCATTCCAGCACGAAGCGGAGCTCGTGGTCACAAATGTTGAAGACGTCGCCGGAGGCGATCGGCTTGCGCTGCAGGCGCTGACCGTTGAACTCGATGCCGTTGGTCGAGCCCATGTCGACCATGAAGTACTGGCCGTTGAGGTTCTCGATCATGGCGTGCTGGCGCGAGACGTTCGGGTCCTTGATGGTGAGGTCGCTCGACTGCTTGCCGCGGCCGATGATGAAGCGATCCTTGTTCACCTCGTGACGCTGCCCTCGGTAGTAGAGGACCAGCTTGGCACCATTGGCCTGCATGCCCGGAGGCGGCGGCGCAGGAGCCGCTCCCATCTGGGGCTGCGGTGGCGGCTGGTAGCCGGGGCCGGGAGGCGGCGGCGGAGCGGCGCCTGGAGGCGGACCGTAAGGGGAGGGGCCGGGAGGCGGCGGTGCGGCCGACCGGTAGCCAGGACCGGGCGGCGGTGGCGGCGGCGCACCGGGGCCGGGAGGCGGCGGTGCACCGGGGCCAGGAGGCGGCGGCGCACCGGGGCCGGGAGGCGGTGGTGCTCCGGGAGGTCCCGGCGGACGACCACCCGAAGGTGGCATCGGTGGACGCCCTCCCATGTGGTGCTGCGGGGCACCGGGAGGTGGGGCGCCGGGGGGACCCGGGGGCTTGGGCGGCGCCACCGAAGGCGGACGCCCACCCGGAGGCGGCGCGGGAGGACCCGGGGGTCGGCCCGGAGGGCCGGGAGGCGCGGGGTAACCACCCGGGGCACCCATGGGGGGACCCGGAGGAGGCGCACCGTGACCGTGCGGGGGTGGTGCGCCAGGCGGCGGTCCCGGGGGACGCGCGCCCGGAGGCGCCCCGGGGGGCGCCATGCCGGGAGGCGGGGGCGGTGGACCACCAGGGGGAGGCTGCTGCGGGTACGAGGGCCGTGCGTCCGGCGGTGGCGCCGAACCGCCGGGGAAGGGCGCCCGAGCCGGGTACGTGCGCTGACGCGCGTACTGCTTCATCGCCTCGTTGATGAGGTAATCGATGGAGCATTCCAGATCGCGCGCCATCTGCTCGAACGTCTCCCAGAGGACGTCACGACACTGAAAGTTGCGCGAGCTCTTCTTGTTGGGGTCGCCGCTCATCTTCTTTCGTTCGACTTGCCGTCCAGAGGAAGAAGCCCCCCGGACCGGGTGAAGTCACTTTCCGTCTTTCTTGTCGCCCGAATCGCCCTTTTTCTTCGCCGAGCCATCGTCCTTTTTGGGCTCGTTCGTCATCATCTTGGGCTTGATGCAGTGGGTCATGAAGTCACCGACGGTTTCGATTTCCTTCGGGACGTCCTTGTCCTTCTCTTTGACCGTGCACTTCCACCCGCAGTCCTCACCCTCCTCGCCATCGCACTTGGGGATGCGCTGGCCATCGTTGAGGTAGGGCTCGATCGCCTTGACGTCGTTTTTGGTGCCCTTGGCGTACCAATAGGCGAGCGCGGACAGGCGGCTGATGGGCTTGTTGCCCGGCTTCATGCGGGGCTCGAGCTTGGCCAAGGGATCGCCACCTTCGAGCAATCCCAAGTAGGTGCCGTACTTGATCACCTCGTCGAGGTGCAGATTCTTGATGTCGGACCCCTCGAGCTTGTCGAGGAACTCCTTGGCGTGCTCGACCTTGGACAAGGTCAACAGGGTGGTGCCCGCCACGCGACGAAGCAGCCAGTCCTTGCCGGCGACGATCTTGTAGAGGCGTTCGGCCGCCACATCGCGGGGGAGCTCACGCACCCGAGCGAAGGCCTTGTCTTTGACCTGGGCCGGCGCCTTGCCGTCGATGATGTCGAACAGCGCCGAGATGGCCTTGGTGTCTTTCGAGCCGATGTGGCCCTCGAGCGCGGCGATGGCCGCGACGCGTCGCGACATCTCGACCTTCTCGTCGGCCGCGACCTTCAGCGCGTAGTCGCGCACGGCGTCGCCGCCGACCTTCTTCATGCTCGCGAAGACGCGGATGAGAGTCTCGGTCTGGTAGCGGTCGAGCTGTGTTTTGAAGCCCTTCTCGCTGATCCCTTCGAGCCCCCGCGCGCGGTTCGCTTCGCGCAGCTCCGGCTCCTTCTCCTTGAGCCAGGTGTCGCTCGCGACACGCTCGGCCACCTTGACCAGGGATTTGCCGGCCGCTTCCTTGGTGGGCTTGTCGCCGATGCGCGCGATGATGTCGGCCATCTTGGTGAGGGCGCGCCCCTCCTTGTCCATCAGCGTGGGCAGGCGCTCAACCGACGCGGGCCCGATGTAGCTGAGCAACTGCTCCATGCCGTAGGCCTGGTTGCGGTCTTCGAGACGGGTCTCGAAGTCGGCCATGGCCCAGTCGACGAGGGCCTTCTCGAGCTGAGCCTTGAGGTTGGCGTCGGCGATGATCTCGGCGCCCTCGTAGCTGAGCATGAGGTAGGCGGCGTCCTTGTAGCGGAAGGACGGGTCGGGCGCGGGCTGGCCGTTTTGGGTCGGCGCCGGAGGGGGCTTCTGCAGCTCCGCGATGATGGCGGGGATGAGGTCGGCGTTGATCTTGGCGCGCTCCTCGGCCGTCAGCTGGTGCTTCTGGCAGGGCTCCTCGTCTTTGTCGAACTCGGAATCACAGTGGAGCGTGCCCTTCACGAGACGCTCGATCCCCACGTGGCGGCCCTTTCGGGGCTTCATGCCGATGAGCGACATCGCCGCGTGCACACGCAATTCGAACGGGTACTTGTCGTGCAGCACCACGGCGGACAGCCGCTTGGGGCCGCCTTGGGTGGTCTGCCAGCGAGCGAGGTCCGCGTCGCTGACGGCGCAGCCGGTGGCCAGGCCACATAGGACGGCAAACGCAGACAATGTGCGCCCCAGGCTTTTGGTCTTCAACATCGGCAGCCGCAACGTCCGGGGATGCTACTCCCCGCGGCCGCTGCGATGAAAGAATTTCCGCCGTGTTTTGTTGTCATCTTTCCGCAGAAAGTTGAACGCTTGGCCATGTCTGACCGCCCGTTCAGCGCCTGGCGATCGGAAGTTGTCCCATCGCAGGAGCGCCTGCTACCCTACATGTAGGTTTTTGTAAGGATGGCGTTCTTCATCCCAGGCATTCGCACCTTGTGGCAGCGCGCGACCGCTGCAGCGGACGATCCGGAGGCGCTCGACGCCGAATCCGACGGTGCCCACGAGGAACTCTACGAGGAAGGTACCGGCGAGGCTGCGCTGGTCGACCACGACCCCGAAGCGGCTCTCCAGGACGCATCGGAGGCCGATCCCGATGCACGACCGGTTCGCACCGCGCGCACCTACGCACGCGAGGCGGGCGCGCTCGTCATGATGGCGGGCGCGTTCTACTGGCTGCTCGCCCTCGCCTCTTACGAGGCAGACCCCATGCGCCCCCTCGTGCACGGCGAGAACTGGGTCGGGCCCGTCGGTGAGGTCTTGGCGCGCACCGCCGTGGGGGCGGTAGGCGTGGTCTCCTGGCTCGTTCCACTCGAGCTCGTGGCCCTGTCGCGTCCGCTCCTCAAGGACCGCCGACTTCGGGTGAGCCCGACCCGCATCAGCGGTGACGTCGTGATGGCCGTGCTGTTGGCGGCGCTCGCCCACATCGCCTTCCCCCGGGTGACCGCCTTCGGCGAGATGCCTTTCGGGGGCGCGGTCGGCGACCTCTTCGGCGAGGTGTTGGAGAGCCTGTTCTCCACCGTCGGTTCGTTCTTGATCGGCGGCACCGTCGTCGCCCTCATCCTCGTCGAACGCGCGACCTTCTCGTTCATCGAGGTCGCCCAGCGCGTGCAGTCGTGGATCGCACGCCTTCGCGAGCGGATGGACCAAGGGGCCAGCTTGCTGTCGTCGGCCTGGGCCGAAGCGCGGGTGGAAGACAAGCGGCGGCGCGAAGAAGAGGCACGCGCGAGCGAGCCCTTGATCGCTTCGCCCGAGCAGGCGGAGGCCATCATCGCCGCCCTCTCCGACGAAGGCGACGAGGACTGGACGCGGTTCGTGCCGCCGCGACGCCGCGAGACCCCCGAAGAAGAGGCCGCCGAGGACACCGAGGTGCAAGCGCGCCCGAGTGCTCCGAACGAGGCGTTGCTCGACGCCCTCGCCGATGCGGAGACGCCCGCGCCCGAGCCCGTCGCGGAGCCGGTGGTGGTGATGTCCACGCCGGAGCCGGTCGTCGAAGCGCCAGCGGCGGAGATCGAAGCCGAGCCCGAGGAGCTGGTGGTCACGCCGCCTGCGCCGAAGAGCAAGCGCAAGACGAGGCGCAAGTCGATGGTCGACGGGCCGACGATCGTGGACACCGCCAAGGAGGCGGTCACCACCAAGTCGCGTGACCGTCAGGCCAAGGCGGCCGAGTCGAGCTTCGAGCTGCCCTCGACCGACTTCCTGTCGCCGGCCAAGCCCGATGCGAAGGGCCACGACCCCGAGCGCCTCAAGGAAATGGCGCGCCTGCTCGAGAAGACCCTCCTCGACTACAAGGTCGAGGGGAAGGTGCAGGAGATCCATCCTGGGCCCACGGTCACCATGTTCGAGGTGTCGCCCGCACCGGGAACCAAGGTCTCCAAGGTGGCCGGCCTCGCCGACGACCTCGCCCTCGGGCTCTCGCGCAAGGTGCGCATCATCGCGCCCATCCCGGGCAAGAACCGGATCGGCTTCGAGGTGCCCAACGACGTCCGCCTCGCCGTGAACCTCCGCGAGCTCGTCGAGAGCGAGGAGTTCATGAAGCTCAAGGTGCGCCTGCCCACGATCCTCGGGCGGGACATCATCGGCCGGCCCTTCTTCGCCGATCTGGCGAGCATGCCTCACGTCATCGTGGCCGGTGCGACCGGCGCCGGTAAGAGCGTCGGTCTCAACGTCATGTTGGTGAGCCTGCTCTACCGCATGGACCCCGAGGATCTACGCATCCTCATGATCGACCCCAAGGTTGTCGAGCTCGCACCCTTCGATCGCATCCCGCACCTGCTCTTCCCGGTCGTGACCGATATGAAGCAGGCCTCCAACGCGCTCAAGTGGACCGTCGACGAGATGGAGCGTCGCTACCAGCTGTTCGCCGATGCCGGCACGCGCAACATCACCACCTACAACCAGTGGGTGAAGAAGGCGCGCAAGGGCGAGGTGCCGATCCCGCGCCGCAAGGGCACGGTCGAGGCCCTCGCGGCGGATGGCACCCAGCTCGAGATCCCGGCTGCGCAAATTGGCGACGTCGATCTGCCGACCAAGCTGCCTTACATCGTGGTGGTCGTGGAGGAGTTCGCCGACCTGATGATGACCCAGGGCAAGGAGGTCGAGGCCTCCGTCGCCCGTTTGGCGCAGAAGGCGCGGGCGGCGGGCATCCACGTCATCCTCGCCACGCAGCGGCCCTCCGTCGACGTCATCACCGGCATGATCAAAGCGAACTTCCCCACGCGGATCGCCTATCGGGTGGCGCAACGCGTCGACTCGCGCACCATTCTCGACCAGCAGGGCGCCGAGGCGCTCTTGGGACGGGGCGACATGCTGGTGAAGATGAACGGGGAGAACGACGTGAAACGCGTGCAGTGCCCCTTCGTCTCCGAAGACGAGGTCCAGCGCGTCACCGACCACCTCCGGGCCCAGGGCGAGCCGGAGTACGACGAGAGCATCGTCAAGGGGCGCGACGAGGACGAGGAGGGCAAGTCGCCCGACGACGCCGAGACCGACCCCCTCTACGACCAAGCCGTGCGAACCGTGGCCGAGACCGGGAAGTGCTCCACCAGCTGGCTGCAGCGCAAGCTCGGGGTGGGCTACAACCGCGCGGCGAAGATCGTGGAGACCATGGAGAAGAACGGCATCGTGGGCCCGCCCAATGGCAGCAAACCCCGCGAGATCTTGATTTCAGCCCATTGACGACTCTATGACCATGATGCTCACCGAGACGCCCTCACATCGCCTTGCACCGAGTGCTCAGAGCTGTCAGAAGCTCCTCTCGCCCATGACCGAGAACCTTGTCGAGACGCCCACCGCGGCGCAGATGTCAGAGCAAGACCGGACCCGGCTCATCGAGGAGATCGTGGCTGTGGTGAGCGCACCGGACGTGCCCTGCGAGGCCCGCAAGGCAGCGCTGGAGTTGGTCTGCTGGTTGGCGCGACGCATGCCTTGGGACGACGCGCCCTGCGACTTCCGGCGGCAGCTCAGCAAGCTGCAGTGCGAGTAGCGCGTCAGCGACCAGCCGTCTGACTCGATGCCTGATGTGGGGTCGGAGCGCCGCCCTCGACGTCTTCGGCGCCCGGCTCGCCGAGCTCCCATACGAGGTCGACGTTGCCCCAGGCGCCGGCGAAGCGGAGGCTGAGCCACTCGGCGTCGCGCGCGACCGACGGTTTGCCCTCGCTGTTGGCCACCGGAAAGCGGATCCGGAAGACCTTTCGCCAGGGCGTCGTGTCGGGGTAGTAGCGCTGCTCTAGGACGTTGGGACGGCGGATGCGCTGGATCTGGCTTGGCGCCGTCTCATTGCCTTTGTCGTCGACGAGCCGCACGATCCACGCCGCATCGTCTCGGGTGAGGTCGTTGTACTTTCGCTTGGAGCCGTAGAGGGAAACGAAGAACTCGTGCTCCTTGCGGGTGCCGTCGAGCTGCTCGCTCATGAGGCGCTGCCGCTGCGCCACCGTGAGACGGTAATCGCGGGCGTAGCGGACGACGTAGGCCCAGCGGAAGTCCCAGGTCTCGTACGTGGCGGTGACGGTGAGCGCGCGCTCGAGGTCCTCGAAGAGGATGAGGCTCTCCTCCCGCGTCCAACGATCCCGCACCGCCTCGTAGTCGGTGGCCACATACTCACGAGGACCCTCGGCGAGGGTGACCTGAGGCGCCCCACAGGCCGGGGTCACCACGAGAAGCAGAAGCAGCCAAAACCACCGCATCGCTAGGGAGCCTATCACCACTTGGTGGGGCGAACCTGAGCGTAGACGCCGTCGCCAGGCTTGCCGCGGGTGTTGGAGAGCTTGACCACCAGCAGGCGTTGGTCCTTGAGGTTGCAGAAGTAGGTGCCGCCGCCCTCTTGGGCGAAGACCTGGTTCTCCTTGGCCTCGTAGGCGAAGGCCTCGGCCCAGTCCTTCCGGCTGTTGATGTACTTCATGGCTGGGTTCTGCGGCTGTGGGATGTCACCCCGGAAGAGCGCCTTGGCGGCCTTCTTGCCCTCCTGAATGAGCAGCGGCTCGTCGGTGGGGATGCTCGTCACCGTGAGCTTGGCGCCGATCTGTCCCGGTCCCACCTGGTCGAGCGGCACCCGCAGCGCGCGCACGAGGGTGACCTCCTCGGTGGTCTTGCCCTCGTGGCGGTCGTAGCCGATCCCGACCCAGCGGCCGTCGCCG
>JAUHZF010000313.1 GCA_030426145.1 Polyangia bacterium
TTGGCCGTGATCTCGTCGAGGGCGACGCGGATGGCGTCACGGGTTGGCTCGGGGGGAAGCGACAGACCCATCGCGGCCACGAACGGCTGGGTCACGTCGAGGGATAGCGTGACCCCGAGCTCGATCCACGGGACGTCCTCCCGCCATGTGGGATCATCGCTCTCGACCATGGAGGGATCACAATAGGGACACCACAGGCCGTCGTCACCCGACCCAGCAACATTCGGACTCGCCGACGAAGGGCCGCCGTGGGTTTGCACGGTCGGCTGCACGGTCCATACGCCAAACCTAGACCGATCATCAAGCACTTGGGACTGGCCCGAGGCCCCTGAGTTCCGGCACTTCGCACGTGCCGACCTCATCCCCGTCACGACTTGGATCGCGAGCGAGACGCGGGGATGAGCGCCGACGCGCTCGCACACGCGGACCGACAGCTACTCTCGTGCGCGGCCGAGGCCCCAGAAGCAGAGGCCATCGGAATCACCGCAGTTGATCTGCCAGCCATCCAGCGTGTCGAGGTGCGCCCCCGCCGGGCCTCGATCGGCGTTGATGACCATCAACGGGTCGACAGGCCGACTGAGAAAGAGGTTCTGGTTGAACTTCTCGACCAGACGACGCTCCGTCGCCATGAGGTGGATGCGAACCGCGCAGCGCTCGAGGAAGTAGAGCGTCGCGTGGTGACAGAGGGCATTGAGCGATGCCGTTTCGTCGGGGTCGAGCAGGTAGTCGACGATGAACCCCTCGCGCTCGGCCTCACCCTTCTCGTCGTACCCGTCGAGAAGCGTCATGAAGCCTCGCAGCTCGCCGCCCACGGTCGCCGCGAAGCTCTCGAAGCGGTTGTTGGGGCGGTCGATGTACTTCCAGTTCAGGTAGGCTGCGTCTCGCTTCACGACGAGCGGGAGCCGCCGAGCGGTGCGCTCCGCGAATGCGTCGAAGCGCTCGTCGAAACGTCGAATCGGACTGACCTCCACCCCCGCGCCGCGCACGCGCTTCAGGCTGCGCTCTGCGAACGACATCGACCAACGCGCCACCTGCGCTCCGATGTCGGCCACCGGTCGGGGCAGACCGGGCAGGACCTTTCCGATGGGGTCGAGCACTTTGACGAGCCGGAGACTCGAGACCTCCGTGTAACCACGCCGTCGCTGAAACTCGAGGTTGAGCGGCGATGTCCAAAGCAAGCCTACTGGCCCCGGCGACTTCTCCACCTGCCCATATAGCTTCATCGTGGTGAAGAACCCGGACGCCCCTTGATTGCGGCGATCTGGGTGCATGTAGAGGTCATGCCCGAAGTACAGCCTCGTCGGCTCGCCTCGCCAGTAGGCGTCGAGCGGCATGCGCCCGATGTAGGCCAGCACCTCCTCCGTCTCGCGATCGACCGCGACGAAATAAGTCGCGTCCTTCCCCGCGTGCGGATTGTGCTCCGCGAGCCACTGGAACATGTCGGCCCGCCGGTCGGCATCGGCATCGTCGAGCTCGGGCCGGGTGTGCAAAAGCGCGCGTACGCTATCGGCGTCAGACGGCCGGTAGGGTCGTACATCGAGCTTAGCCAAGCCCTTCACCATCCTCATAGTGCTTGCGCAGCGCCTGGCGATTCACCTTGCCCGTCGACGTGCGCGGCATGGCTTCGACGGCTCGAAGCGGCTCCGGCAGCATGTACGACGGCAGCTTCTTGCGCAGGTGAGCCAGAACGGCCTTCACGTCTGCGCCCTCGTCGAGCACCACCATACCCACGATGCGCTTGCCGATGCTCTCGTCCTCCACGGCGAAGACGGCCCCTTCGGCGACGCCGGGCGCGGCACGCAATGCACGCTCGACCTCTCCGAGCTCGACCCGATACCCGCGCGTCTTGATCTGGTGATCGGCGCGGCCGATGAAGAAGTAGCGCCCCTCTGCGTCGCGACGGGCCAGATCACCGGTGCGGTAGTACAGCCCCTCGTGCTGCTCGCGTGGATCCGGCCCGAACCGCGCTCCCGTCTGCTCGGCGTTCTGCCAATACCCGGGGCTCACAGTCGCCCCGCCCACGACCAATTGGCCCACGGTGTCGGCCGCCTCGATGACCGCCCCCTCATCATCGATGAGCAAGACGTCGAAGCCCGGCAGTGAACGACCGATATCCAAGGGCTGCGTCGTATCCAACGCCGCGATCCGCGGTGCGTCGAAGCGGGAGCAGAGGGAAGAGTTGGCTTCCGTCTGCCCATAGATGTTGCAGAAGAGCGTGCCCGGCAGCGCCTGTGAGAGCGACACCAGGGTGCTCGGAGCGAGCACGTCGCCGGAGAAGTAGACCAACCGGAGCCCGGTGATGTTCGCCGCAGCGACGTCTCCCTTTGCGTCGAGCATCGTCAGCAGCGAGGCCACGGAGTTCCAGACCGTGATGCCGCGCTGGCCGATGAACTTCGCCAGCTTGGGGGGAAACATGCTGAGCACCGGAGGCACCGCTTCGACCGTGGCGCCCACTGCGGCGGCCACGAAGAGGTCGAAGACAGAGAGGTCGAAATGGAGCGGAGCGTGATGGGCGAAGACGTCCTCGGGACCAAACTCGAAGGCTTCGAGAACACTCTCCACGAAGGCGAGCGCGTTTCGGTGGGTGAGGACGACGCCCTTGGGCCGACCGGTCGAGCCCGACGTGTGCAGGATGTAGGCCGGCGCCAGCGGGTCGGATGACCTGATCACATCGGGCGACTGGGGCTCCGTGGCCTCCACCGCCGACCAGTCGAAGTCGCCATCGACGATCAGTTTCAGATCACACGACGCTGCGATCTGGGCGTTGCGCTCCGCAGGCGCGCTGGGGTCGAGAGGGACATAGCAGGCCCCCGCCAACAGAGTACCGTAGACGACGACCATCATGGCCGGCGACTTCTGCAGATGAATGCCCACGCATTGGTTGGCCATCACCCCTCGCGCATCCAGCCACGCAGCGAATTGCCGCGCGCGCCGGTAGAGCTGAGCGTACGTGACGGTATCGATGCCCTTGCTCTGGGCCAAGGTGTAGGCTGCGCCGTCGGGATGCTTCTCCGCCGCCCACCGGAGCAACGCTTCGATACGGTCGGCGGTCATTAGAGCCCGAGCCAGCTCGCGATCATGTTGCGCTGGATCTCCGAGGTACCGGAGTAGATTTTGGTCGCAATGGCGTCGCGCAGGTCCTGTTCCACGCCGTAGTCACGGATGTAGCCATTGCCTCCATGAATCTGAATGGCGTCGAGACTCGATTGCACGAAACCCTCCGAGATGTGGAGCTTGGTGATGGCGGCCTCGAGCGGCGCGCGCTTCCCCTGCTGCTTCATCCACGCCGTCTTGTGCAACACCAGCTCTCCGAGCTCGATGCGGACCTTCATGTCGGCGAGCTTGTGGGCGATGGCCTGCTGCTTGCCGATCGGTTGACCGAACTGTTTGCGGGTGTTCGCGTAGCGCACGCACATCTCGAGCTGCCGCACCATCGTGCCCAGGTGCGCGGCGAAGAGACAGCACCGCTCCCATTCCATCTCCGAATTGAAGATGGCGGCTGCGCTGCCCACCTTGCCGAGGATCCGCTGCCTCGGCACGTAGACGTCGTCGAAGAAGACTTCCCCGGTCGGAGCGCCCTCCATGCCCATCTTCACGAGCTCGGGCCCTAGGGTGACCCCCTCGGCAGCGGTATCGACGATGAAGCAGGTCAGCCCCGCCATCGGGTTGCTCGCCTCCGTCTGGGTGCGCGCGAACACCAGCAACACATCGGCGACGGGCGCGTTCGACGTGAAGCATTTGTTCCCCGTGATCCGGTAGCCATCCCCATCGACCGTGGCTCGTGTACGCAGCGAAAAGGCATCCGAGCCCGCCTCCGGTTCACTGATGGCATGACCACCGATGATCTCGCCCCGCGCGAGTCGAGCCAGGTAGTGCTCTTTTTGCTCGTCGGTTCCGTATTGAGCCAACGGCAGCGCACACGTGAAGAGGTGGCTATTGAGGGCCAGCAAGAGGCCGCTGTCACGGCAGTGGGTCCCCAGGGCCTGCATGGCCAATACGCAGTCGACGATGTCGCGGTCGAGGCCACCGAAGGCTTCGGGCAGCGGCAGGGCCGTGAGCCCGAACTCGGCGCAGAGCTCGAACCCGGCCCGCCAGAACTTTCCGCCCTCCGGCGGCGACGCGAGCTTCGCCTTCGCAAAGTCGACGACCGAACGTCTGAACGACTTCTGTTCCGCGCTGAAGGAGAAGTCCATCGCCTAGGACTTCTTCCGCGCCACCATGTCGCAGATGGCCGAGATCGATTCGAAGTTCTCTGGATCGAAGTCGTCCGTGTCGACGACGACGTCGAACTCCTCCTCCAAAAAGCTCAGCAGGCGCATGATGCGCATGGAGTCGAGCACTCCCTCTTCGAGCAGAGGCGTCTTGGCATCCAAGGCCCCATCGTAGCCAGGGACGAGCTCATCCTTGATGTACGCGACCAGCCGCTTCTCCATCGCTCAGCCCTCGCTTCGGCACGCGCGGGCGAGAGCCTGGCGCGGCGGACACGCTGTGATCATGGACCCAAGGCGTTGAACCCCGTGGTCCCACAGTCCCAAGATCTGAGATTTGCACGGCGACATGACCGGGCCAGGTTAGCGCGGCTGGAGGCCGTCTGGATCAAGAAAGCTCATCGAATAGGCCGACATCGGCCTACATGGGCACGTTGGCTCCTGCAGATCGCGTGTCGTTCTTGGTCATGGCGTCCGACACATCGTTTTAGGCTGTGCGGTCATGAAGCGCATCATCCGCAACCAGTGGGCGAGGCATGGCCAGGTCTTGGTCGCCGACATCCTCTCCGGGGCGGACGCCCCGGAAGGGCTCGCGGCGCGACGGCTCGAGTTCGAGCCAGGGGGGCGCGCGCAGCTCGCCGCAGAGCATGGCTACTACGTGAGCATCGTGGGCGGCAGAGCGAGCCTCACGTGCGCCAGCATCTCTTCCGGTACCCTCCCGACGGGTACCCATGTCTTTCTCCCCCCCGGGGAGGAAGCCGTTCTCTCCTCGGACGATGCAGACGTGGTCGTGGTCGAGGGCGGGCCGTCGCGCGTCCGGGGCAAGGCCATCTTGGTGCGGTGCGACGAGTTCCTCGCCGGATGCTGTCTCGAAGATGGGCCCCGTCGCTGGATGCTCACGCCGCAGTACGTGAGCCGACGCGCGTTCTTGCACCACGATCGGACCTTCGTCGGCCGAGACGGGGCACCGATCTCGTGGTGTCACACGACCATGTTCGACGTCACCGGCCTGCCCCCGAACGAAGAAGGCATGCCGGTGTTCAAGATGTCCTACGACTTTCGCACGGAGCCGAACTTTTGTTACGCGGTCGAGGGCGACGCGCGGGTGCGGTTCGCCGAGCACCCCTATCGGGCTCGAGGTCAACGATGGTTGGACTGGCAGGCCCTCGATGGCGACACGACCTACCACCTGGCGGAGCCCCCGGATGCCGCCGAGCAGGTCGAGACCGAAGCTGGCCTGAGGCCGCGCCGCAACAAGCACGAGATCTACATCGACGGCGGCTACGTCTCGCTCATGTGCATGCACTCCCCCGCCCCCACGGGAGCGGAGACCCACGCAGCCGGGGAGTACTCGTCGTACGGAGATGAAAAGAAGGTCATCGGTACGCCCGCCCACACCCGCCTCATCGAGGAGATGCGGCCCCTCGACGAGATGGTGAACGCGCTCTCCCTCGCGCGGGTGACCGGCCAGGACGTGCGCGAGCACCAGCAATGGGCAACCTACGAGCAAGGACTCGAGTACCTTCAGCTGCACCAGGCTCGGCTCCTCGACGCCTTCCCCGCGCGCCGCTCGGTCTTGGAGCGTTGGCACGTGGCGCCGCCGCGCACGTAGCGTGAGCGGGCCGTTGATCGTGCTGGCGGATGACGCTCGGACCGAACGGTCGATGGGTCGTCTCGCGCCCGCCCACGCCTCCGGTTCAATCCGTAGCGAGTTCGCTGCACCGCATGCGAAGCGCGCTCGTAGGTTCGCAGATCCAGATCTCGCCGTGCTGCCTAAACGCACCGGCCTGATCTTTGGTGACGATGTACTTGCCGTCGTGCGTGCGCTCGACGTGGCGGAAGCCTGCGGCGCACCCGGTGAGGAGCGCGGTGGAACAGATGATCAGAGCAAGCTTCTTCATGTCAGTCCTCCTCGATGTCCACTTCGACGCACTCGGCCGGCTCCTCGCCACGACCCGCGAGGGGGCAGAGCCAGATCGCTTCTCCCGCGTTGAACAAGCCCTGCTTGATCCCGAACACGTAGCGCTCGGAAGGGTTCGCGGCGGGCGCAGAGGCCTGGAACGAGCTGGAGCAACCTACCGAGAGGCCACCCAAGGCGATGGTGATGATTCCTGTCCATTGATTCATGCGGTTCCTCAGCAACCTCTCCAGAGCAACGTGCGTACCAACGGCAACTGCCCGACATGAGGCGGGGAACGGACATCAGCGACTCGGACAGAGCCTTCGTGCGGCGATTGTCCCAGGGACAAGCCATCGTGCGAGCGGGAAGCGAACGCCAGCCAGCTGCGTTGTTCGAGCCGATGAGATCCATCGCACTCGTGTGCTCGATGGCCGTGGGATGCACCCCTGCATCGCCAGGTCCTGCGCATGACGGGCTTGGGCAAGGCGTGGCGTCGACGCGTGTGCAGCGCACCGCGCGGGCCGCGCATGCGGACGACGAGCCAGGCCCGGGAGTTGCCTCCGCGGCAAGCGCCACACCTCCAGTCCCCCACGCGTCGGGGGCGCCGGGTCAGCCCGTCGTCTCACCGCCCGAGGCGCTGCTACCGCAAACGTCGCGTCTCCTACCGTTGTTCGCAGACGAGGAGGTGGCGCCGTTGTCGGGATGCCCCACCTCCCGCAACGGCCATTGCGTGTGGCGGTCCACGGAGTCGCTGCAGCTCGGCCATGGGAAGTTCTGGCTCGCCTCCACGCGGTCCACCTGGGAACACGAAGGCATGTATGGCCACGAGCTCGTGGTGGCGCTGCTTCCCGACACCCCCCGTAGGTCACGGTCGATCGCCGTGCTCGTCGCTCAGAGGTTGGACGTGACCGATTGCTTCACCAAGCTCAGCTTTCGCCGCATTCGCCCAACAGACGTCGACGGTGACGGGCTCTTGGAAACCTGCGTAGAGACGGTGGTGGAGACCGGCCAAGGCCTGTTCGAGCTCGAGGACATGGATCGAGCGGGAGGCCGATGGGTGCCCTATGCGCGAACGCGCACGCTTACCGTGCTGCGCTCCGCAGGGGGAAGCGTCAGGGCCAGACCGGCCAAGGTCCGCGAGTGCCCAGTGACGGGATACCGAGCCATGGTTCGCCCGCCTGAGCTCCCGACACCCATGGCCATCCGCACACGACGACAAGGCGACCGTGTGCACCTCGCGCCGCACCCACCCCACGACTGCCAGTGATCGAACGAAGCCTGGTCCTACTGTTGCCCGCCAAGCCGACCGCGTGCACACCGACCTGGATGCTCGGCCGGCCGTGTCGATGCCAGTGCAACCGTTGACGATGGCGCTCGCCTGGTTGGGCGCGGGCTTTGGCCTCGGCGTCGTCGCATCTCGCTTCCGCCAACCGCATGCCGTTCTATTGGTGGGAGGCCGAGCGCTCTCGTTCTCGACCTCGTGGGCGTTCTCGTTCTCGACCTCGTGGCGTTCTCGTTCTCGACCTCGTGGGCGTTCTCGTTCTCGACCTCGTGGGCGTTCTCGTTCTCGACCTCGTGGGCGTTCTCGTTCTCGACCTCGTGAGCGTTCTCGTTCTCGACCTCGTGAGCGTTTTCGTTCTCGACCTCGTGGGCGTTCTCGTTCTCGACCTCGTGGCGTTCTCGTCGTCGTGGTCCCCCCCAAGGGCGACACTGGCGCCCTCAACGACACGATGGCTGTCCTTCCACCCTCCCAGGGGCGCCTAACGCACATCAAGGACAGCCATCGTGTCCTTCCGTGTCGGCAGTGCGGCCACGCCGAAGCCCACGCGAGGTTCGAGGTTCCTGTTCGAGGTTCGAGGTTCGAGGTTCGAGGTTCGAGGTTCGAGGTTCGAGGTCGAGGTCGAGGTCGAGGTCGAGGTCGAGAGCGAGAGCGAGGTCGAGGTCGAGGTCGAGGTCGAGGTCGAGGTCGAGAGCGAGGTCGAGAGCGAGAGCGAGAGCGAGAGCGAGAGCGAGAGCGAGAGCGAGAGCGAGAGCGAGAGCGAGAGCGAGAGCGAGAGCGAGAGCGAGGTCGAGGCCGAGGTCGAGGCCGAGAGCGAGGCCGAGACCGAAAAGCCCGCAACTCCGCGGAGTCGTCGCGATAGCGCTCATCGCCAGCGTTAGCCCGCGAGCCGGGCCGACGTCCCCCCCCGGGCCACCCTGCGCGCGCGCGCGTTCTCTGTCCCCGCCAATGCGGTCAGGGCTACGTCGCCGCTCACCCGGCGGAGCTTCAGTCGTCGCGCCGGCGCTCGCCGAAGCGTCGGACCCCGGTGATGAACGCGGGGGCGCTCAGGGTCGCGAGGCCCAGTTCCGTCTCCCGTGCCAAGGCGGTCGCCTCGTCGTGACCCCACTGGTCGTAGCTGCTTCGGCGATCGTTTCGCAGGCAGGTCTGCGGCAGCGCTGAGATCTGCTCCGCGAGGGTGATGGCGGTGGCGAGCGCCTCGCCGGGGGGGCAGACCCGGTTGGCGAGACCGATGCGCTGGGCTTCGTCCGCACGCACCTCGCGGCCGGTGATGATGAGGTCGAGTGCGAAGCTGTGGCCCACCAGTCGCGGCAGCCGCACCGTGCCGCCATCGATGAGCGGTACGCCCCAGCGTCGACAGAAAACCCCGAAGGTCGCGTCTTCGGCCATCACCCGCAGGTCACACCACAGCGCCAGCTCGAGACCACCGGCCACCGCGAACCCCTCCACGGCGGCGATGACGGGTTTGTCGAGCATCATGCGCGTGGGCCCCATGGGACCGTCGCCGTCGGGCGCGACCCGGTTGGGCTGTCCCTCGGCGATGGCCTTGAGGTCGGCCCCCGCGCAGAAGGTGCCTCCCGCGCCGGTGAGCACGGCCACCGAGGCGTCGTCTTCGCCCTCGAAACGACGGAAGGCGTCCGCCAGGGCACGTGCCGTGGCCCGGTCGACGGCGTTCTTGCGTTCGGGGCGCTCGATGGTCACCACCGCCACTGCGCCCCGTCGCTCGTACGTCACCGACATGGCCAGACACGTACCACAGGCCTCGCCATCGCGGGCCGCGGGCGCTATGCGGCTGCCATGCATCGTGTGGCGCTCCTGCTCGTGATCCCCTTCGTCCTCGGCGCCTGTGGCGAGGAGAAGAAGACCCCTCCGCCGGGTGGTCCCGTCACCACCGCGGGCCCCGCGACCACGGACGCGCCTGGGTCCCGACCCGCGTCCACGCAGACGCCGACGCCCTCGGACGGCCCCAAGCCGGGGGGACGCGCCGCTGACGCTCCCCCTGCCCCACCGAGCCCGTCTCCTGCACCTGGCCCAGCACCGGAACCGACGCCTGGCCCGGCACCCACGCCGGACGCGCCCGCAACCGCAGAACCGGCCAAGCCCGAGCCCATCGACCTCGAGCAGGCCTGTGACCCAGCGGCCGACGATGCCCCTGCCCTGACCCTCGGCAAGCTCCAGCTCACGAGCGGGCTCGAGGACAAGAAGCCCGTCGACGAGCTCAAGGAGCTGCGCTCGGGACAAAAGCTCTACGCCTACCTCGAGGTGGGCAGCAAAGTGGACGACCGTTGTGTTGCGGTCCGCTTTCGCTTCGGCGACCGAGAACGCGCCACCCTCAAGCTGAACATCGGGCGGTCCCCTCGCTGGCGCACCTGGGCCCACGTGACGGCGGGAAAGCGCGACGTGGGCAAGACAGCCGAGGTGACCGTCTACGATGACCAGGGCCACGAGCTGTTGAAGAAGACCCTCCCCGTGGTGGCGGCGGAGAAGTGACGCACGCGACCGCGCGGACCATATAGACGGTAGCCATGCTGTCGCGCCCCCCCTTCCCACGCGTCGAGCCTGCGCGCGTCGAACGCGCCAAGCTGGCCCTGTCGCGTGCGCTCGGCGACAGCAAAGTCACCGACGACCCGGGGGTGCTCGAAGGGTTCTCCGGCGACACGTCGGACCAGGCGCCCGTGATGCCGGACGTGGTGGTACGCGCCCAGTCGGCAGACGACATCGCGGCCGCCTTGGCCGTCGCGAGCGACTGCGAGGTCCCCATCACGGCGCGCGGTGCGGGCTCGGGCAAGTCGGGCGGCTGCGTGCCCGTGCACGGCGGGATCTGCCTCTCGACGCTGGGCATGGCCGCCATCGAGGAGATCGACCGCGACGAGCACCTGGTGGTCGCACAGCCGGGCGTGATCCTGGGTGACCTCTTCGATGCCGTCGAAGCCGAGGGCCTGTTCTATCCCCCCGACCCCAACTCCTGGAAGATGTGCTCGCTGGGCGGCACCCTGGCCGAGAACGCGGCCGGTCCACGCACCTTCAAGTACGGCCCCACCCGCGACTACGTGCTCGGACTCGACGTGATCACGGCCGACGGACGACGCTTGAAGTGCGGACGACGCACCAAGAAGGGGGTGACCGGCTACGACGTCACCTCTCTGCTCGTGGGAAGCGAAGGCACCCTCGCGATCACCGAACGCGCCACGCTCCGCCTCATCCCCAAGCCACCGCAGGTGGTGACCCTGCTCGTGCTCTTCGACGAGGTCGATGCCTCGGCGCAGGCCGTCGCCGCCATCACCGCCGCAGGCGTGACCCCGCGCTGCCTCGAGCTCATCGACGAGGCCTGCCTGACCGCGATGCGCAAGCAGGGGGTGTCGCTCGACGCGCAGGCCAAGGCGCTGCTCATCATGGAGGTCGACGGCGACCCCGCGGCCTGTGAACGGGACATGGAGCGCGCGGGCGAGGTGGCCATGGACCATGGCGCGCGGGATGTTTTGGTCGCCCAAGACGCGGGCCAACGAGAACGCGTTTGGTCGGTGCGACGCGACCTCTCCTACACCACCCGCAAGATGGCCGCCCACAAGGTGAGCGAAGACGTGGTCGTGCCGCGCATGCGCATGCCCGCCCTCATCGGCGAGGTGCAGCGGATCGGCGAGCAGCGCGCGATCACCACCCTGAGCTACGGCCACGCCGGCGACGGCAACCTGCACGTGAACATCCTCTGGAACGAGCCCGACGAAGCACCACGCGTGCAGCAAGCCCTCGACGACCTCTTCAGCGCGGTGTTGGAGATGGGGGGCACGCTCAGCGGCGAGCACGGCATCGGCACCTCGAAGGCCGCCTTTCTCCCGCGCGAGCAGAGCCCAGAGCTCATCGCCCTGCAGCGCGACCTCAAGGCGGTGTTCGACCCCAAAGGCGTGCTCAACCCGGGCAAGATCTTCCCGCGGCATGGCCACGGCCACTGCTAATGCGTGAGCGATGCGTCGAGGCTACGCGCCGCGACACCGCTCAGCGCGCCGAG
>JAUHZF010000314.1 GCA_030426145.1 Polyangia bacterium
GATCTCGCCGCCAACGGCTTTCGTGTCATCGGCGCACCGACCCCGTCGTTCTGAGTTCGCACGGCAGGGACCTTTATCAGCTTGCTGATATCAGCAGGCTGATATAGGGTCTCCTCATCCCGCAGACAGGAGACACCCATGCAGAACCCCAAGCTCTACTTTCATCCCATGTCAGGCAACGCTCGGCGCGTGCTCGGCTTTGCCGGCGTTCACCAGATCCCGCTCGACCTCGCGTTCGTCGACCTCCAGAAGGGCGCGCAACGGACCGCCGACTACCTAGCCCTGAACCCGACGGGGCGGGTGCCCACCCTCTCGACCGAGGATGCGGGCACATTCTGGGAGTCGCATGCCATCTTGCGCTACCTAGCGACGCTCCATGCGCCGGCAACCTTGGGTACCGACGCGAAGCAACGCGCACGCGTCGACCAGTGGTGCGCATGGACCCTCGGGCACGCGGCGCCAGCTTTCAGCAAGCTCAACGCGGAGACTGGTCTCAAGGCGATGCGAGGCGAAGCTCCGGATCCGACCGCCGTCCAGGCTGCGATGGCGCAAGCCCAGAGCGAGCTGGCCTTGGCCGCCACGGCCTTGAGCACCACCCCGTACCTGGCGGGCGAAGAGCCGACCACAGCCGACTTCATGCTCGCCGGTAGTCTCGAGTCATGTACTTGGCTCTCTGGCCTCGAGCCGGCCTCACCCGAGGTCGCCGAATGGCTCGCTCGAATGACAGCGCTGCCGGGGTGGCCCGGGGACCCGAGGAAGGCCGCCGGTGGCTGAGTTTCCCATCGGCTACTGGGTGAAGCGGGTCCGACTCGCCATTCGCCAGCACTTCGATCGTGCACTGGCGGATCACGACCTCACGGCGGCCTCTTATGAGGCGCTGTTCCACCTCGCGACGAGTGGCCCCTGCAGCTCCGCCGCTTTGGCGAGGATGGCGGGCGTGACCTCTCAGACGATGCATCGGCAGGTCCAGATGCAACTCTCCAGCAAGCTCATTCGAACGGTCGACGGTCCGGGTCGGGCGATCCAACTCGAGCTCACGCCCGCAGGCCGTCGGTCGTTCGAAGCGGCGCAAAAGGCGGTCATGGCCATCGAAACCCAGATGCTTGCAGGCCTGAGCAAGCGGGAGGTGGCCGACCTGGGGCGCCTGCTCGCCCATTGCGAGAGCCAACTCAATGGTCGCTGCACTGGGACGCTACGGGACGGATGAGGCCGTGCTGGGGGGACTCATGGAGGTCCATCCGGGCGCGGCTTGGCTCCGCCCCACCTCCGTCGGGCAGTCCGACTCCCCCGCATCGGGCGGGCCCGCAACTTCGATTCGGTTGCGGCCGTTGTGCTTCGCGTCGTAGAGCGCTGCGTCGGCGCGTTCGAAGAGCGTGCCCGCAGTGTCATCCTTCGTGACTTCCGCCAAGCCGATGCTGATCGTGACCAACACGCCGTCGGCGTAGCAGGCGTTCTCTACCTCCGAACGCAGGCGCTCGGAGACGGTGAGTGCACCATCGATCTCGGTCTCGGGGTAGAGCACGACGAACTCTTCGCCTCCCCACCGAGCGGCCACGTCGGCAGACCGGATCACCTCGGCCATGGTCTTGCCCATGCCGGCGATGATGCGGTCCCCTACGGCATGGCCGTGGCGGTCGTTGACCGACTTGAAGTGGTCGATGTCGAGCACGGCCAAGGTGAGCGGTCGCCGGTACCGGTGCGCCTCCTCCATCTGCTGAGCCAGCAGGGGCTCGAGATAGCGCCGGTTCGGAAGGCCGGTGAGGCCGTCCCGGTTGGCGAGCATGCGGTTCATCTCCAGGGCTTCTTCGAGCTGTCGATTCGTACGCTCCACGATGGCCGCGTATTCATGCGCCTTCTCTCGTTCGGTGGCGTAGTTCCGGTCCGTCACCCAGTTGAGACTGTAGAGGGCGGCCCCCATCCAGAAGAAGGTGAGGAAGTTGTCCCTGAACTGAGCCCATGGGGTCGCATACTCGGCGACGGCATGCGGAAACTGGTGCTCGGCAGCCATGACCACCGCCGTCATGAGCACCACGAGAAACGCCGCCGTGTGTCGTCGCCAGCCGCTGAACTGCGCCGCGGATAGCGCGAAGAGCCCCACGCCGATGATGTGATTCCCGCCCGCGATGCCGAAGTTGGCCCACCAGACGGCGGGGTAGAAGCCGAGCACCAGGATGAGGAACGATGCGAAGCTCGACCCGGGGTGTGCGCGCCATACGCGCGACCTCAGGTAGAGGCCGATGTGTACCACCGAGACCAAGGCGGCGATGAGCACCATGCCGATCTGCGCCCCCACGGCGAGGTTGGCGCAGGTCGCGGCAGCCATGACCGAAGCGACCATGAGGAGGATGCCGTTGGCGACGCGGTGGGACAGTGTGAACGTTCGGGTGTCCCCCGTGATCCTGGCCACCCACGTGGCGGCCTTTGCGCGTCGCTTGCTTCGCTGTGGCAACGTCCTGTCGAGCGAGACTCTCGCCCGTCTCCCATTCGGGAGAACGGCAGGGGCGCCGAGATCTTTAGCGAGCCCTTTCTGGGACCAATACCGCTCGGATGAGCGGGGTCGCGGTCTCGGTCTCGGTCTCGGTCTCGGTCTCGGTCTCGGTCTCGGTCTCGGTCTCGATCTCGATCTCGGTACTGACGCCCCGGAACGACACGATGGCTGCCGTTCCGCCCTCTCAGAGGCGCCTGCGGAACCTCAACGACATTCATCGTGTCGTTCCGCCCTCGCAGTGTGAGCAAGCGCCACGTCCCCGCTGAGCCCGGATCCGGGCTACTTCGTTTCGCAGCCTGTGTCGCGATTCGATCATCGCCCCTTTGACCGGGCCACAGCGCGGAGCGGAAGGTTTCTCGGGGCTTCATGGTTGTACCCCCGTGATGCGCTTCCTACCCGGTGTCGTAGCCCTCGTGTCGCTGCTTCCGCTGCTCTTCATGCGCGGGCTCCAACCCACGATCCTCATGTACTTCGCCGTGCCTGCGGCGGCGGCGGCCTTCCTCTGCGCGCGGCCGACGCTGCGGGCCCAGCTGCTGGCTCAGGTGGGGTGGTGGGCGACGGCGATTTCGGCGTGGCTGTCGGTCGGCATGGGCCCCGATTGGACCGGCATGGCGTATGCCGTGTGTGGCGCTGGCGTCAGCCTCGCCGCAATGATGGCTCTGCCTCGGCTCGATGTCGCGCGGGAGCAGCAGGCCCGGATGCCGATCGCATTCATCGGAACCCTCACCGTGTTGCCGGTCGGGGTGGGAGTCATGGGGTGGATGCTCATGGCGATGGGGCTTGCCTCGACGGTGCGTTGGCCCGGCACGGCCATCGTGGCGGGCTCGGGGCTCCTTCTGCTGCTGGCCGCCGTGCTCATCATCGAGCTTCGCACCGCCGGACTCCTCCTCGCCCCGGTCGGCCCGGCCGTCGTTCTCATCGCAGCCCTGGTGCGACACCATCGCGCCGAGCACGTCGCCTTCGACCTGCGCTTCATCGCCACCGTCCCCCTATTGTTGGTGGTGTTGGCGATGTCTCCGCTCGCTCTGGCCCGTACGGCATGGCGTCCCGCCATCAGCTCCCGTGTCCGTGCGGGTGGAAGAAAGCTGCTCGTCGGGCTGGCCATCATCTCGAGCTTCGTCTCCGCCTGGCTGTAGACCCATGGCCGCGGACGCCTCGGCGGTCGCGGAGCAGGTGCCGACTCGCCTCGAACCCGCACCGCCCCATGAGGTACCAGCGAGCTCGCGCCAAGCGCCATCAATCCGTTGAGCCCTGCCGTCCGCATCGTCGGGCGGACGCGAGCGCCAACCCCAAGAGCATGAGCCAGGCTCCATCGAGGTCCGAGGTGTCTGCCACAGCGCAGCCGGCGCAGCCGCCGCCCCGCGGAGCGGCGGGGGGGGACGCTGCTTCCATGTCGACGCCGCCGCCGCATCCCGGGAAGTCGGCGGGGCAGTCGAAACCTCTGGTGTACGAATCGTCGTCATCGTCATCGTCATCGCCCCATCCGTCCAGGGTGCCGCGTCGAGCGCTGTCGCGAAGCAGTCGGGACTTGCGCAAGCGTGCGCTGCCGAGGAGCGACGATGTTTCGCGTGTCAGTTCCGACGCAGGAATGGCTAGGAATGACGTGTACGGCGTGACCAGATTGTGTACGAGGGCGAGCTCGACCACTTCGGCGACCCGCTCGTCGTCGTCCCCGTGGAGCGCGTTGAGCTCGAGGAGGTGTGCGACGCGCGCCTGGGCCCAGAGCTTCTCCACCCAGGGGAGGTCGGCGGAGACGGGCATCTGAATGCGCTTGCGAAGCACCATGGGCCCGTTCGGACCCTGTCCCTTCAGCACGACGTCCACGGTGCCCTTGCCGCGCAGCTTGGCCAACCATCGGATCTCATCATCGGGATAGAGGTCGCGGCGGCCCCTGGGATAGACGCGTCGCACCTCGCCGCCTTTCACCGTCAGCGACCAATCGGTGGCGACGGGAGCGAAGCGGTTCCACAGCGTTGCCATCCGATCGCGGATCGCGCTCGCCCGATGCACGTGGAGGAATCGCCCCCCGTGGCTGTGCGCCAGCCGTCGGAGGAGAGGGGCGTCGACCTCGGGGCCGATGCCGAGGGTGAGGATGCGAACGCTGTGGGTGTCGTGGGCCGCCGCGGCCAAGGCCTCCTCGGCATTCGACTGACCATCGGTGATCAGTACGAGCGTGCGGCCGCGCTCACTCTGGTCGTCCTGACGCTCGAAGGTGGCCTTCAGTGCCTGCGCGATGTCGGTACCGCCTTCCGCGCCGAGGTCCCGAAGAAAGGCGGTGACCTCGCGTCGGGTCACGTCGTTCACCGGCCTGGGGGCTTCGTAGAGCGCCTTCGTACCCGAATCGAAAGCGATGACGTTGAAGCGGTCGCCGGGCCCCATGCGGCCGAGGAGGTCGTGCACCGCCGACCTTGCCTGGTCGAAGCTCTCTCCGAACATGCTCCCCGAGCGGTCGAGCGCGACCGTGACATCGCGCTGGGTCGGCTGCGTCGCCTGCTTCTTCGGTGGAGCCGCCAAGGTGACGACCATGGTTGCGGCTTCGCCTGCGCGGCGGTGTACCCGCACGGCCAACGCCCAGGGGTCATCGATGATGCGGTAGCGCAACACCAGCTCTCCTCCGGAGCCCGCGTTGGGCGCGGCTACCTCCACACTCACCTTCCCAGGTCCCTCTCGATGCACGTCGAGTTGGTGGGAGGGCGAGTCCACAGAAGTGATCTCACGGTCGTCTTCGATGCGCACACGACCTCGACCCTTGTCGGGTAAGGGAATGCGGAAGGTGACGGTGTCTCCCTCGCGCTCGAGCCATTGGTCGACGACGAGCTGCGTCCGCTTCTTCTCGCCCGGCTCGATGGGGAAGACCTTGAAGGAGAAGCTGCCTTCGCCCCGCTGCTCGAGCAATCCAGGGTCTCGACCACCGCGCGTCGTGCGATCGTAGACGTCACGCGCCACCTTCTTCTCGAAGACCTCCCCTACGATCTTCTCCTCGCCACGATAGTAGGCAAAGGCCGAGACGGTGCTGCCCGCCGAGCCGCCGAAGTGGAATGTGCCCTCGAGCCGGTCGTCGGTGGCGTTGTGATGCACCAGGTCGAGCCGAGTCTGCGCCCACTGATGCTGGATCGAGGTCACGAACCTCGCCGTCTCGAGGCGAAGAGGCCGCGCACGGCCGATGTCGTCGACGGCGCGAAGCGCCACCGTCTGCCCGAGGGCATCCGTGGTCCACAAGACCGTGAGCGAGACGAGCGCTACCCACGCCGCGCATCTGCCGGCCGCCAACATGGTCATTGGTCGGTGCAGACCCGCGTTCGATCTACGAACCGGTTCTAGAGCAGGATTCCGACGCCACGGAAGCGCTCTCGGTGCCCAGTTCGCCAATGCCGGGGAAGCACGTTGACCCCAGAGGGGGGGCCGTACCAGCTTGCGACAGGCTAACCGTCGTCGTCGGGAAGGCGAAAGACGGTGATACGGGTAGCGCCTCCCTGCAGGGCTCGTCCGGAGAGCCATCGTCGCAGTCGACTTCCATGCCAGAGGAGCCACAGCAGCCCTGGACGCACGGCACGGCCGTCGGGCCCCTCCAGTCTCGAGACGATCTCCAACGGGGAGCGTTCGGCGAAATGCTCGAGCTGGAAGTCGTGGATGGGGGTGATATGGCCGTCAGCGAGCTGGTGACGGCGCTCGAAGTACCAGTGGTCTCCGGTGAGAAGGAACCAGGCGCGGCTGAGGTCCGAATCTACGTTTGGGGTGGAGATGTAGAGCCTGCCCCCTGGCCTCAGGAAATGCGTGTAGCGCCGGATCACCTCGAAGGGGCTCTCCACGTGCTCGAGGAGTTCGAGCATGAAGATGGCATCGTAGCGGGTCTCCGGCTCGATGGCCTCCGCTGCGCCGAGCATGAACCGAACGCGGTCCCTGCACATGCACAGGTCACGAAGGTCGCAGGCGTCGACGTCGAAGCCGAGGTCGGCAAGGCGAAGCGAGAAGGCGCCGCGCCCGCAGCCCACGTCGAGCACACGCGCGCCGGCGGAGAGCTGCGCTCGAGCGAGGTCGGCCATCATCTCGTGCAGGCCCCCCACACAGATCATGGGGAGGCCCTTATATGTGGGCATCGCCTCGACGGCGTGCTCGTAGAACTGCTGGTCGAGCGGGAGACTCATGCCGCTACCTCCTGCGTCACCAGGGTAAGGAGCCGGGCCTCGAACGCTGCGACGTAGCGGTCGATCGAGAACTGCTCCATCACGACCTCGCGTCCGCGTGCGGCCATGCGGTCGGTCCCCGCCGGGTCGGCGAAGAGCTCACCGATGCACTCGGCCAGGGCGTCCGCGTTCCCTGGAGGCACCGACCGCATGTGGCCATCGTCGAGCGCGAGGAGCTCGGCGGTGCCGCCGGTCGGCGTGGCGATGACGGCCATGCCGTTCGCCATCGCCTCGAGGTGGGTGAGGCCGAAGGGCTCGTCCCAGAGCGACGTGAAGAGAAAGACGTCGTGCTCGGCGTAGATCTCCGGCATCTCGTCGTGCGGCCGACGCCCGCGCCACCGCAAGTCGATTCCGGCCTTCTCGCCCGCGCGGAGCAAGCGCTGCACGTAGTCGGGATCGCCATCACCCACGAGGGTGAGCGACACGTCGGGGTGCGAAGCGCGGAGGCGCGCTGCCGCTTCGACGGCGATGTGGGGCCCCTTGTAGTCGTAGAGCTGGCCTACGTAGAGCAGGCGCTTTCCACGGCCCCTCCGCTCCGCCGCCGCGAAGCGCTCGAGCGGCACCCCCTGGTAGAGTAGCTCCGCGTCGGCGAAGGGACCCGCATCGACGAGCTCGCGCTGAAGGCTTCGCGAGATGGCGACCGAGGGACACGGCTCGAGACGCTCGGTGGTGCATTCACGCCACCAGGTTCGATCGAGGAGCGCGCTCGCGAGGGCCTTCGGCGAGGCCGCGACGGCGCGCGGTGCATAGGCGCAGGGCCACGGGTCGTTGAGGGTGAAGAGGCGAGGCCAGCCCAGCATCTGCGCCGCGAGGGCCGGTCCGAGGGTGAGTCGACGCTGGCTCCAGAAGAAGACGACGTCGGGCTGCTCCTCGCGGAGCGCCGCGGCCGTCGCCGCTCGATTGCGCGCCGAGACCGTGCGGCTACGTCGGCTTCGAAGGGTGGGAGCCTCGGTGAAGGGCTCGGTGAGCGCGAGGTCACGACGAACGCGAACCGCTCCCGGCGGCATGGCACGGCCGGTGGTGAGCACCACGACGTCGTGGCCGCGCGAGGCGAGGCGCTCGACCACCTGACGGCAGAGCACTTCGTAGCCGCCGCGCTCGTCCGGGGCGTAGAGGTTGGTGACGACGAGGATCTTCATGGTCGTGTTCTCCTTGGGAAGGGGTTGGCCTCTGAGATGGCAAAGGCCGTGCCTGGGCCAGAGGGCCCCTCGGTGGTCCCGGCGTCTCGCTTCGAGTCGGTGACGCCGGACGGTTCGCGCCGAACGTCTCGCCCTGGGACGGGCGCGAGGGCACAGCGTGCCGGTCGTCGCTGCACCCTCGCTGCAGTCATTGGCCGGCCCGCACCAGCCAAGCGCGGTCGTGCATGGTGAAGGCGACGGGCTGGGTGATGATCGAGCCCGACGTCTGCGGAGAGAGGTACCAATTGGTGGCGAGCTGACCGAGGCTCGAGCGCCAGGTGGTGAAGGGCGGGTAGGCGTTGTGGAGGTTCACCTTCTCGAGCGGGAAGCGCCAATCGCGCGGCACGAGCATGGCGAAGGGGTGGAAGCTCGCGTCGACGAAGCTCGGCACGCCCGACTCGGATGGGAGCCCGGCGGGGCGGTCGGCGAAGGCCGTCTTGCCCGGCAGGTGCACATCCCAGCGCTCGAGCCCGTGGTGGACCTGAATGAATGGGTCGAACGGGGCCACGCCGAGGGGCGCGCGCGCGATGGCCGTGTCGAAGGTGATCACCACCCGCGCCGACGCCGGCGGCGCAGCGGGCACCTCTTGGTCGGTATTGGTGGCCGGCAGTGCAGCCGAGGTGCTGGGGAAGACGTCGTCGACCCGCAGGGTCTGGCCGCCCGCGCCGTCACCGACGAGGTAGGTCAGGACGGGCTCGTCCGGTTCCACAGTGTTCACCCCGTCCGAGCCGAAGCGCTCGATGCGCACGGAGCCCGTGACCCCGACCGGCATGCCCGGCAGGTTGATGCCGAAGTTGTGGTCGAATCCGGCGCCCCGCGCGACGAGGTGGAAGGTCCCGACCAGCTCCTTGAGGTCGCCCGCGCTGTCGAGCACCTCTTCGAGCGCGAAGCGGACGACGACGTCGTTGTAGTCGGCGTCACCCACGCTCGGGTATTGGTCTTCGAAGGCGATGCTCGACAAGCCGGTCGCTGGTGTTCGGACCACCGTCGCCCGCTCACCGTCTTGCGGAAAGTAGTCCTGCATCCCCGTGACTCCATCGGCATCGGGGTCGTTCGCGTTGGGATCGTAGGTGAGGATGTTCGTGGTCGCGATCGCCGTCTCCGGGGTGCTCGAGGCGACGAACACGAGGTCGTTGAAGTCCTCGTCGGAGCTCCCCGCTCGGTTGAGATCTTCGAAGCCGACGAGCACGAAGGGAGAGCCATCGAGGAACTGCGGGTCTCCCGTCATGCCGACCATGGCCACGTGTCGAGACAGCGAGGGGGCGGTCACGGCTTCGGGGTTGAGCGCGTCGAGGGTCGTGTAGATGCCAGAGCCCACTCCCGCGTTGCCCGCGGGGTCGGCGTGCGGGATCCCAGGGTCGAGCTCTTCCCAACCGCTTACCCCCAGGCCGTTCCAGCCATTGGCGACGACGAAGAAGGCGATGTGCTCTCCGGGTTGGAAGGTCCGTACGGCCCCGTTCACATCGCGTAGGGTCGCAGTGTCGCCCGCCTGCATCGTCCCGCCACCCCACCCGAGATTGGGATCTTCGAAGGAGGCGTTGGGGAAGATGAGCTGCCGGTCGACGATGGTGATGTCCTCGCCGTTGGTCTGATAGGTGAAGTAGCCGAGGGTGTTCTTGTACCCGGCGCCCTCGTGCACGAACGTAATGGTGACGGTCGCCGGTTCCGAGATGACGAGGTTGGGGTCGTAGACGCTCGAGAGGTAGCTGTTGCCGACCGCGCTCGCCTCGGGGAGGACGGTGGCCACAGTGTTCTGCACCGAGGCCGGGATGGTGACGAAGCCGTCGATGAAGTCGCGCTCACCCAGACCCCACGCGGAGCCCGTCATGAGCATGAGAGGAAGCCCCCAAGCGAGGGCGTTGATGGGCCTCATCGCGTCCCCCTTTCCAGGGCGACCGTGGCGCCCGCGAGCTCGGCCGACGGAACGCGCAGCCACGCCGCCGGCGCGAAGGCTCCGTGCGGTGCACAGCGCTCGTCGGGGCAGGACCCGACGTAGCCGGGGGCTTTGACGATGACGTCGACCTGTTCGAGCGTCTGGGGGCGTGCGAAGCCGCCGCGGAGGTGACCATCGCCATTCGTGACGCCGCTCCAGAGCACGGCGGGCGTCTCACCCTCGCGCGGCACCGCACGCAGCGTGACGTGGGCGCCCGCGAGCGGGGCGCCGTCGGCCACCACCTGCAGGCCGATATCGACGCCCTCGGTGGTCTCGAAGAGGAACGGCTCCGCGGGCGCGGGCCACTCGTTCTTCGTCTCGTCGCATGCCACGCCGGCCAGTGCGGCCGAGATGAGGGCAATGTGTTTCAGGGTCCAGTTCATGTCGGGGCTCTCCTCCAATGGGTTGTTGGGCTTCGCTCGGGATGCCGAGCTATCGCTTGCCACTGCCCTTTTCAAGGTCCGTGCCGATCCGCAAGAATCGGCATTTCAATGGTCAGAAGGGTGCGTTGTCTCGGTTTGAGAAGGCGCGTAGCGCCAACGCGTTCCAATGCTGGACGCCCATGCCGTTTCTTGCCGACAAACCGGGCCCATTGGTTCGGTCCCACATTTGCAATGAATGCATGGCACGTCACCACGTCGCCTCCCTGCGGCGTTTCAACCCGGAGAATGCCCATGTTCGACCCCCTCGCCTACCAACGCCACCACCTCGCCCACATCGAGGCCACCGCCCGCGCGGCGGCGCGCAACCTTCGCTGGGTCAGCTATGACGTCGAGCCGGTCGAGGACGCCAACGAACGCCGCCTCGCCGACGCGATCGGTGACCGCCTCCCCGAGAGCCTTCCGCCCAGCGTGCGCGCCCTCGTGGGCGACGCCATCGTCGACCTCCTGGTCGACTTCTAGCGGTCGCACCCCGCCACTTCGAAGCCCGGCACACCACGCGTGTGTCGGGCTTTTCTCGTGGTTAGGCACAAAACGAAAGGCGCCCGTAGCCCTTTCGTGAGGCCACGGGCGTGAAGGTCACGGCGGGGGGTCAGGCGAGCAGTCGTTGTCGCGCGACGCGCGCGAGGAACAGGGGGTTGCCCAACAGGTAGCGCCGCGCGAGGCGCCGCGGCTCCTGCCGGAGACGCCAGGCCCACTCGAAGCCCAGCTCACGCCAGGCGCGGGGCGCCCGCGGGATGCGGTCGCTGTAGAAGTCGAAGAGCCCGCCGACGGTGACGACGGTCACGCCCGGCAGATCTGCGAGATGCTGTCGAACCCATTGCTCCTGTCGCGGAGACCCCATCCCGACGAGCACCACGCAGCGCCCGAGGGCGCGGATCTGGGTGACGAGCGCATCGGTGGTTTCGGGCTCGAGGTACCCGTGGTGCACGATCGGCGTCTTCAGACCGGGGTGCGTCTCGCGCAAGCGGTCGGCGCAAGCCTCGGCCACGCCCGGCGCCGCACCGATGAGACACATCGGCAGCTGTTCCCGCGCGAGGCGCTCGCAGAGCAGTGGGAGCAGGTCGGTGCCATTGACGTTGTGGGTCAGCGGTCGGCCGAGCAACTTGGCCCCGATGCGCAGCCCGACGCCATCGGGCAGCACGAGATC
>JAUHZF010000315.1 GCA_030426145.1 Polyangia bacterium
CCCACCTCGCAGATGGTGAAAGGCCGCTTCGGAACCCCCCGCCTGACCATCGTCGATCCGCGCACGATGCGCATCGTCGACCACATCCGCGGCTGGCCCGGCCGCCACCCCGAAGCCCTGCTCGCCCTAGCTCGCAAGAACCAGACGAAGCGGTAGCGCGGACAGAGCCGCCGGGCGCCACGGCGGATGACCGTCGAACTCGATTGCGCGGTGGACGACGATTTGTTCGACTGGTGCACCCCATGAACGACCTCCCAACCTCCGTGGCGGCGCGACTCCCCGGCCTGCACGAGACCCAAGAGCAACGAGAAGGACGCAACGTCATCGCAGCTGCCGCGTCCGACTTCGGTGTGTCAGAAAAAGACTGGGGCGATGGGCTCTGGGCCATTCGGACCGCCACCTCGCCCAAACACGGCCCAGGCAACCAGCTCACGGGCCTCACGGCGCTCGACCTCACCCCTGAGCGTCTGCATGGCATCCTCACCGAGGTCGTGCCGTGGTTCGATGAGGTGGGCAGCGGCTGTCGCGTGCGCCTACTCGCCGCGGAGCTCGACGAGGACTTGGGTCGTACGCTCGCCTCCGCTGGCTTCGTCGTCGAAGAGGTCGAGGCCTGGATGGCGGCACCCCTCGACGCCCTCGAGGTCGATGGGCCCACCATCGACATCCGCGTCGCCGACGACCGCTCTTCGCTCGACGACTTCATGCAAGCCTTCTGCGCCGGCTGGAAGGTGACCACCGCACAAGGGCGAGCCATCGCCAGCGCTGCACTCACACCCATCCCGGGCCCGTCCTTTTGGCGGCGCTACGTCGCCTACCTCGATGGTCAGCCCGCGGGCGAGGCCATGCTCGCGTGGTTCGACGACGTGGCGTACCTCGCCGAGGCGGCCACTTCCCCCGCCCATCGGCGTCGTGGTGTGCAGCGCGCGCTCATCGCTCGCCGCCTCGCCGATGCGCGTGCGCTCGACTGCGAGTACGTCTTCTCCCAGGTACAGTACGGCGACGCGAGCTGGGCCAACATGCGCGGCCGCGGACTCCGCGAAGCCAACATGACCGTAGCCTTCCGTCGCCCTCCCAAGTCGACCTAGGGCACGCGCAGGTCGAACGAGACCCTGCCCAGCGAGCGACCATTGACGAGCAGCTCGGCGGCATGCGCGCCCGGGTAGTAGCGGCGGGTCGTCACCGGGCGCATGGCGTGGGCTTTCGTCAGCGTTACCGTCTCTCCCGGAGCCAGCTCGCGCTCGGTCCATTTGAAGACCTTGGGTGCCGTCGTGCCATTGGCCTTCTGGTGGTGGATCGCAAAGTCGACGAGGAGTCGCTGCTTCTTCTTCGACGTCGAGCGCAACACCGCTTCGAGCTGCAGTGCGCCTCCCAGGACCACCTCGTCATCCGCATGCCACCGCACCAGATCGGCTTTGGGCGGGCTGAACCCCAGCACCGCCAGCGCCCCCGGATGGCCTTGCTTCACTAGGGTGCGCAGCGCGTGCCTCACCAATCGGCGCCGGTCTTCGTCGCCATCGCGCCACCAGTCCTTGGCCACCTTCACCACCACATCGGGGTGGTCCTTCGCGATGTCGTTGAGGTGGTTCGCCACCGACCGGCGCACGTACTCCTCGGGGTCGTCCTTGAGCGCCTCCAGCAAGGGCAATGTGGGTGAGGGGTCCTCTACCAACGCCTGCAACCTCATGCCCCAGGGCAAGCGGGGCCGTGTGCCCTCCGACACCCACCGTCGCACGTGCACGCTCGGGTGCTCCAGCTGCTCCGTCAGCCATGCGATGGTTCGCTGAGGCTCGCGGGCGATGAAGGGGCGCACGGCGAACTCGGCGCTGAACCGCTGGGTGATCTCCCGCATGGCGCGCATGGAGGTCGCGAAGTGCTCGCCGCCATAGTCCTCGATGAAGTGCGCATAGGGCCAGTAGCGAAAGCCCGCGCTCACCCCGTCGGTACTCGGGTGAGGTGGCGGGAGCGCGCGTAGAATGTGGGCCACCGCGGCGGGGTAGCGTGGGGCGAGGTGCGCCCGAAGCGCGGACGCCACCTGGCGCACGCGGTCCTTCAGCTCCAACGCCTCGAGCCCAGTGACCGCAGCATCGACGAATGCCGGAGCATCGACCTCCCCGACGGCACTGAGCTCGGCGGCGAGCTGCTGAATCACGTCGCGGTTGATGGCATCCTTGAAGGGGGCGTCGCTCACCCCTTCGTCATGGCACAGGCCTCCTGACAGGATTTGTCAGGAGTCCAGCTAGGAACGGCGGCGGCGAAGCGGGATCAAGCCCGCTGCGCCGAGCGGCCACGGTGGACGACCCGTCGCCTTCATGCTCGTTCCAGGCGCGACACGGGCTGCGCCAAGGTGTGCCTACGGGGGAGCCGGCGGCAGGGACGCGAAGCCCCGTTTGGCACGGGCGAAGTTGAGGATCAGCTGGTTGAGCAGCATGACCACGTTCGCGCCGACCACCGCGTAGGGCAGGGTTGCGGGCCACGCAGCAGCGACGATGAAGGCCACGGCAAAGCCGAACGCACTCACCGCGCCCCACGGGTCCATGAGGGTGGCCATGCCGCTCGTGAAGAAGGCACAGACGAACAGGTAGCCGGTGATCACGGTTGCCATGTCGAAGCCGCGGACGTGGGCGCCAATGCACCACACCGTGAGCATCAGCAGACTGCTGATCACCACCATGATGCTCGTTCGGTTGATGCGGTTCTCGAAGAGCTGTGGCGCTTTGAGTCGAATCACCAAGCTCCCTACGGCAAGCACCCCGAGGGTAAAGCCGACCAGCGGCCATATGGTGTCCGGAGGACGAAAGGCCACCGTTCCCCAGAAGCCAACCCACAGCACGGCAAACCCACCGCCGAACATGCCGCGTGCCCGGTGTCCGAGGCCGCGGTCCGCGTCCTTCACCAGTCGCTCGATCTTCGCCGCATTCGCCGAAGCGTCTGCCATCGCTCGTTGCAGACGGGCTCGCAGCTCGGCGGGCAGCTCTTCGCTCGTGCTCGCGAGGCGTCGAGCGAGATGGAGGTCGTCGTCGTCGAGTGCACGCTGAACCCGCAGGGTCTGCACGGCCCGTCGGCCCGCGCGAGCTTGCTCGCAAGAAGGCCACTCTTCGAGTGCGGCTCGATAGGCGAGGTCGGCCGCGAGCGAAGTCTCCTCGAAGCCGACCGCATCGAGACCGGCCGCTCGAGCTTCGTCCCGCGCCCGGTCGCCGCGATCGGCCAGGCGCAGCGCGGCACGATGCGATAGGAAGGCCAGAACCTCGCGCCGAAGGTCCTCGGGGTGGGTCGTACGCGTCACGGGGTTGGGGTCGAGCGCGCGCGTCAGCAGACGCCGCAGCTCTTCGGGCACGTGGTCAGGGATGGGCGGGACCGGGTCAGGCTCGTCGACCCGCTCGATGACCGGGATCCCCGCGTGAGGCGGGCGCCCGGTGAGCAGGTGATACAAGGTCGCGCCCAACAGGTACGTGTCGGTCCACGGCCCGAGGCGGCCGTCGTGGTGCCCGAGCTGCTCGGGGGACATGTAGCCGGTGGTGCCCGACGGCTGCCCCTCCTCTTCGAGCTCGGGCGGACCGTCGAGGTCGTAGGCGATGCCCCAATCCATGAGGTAGACCTCGCCGAAGGAGCCGACCATCACGTTGCTCGGCTTCACGTCGCGGTGAATGATGCGGCGGGAGTGGGCGAAGGAAAGCGCGCGTGCCACCGCCATCAGCACGTCGAGGTTCCACTCGAGCAGGTCGACGGCCCCGAACCGCTCTTTCACGAGGGCGGCGTTCTTCATCAGCGTCGACCAGGTCTCGCCCTCGATGCGCTTGAGCACCACTTGGGGAAGCCCGTCGGAGCCGGTGACGATGTCGTGCACGGGCACGATGTTGGGGTGCTCGAGTCGGCCGGTGATGCGTGCCTCCCATAGCAGGCGGCTCACGTCTTCGGGCTCGCGGTACTCCTCGCGCAGGCTCTTGAGCGCCACCGCGCGGTCGAGCTTGAGTTGGTGGCCGAGGTGCACGACGGCCATGCCGCCGCGCCCGAGCAAGGGGCCGACGTCGACGGTGGAGAGCTCGGACGGGTCCATGCCCCATGCATCGGACGTGATCCGGACGGCCGCGGTCGCGCGCTGCGTGCGCTCCGCATCGAGTGCCATGTCGGCGAGCTGCTCACGAAGGGAGGGGCGATCGGCGAGCTTCGTCTCGAGCTCGGCGCGGGTGTCTTCGTCGAGATCCCCCTCGAGAAGCCGGCGCAGGCGATCGGCTTCAGCCTCCATCGTCGCATTGTATGTGCGTCCGGCGGAGATTGCGGCGTGCGCACGACAAAAAAGAAACGGGCTACCCGGTAAAACCGAGCAGCCCGTGTCCTAGGCAGTGATGGTCAGATCACTCGGCGCCGGCGTCGTCGCCACCGGCCTCGTCGCCGCCAGCCTCGTCGCCGCCAGCCTCGTCGCCACCGGCCTCGTCGCCGCCGGCCTCGTCGCCGCCAGCCTCGTCGCCACCGGCCTCGTCGCCGCCAGCCTCGTCACCACCGGCCTCGTCGCCGCCAGCCATGTCGTCGCCGCCGGCCTCGTCGCCACCGGTCGCGTCAGCAGGCGTGTCGGTCTTCGCCTTCCCGCCGCCGCAAGCAGTCACACCAAAGGCCAGGAGAGAAGCGACCAAAAGGAGAGTCTTCATCGTGTTCGATCCTTATCTTTCGTCAGAACAAGGGGCCGTGTCCTTTGGCCCACAATTCAAGAGACGCGCGTGTCGGACACAACGGCTCACCTCAGGGGGGTACTTTTTTTTGAGGCTGCCCGACAGCCCCATTCCGAGAACCGAAAACGGGGATGCCACACAAAGCTCGCTCTCCCGAATGGGTCCCCTCCACTTATGGAAGTGCCCAACTCGGTGTCACCGACGTGCGCGCTCGACCCCTCGGGGCCGAACTGAGGCCGGGTTCTAACGCGAATTCGCCGGGCCACAACAGAAAAACGCACCGTCTGACGGGGAGATGGACAGGCCGCCTCTGATTTGCGAGCGTCGCTCTCGTGGCTGCCCCAACTGCCCCTCTACACGCCGCCGACGCGGCTTCGACCCCCGCCATCCCCGCGCCCGCTCCTGCTCGGGGTCATGTGGCCCCCGGCTTCGAGCAGGTGGCCGCAACATTCGCCGCCCAGCTGCGTCGCGGTGAGGAGACAGGGGCGGGGCTCAGCGTCTATCACCGGGGTCGGCCCGTGGTGGACCTCTGGGGCGGGCACGCCGATCGCGCTGCAGGCCGTGCCTGGCAGCGCGACACACGCGTGGTCGTCTTCTCGGTCACCAAAGGCCTCTCTGCCATGGCATTCCACCTGCTCGCCGACCGAGGGGCTTTCGATTGGGATGGGCGCGTGGCCGACCACTGGCCCGGCTTCGCGGCTGCGGGCAAGGGCGACATCACGATTCGCTGCCTGCTCAACCACAGCGCGGGCCTCGCCTACCTCGACCAGAAGATCACCATGGAGGAGGTGACCGACTCTTCTCGTGCTGACGCCGTGCTGCGCGTGATCGAGAACCAGGCACCGGCTTGGGCCCCCGGTAGCCGCCAGGCTTACCACGCAGTCACCTGGGGTCTCTACGCGGCCGAGCTCTTCCGGCGCATCGCCGGGGAGAGCTTGGGGACCTTCCTGAAGCGCGAGATCTTCAACCCCTTGGGCTCCGATGCGCGGCTCGGCACGCCTCCCGAGCTCGAGCATCTCCAAGCGCCGCTCTACGCGCCCAGCGTGCCTCGCCGCGTGGCGAGCATGGTCAGCACCTCGGTGCTGTCGCCCGGCTCGGCCGAAGCGCGCATCGCCAAGCAGGTGCTCCTCCCCTCATCCGTCGCGCGACGGGTCTTTGCCAATCCACCGTCGGGCAAACGAGGGGTGCTGGTCTACGACGACGTGCCGGTGCGCCGCGCGGAGCTCGCGTGGGCATCCGCAACATCGAGCGCCGACGGTATCGCACGCGCCTATCTCCCCTTCGCCAACGGCGGGGAGGTCGAGGGGCGTCGCTACTTCTCGGCCGCGTCCCTCGAGCCGCTGATGTCACGCCAATCGTGGTCGTGGGAGGACGCCGTGCTCAACAAGCCGGTGGGATGGAGCCAGGGCTTCCTCAAGGAGGAACGCCACATGTTCTGCCCCAATGCGACCTCCTTCGGTCACGCCGGCATGGGTGGTTCGCTGGGTTGGTGCGATCCCACCGCCGGCATCGCCTTCGGCTACGTGATGAACGAGATGGACTGGCGGGTTCGCTCCCCGCGTGCCCTCGCGCTCTGCCACGCACTCTACGAGTGTGAGCCGCTGCGCTGAGCGGTCGGTCTCCCGGCCACTCAGTCAACCGGCCCAGTCAACCGGCCACTCAGGCAACCGGCCCAGTCACCTCACTTCAGCTTCTCGAGGAGCTGGTCGACCACGGTCGGGTCGGCCAGGGTCGAGAGGTCACCGAGCTGGTGGGCTTCGCCTGCGATGATCTTGCGAAGGACGCGGCGCATGATCTTGCCGCTGCGGGTCTTGGGTAGGGCGTCGACCGCGATGACCTCCTCCGGGGTCGCGATGGCGCCGATGGCGTGGCGGACCTGCTGCTTGAGCGTGCCCGAGACCTCGTCGGCCCCCAGATCGGACGACTCCGTGAGCACCACGAAGGCATGGATCCCTTGCCCCTTGATGTCGTGCGGCTTGGGCACCACCGCGGCCTCGGCCACCGCGTCGTGCGAGACCAGCGCGGACTCGATCTCCGCGGTCCCGATCCGGTGGCCCGACACGTTGATGACGTCGTCGACGCGACCCGTGATCCAGTAGTAGCCATCCTCGTCGCGGCGGCAGCCGTCACCGGTGAAGTACAGACCAGGGAAGGCGGTGAAGTAGGTGTTGAGGAAGCGCTGGTGGTCGCCCCAGATGGTGCGGGCCTGACTCGGCCAGCTGCCTTCGATGCACAGGAGGCCGCTCACGTCGTTGCCTTCGATGCGGTTGCCGTTGGCGTCGACGAGCAGCGGCTTGATGCCGAAGAAGGGCAGGGTCGCGCTTCCCGGCTTGAGGGGCGTGGCCCCGGGCAGGGGGCTGATGAGGATGCCCCCCGTCTCGGTCTGCCACCAGGTGTCGACGATGGGACAGCGCTCCTCGCCGACGACGTCGTGATACCAACGCCAGACCTCGGGGTTGATGGGCTCGCCGACGGTGCCGAGCACGCGAATGCTCTCGCGCTTGCCTTGTTTCACGGGCTCGTCGCCTTCGCGCATCAGCGCACGAAGCGCAGTCGGCGAGGTGTAGAAGAGCGTGGCTCCGATGTCGTCGGCCGTCTTCCAGTAGCGGCTCGCGTCGGGGTAGAGCGGCGTCGACTCGAAGAGCACGGTCGTCACACCATTGCACAGCGGTCCGTAGACGATGTAGCTGTGGCCGGTGATCCAGCCCACGTCGGCGGCGCAGAAGTGAACGTCGTCTTCGCGCGCGTCGAAGATGTAGCGGTGGGTCAGCGACGTGTAGAGCAAGTAGCCCGCGGTCGAGTGCACCAGGCCCTTGGGCTTGCCGGTCGAGCCGGACGTGTAGAGGATGAACAGCGGGTCTTCCGAGGCCATCCATTCGGCGGGGCAGGCAGCGCGCTGTTGCGCCATCGCCTCGTCGAGCCACTGGTCGCGCCCACCCTTCATCGGCACGTCCGCGTCGGTGCGACGCGCGACCAAGACGCTCTCCACCATCGTCATGCCGTCGAGGGCGTCGTCGACGATGCGCTTGAGCTCGATCTTCTTGCCGCCGCGGAGCCCTTCGTTGGCCGTGAACAAGACCTTGGCTTCGGCGTCGACGATGCGGTCGCGAAGGGCCTCGGCCGAGAAGCCGGCGAAGACCACCGAGTGAATGGCGCCGATGCGTGCGCAGGCCAGCATGGCATAGGCCGCCTCGGGGATCATCGGCATGTAGATGCAGACCCGATCGCCCTTTCGCACCCCGAGTGAGCGCAGCACGTTGGCAACCCGACCCACGTTTCGCTTCAGCTCGGCGAAGGTGATGTTCTCGTATTCACCCGGCTCGTTCTTCGCCCAGATGATCGCCGTCTTGTCGGGGGTGGCAGCGGCGTGGCGGTCGACGCAGTTGACGGCGACGTTGAGACGTCCGCCCGAGAACCAGTTGTGCTCTCCGGGGACCGACGTGTCGCAGACGGCGTCGGGCGGGTGCATCCAGGTCAGCGACTGGGCCTGCTCTTTCCAGAAGGCCTCGGGGGTCTCGACGCTCCGCTGGTAGAGCGCCTTGTACTCGTCCATGTCGCGGATGCGGGCCTTCGCGCTGAAGTCTTTCTTCGTCGGGATCATCTTGCTCGTCTCTGGCATCAGGGGAAAAGCGGGCGGCCACCATACCAAGAGCCGCCTCCCCTGAGGGCCTCGGTGCCATCTGAGCGTCACAAATGTAAGACTCGGGAGCGATGGCGACGGTGCGGGTCGAGACGGTGGGGACGCTCCTCTGGATGTCCGGCTGTGCGGTCACCCCACCCCCCTGCCCACAGCCCACCCAACCCGCACCCGTGGCAGGCCTCCTCGAGCCGGGGCCCGAGATGGCCGGCGCCATGGCGCGGGCCCTGGTGTCGGCGGGTCACACCTGCGCCCCGTCGGAGGCCGACCCGGCGGTTCAGATCTGCGACCGAGACGTTCCGGGCCGCGCCACCCTGGTGCTCGTCTACGCAGATGGTGTCGCGCACCTCGCGAGCCACTACCGGCGCAAGCCCGACAAATCCTGCGCTGACGCCGTGCCGATCCTCAACCAGCTGAACCTCGCCGTCGATGGGGTCAAGCTGGTCTGCGTCGAAGACCGGGTCACCTTCGTGACCTCCTTCTTGGTGCCGGAGAACGGGCTCAGTGAGCGCAGCTTCACCGAGCACACCGAGCGTTTTCAGGGGCAGATCAAGCTCCTGCTGCGCGAGGGCAAGCTCTTGCCGATGCTGGAGTGAGATCGGCCTTGTCACCCGCCCCCACCTTTGGGCAGGGTGCCGGCATGACCCGACACCTCAGGAGCTTGCTCGATCTGTCTGCGGAGGAGGTCGACCACCTCCTCGACCTCGCCGCGAAGGTGAAGAAGGACCCCGCCGACTACAGCGCCAAGCTCGCTGGCAAGTCGGTGGCGATGATCTTCGCCAAACCCTCCACGCGAACGCGCGTGTCGTTCGAGGTGGGCTTGCGGCAACTAGGGGCCAACCCTCTGTTCTTGCCGGCCGGCGGGGCCACTGGTCTTCAGCTCAACCGCGGTGAGTCCAACCACGACACGGCCAAGGTGATGAGCCGCTTCGTGAACGCCATCGTCATTCGCACCTTTGCTCAGGCGCAGGTAGAAGAGCTCGCCGAGCACGGCACCATTCCCGTGGTGAACGCGCTCACCGATGTCTACCACCCCTGCCAGGCTCTGGCCGACATGCTCACCATGCGCGAGCACTTCGGAACCACCAAGGGGCAGACGCTGGTCTACGTGGGCCCCGGCAACAACGTGACCTCCTCGCTCATGCTCGCTGGTCCGCGCGGCGGCTTCGACATCGTGTGCGGGTGCCCGGACGACCTGCCGCCCGACCCGAAGGTGCTCGCCTTGGCTCAGGCTGAAGCCGAGAAGGCCGGCACGAAGGTCACGGTCGAGTCCGACCCCATCAAGGCGGTGGCCGGGGCCAAGGTCATCTACACCGACACCTGGGTCTCCATGGGGCAGGAGGACGAGGCCAAGGCCCTCATCGCGCGGCTCGAGCCCTACCGCGTCACCAACGAGCTGATGAACGCAGCTGACGACGACGCGGTCCTCATGCACTGCTTGCCGGCGCACCGCGGCGAAGAAGTGACGGCCGAGGTCATCGATGGGCCGCGGTCCATCGTGTTCGACGAGGCCGAGAACCGACTTCACGCCCAGAAGGCGCTCATGCTCCTTCTCATGGGGGGGGCTTCATGGAGCTGAAGGACCTCGACCTCAAGCCGCGGTACGCGCAGACCCTCGAGCGCTGCGTACCCTTCGTCATCACCTATCCTGCCAACCACAGCGCGCTCGACCTGTCGCCCTTCGGCGTGACCGTGGCGCCGGAGCATCGTTTCACGGCGACCCGTCTCGACAGTCGCGATGCCGTCGATGGGCTTCACTACCTCGACGCCGCGACCTTCGGCGACCAGGACATGCTCATGCCGAGGTGGGTGCTCTTCGACTGCGGTGAGTTCCCGGGGCTCGTCTTCGGCCTCGGCATGTACGCGCGCGACCTCCCCGACTACGCGCGCGCCTCCTATCACGTGGCCCATCGCGATGATGCCTTCGTGCCGCTGTCGATGTGGGTCGCGATCCGCAACGCCGAGGACAGCGCCTGGTTCGGGCACAACCTCTCCAGCGCCAACGTGCTGCTGAAGGGTGACGATGCCCTGCGGGGCCTCGCGCTGCTCACCAAGGCGCTCGGCGTGAAAGCCACGAAGTGCACCAAGCAGTACGGCGCGACGCAGTGGGACAGCTCCAGCGTCGGGCTGCACCTTCGGCTCGGCGAGATGGAAGTCTTGAGCGCGTTCACGCCCGCCCACACCCACCCGGAGACCTTCAGCTACCGCATCGACGTCGACGACGAAGAACTGGTGGCGAGCCTCTGCCAGGGTTGGACGCCTCCGACGGAGCAGGGGGAGCGGATCCTCGACAGCAGCGATGGAAAGGCCATCCGTGCCCTGCACGACGAGATCGAAGCCGGCGAGCGCTTCGTGATGTTCCGTGCCGAGAAGACCGACAGCGGCCAGCGCCTGCACCTACGCAAGGTGTGACCTGGCTCATGCCCGCTCGCGGAAGCGGCTGATGGCATAGGCGAGCCCGAGAAGTCCGAAGAAGACGCCGGAGATGATGAGGTTCCGGGTCACCTCGCTCTCCTCCTCGGCCGCAAAAGGCTGAGGTTTGGCGTCGGGGCCGAGCTTGTCGAGGAGGGCTTTGGCCTCGTTGATGGGGACCCCGAAGCCGATGTTGGCACCGCCAGCGAGGATCCCGACCGCCACCGCCACCACCTGGCCGTCGCGGGTCATGATGGGGGAGCCGCTCGAGCCGGGGGAGATGGCAGCCGTGATCTGAATGGCCCACGCTCGGGTCGGGTGGCCGTCGTCGGCTTCACCTTCGAGACCTTCGCCGCGGAGCGCCGACACGATGCCCACCGACAGGGTGCCGGCCAGCCCGCGCGGGCTGCCGATGACGACGACCTCATCGCCTTGGCGGAGCTTCTCGCTGTCGCCGAGGGGAAGCGGGCGAGGGGCGTTTGCGTCCTCCGGCAGCTGCAGAACGGCCAGGTCTCGGTCGGGGTCGGTGGCGAGGATACCCACCACGTCGACCGCTCGGCCGTCGGTGAGCTTGGCCCTCACCCCCGCGGCGTCCTTCACCACGTGGTCGTTGGTGACCACGCGGTCCTTCGCGACATA
>JAUHZF010000316.1 GCA_030426145.1 Polyangia bacterium
GCGCTCGGGGTGGTCGAGGCCACGCAGGCGGCCAACGAGACGCAGAAGCACGTGCTCTGCCAGAAGCTCCAGTTCCACTTCGGCGACCTCACCGGCAAGCGCGTCGCGGTGTGGGGACTCGCCTTCAAGCCACGCACCGACGACATCGGCGGGTCGCCGGCGATCGCCCTCGTCGACGAGCTCCTCGAGCGCGGAGCGAAGGTGGTCGTGCACGACCCTCGGGCCATGCCGCGGGCGGCTCAGCGTTATGCCGACCGGGTCGAGCTCGCCGAGGACATGTACGCCGCGGCGGACGGGGTCGATGCGCTGGTGCTCGTCACCGAGTGGCACCTGTACCGAACCCCAGACTTTCGACGCATCGCCGAGGCGATGGCGGGCAAGCTCGTCATCGACGGAAGAAACGTCTGGGATCCCAAGGAGCTGCGCGAGCACGGGCTACGCCATGTCGGCCTGGGAAGGCCCTGAGCCCCTGCGCCGAGGAGGCGCGCCCAAATATGCGAAGGAACGGCTGTGGCCTTCCTCGTGGAGCCGTGCTACCCCGCGCGACGAAACCTGTACAGGCGAGCACCCGACGGTGTCTCCCTGACCCCCAAGAAACCAATGTCGGTCGGTACAATCACCCAGGTCATCGGTCCTGTCGTCGACGTGGAGTTCCCCCCCGGGAAGCTCCCCAAGATCAACGACGCGCTGAAACTCAAGAACCCCTCGATCTCCGATCAGGAGGACAACCTCACGCTCGAGGTCGCGCAGCACCTCGGTGAGTCGAGCGTGCGCACCATCGCCATGGACTCCACCGAGGGTCTGGTGCGGGGCATGGGCGTGCGCGCGACCGGCAGCCCCATCATGATGCCGATGGGTGAGGCGGTGCTCGGGCGCATCCTCAACGTCACCGGCGACGCGGTGGATGAGGCGGGCGACATCGAGACCGATACCTACCTCCCGATCCACCGCGAGCCCCCCGAGTTCGTCGATCAGGCGGTCAACGTCGAGATCTTCGAGACCGGCATCAAGGTCATCGACCTCCTCGCGCCCTACCGTAAGGGCGGCAAGGTCGGCCTCTTCGGCGGCGCCGGCGTGGGCAAGACGGTGCTCATTCAGGAGCTCATCAACAACGTCGCCACCGCCCACGGTGGTGTCTCCTGCTTCGCTGGCGTGGGGGAGCGTACCCGCGAGGGCAACGACCTCATGCTCGAGATGAGCGAGTCGAAGCTGGCCGACGGCAACTCGGTGCTCAGCAAGACGGCGCTGGTCTACGGCCAGATGAACGAGCCGCCCGGCGCTCGTGCGCGCGTGGCCCTGTCGGCCCTCACCTGCGCGGAGTACTTCCGCGACGAGCGCGGCCAGGACGTGCTCCTCTTCATCGACAACATCTTCCGCTTCACCCAGGCGGGCTCGGAGATGTCGGCGCTCCTCGGCCGCATTCCTTCTGCGGTCGGTTACCAGCCCACGCTGTCGACGGAGATGGGTGCGCTTCAGGAGCGCATCACTTCGACCACCAAGGGGTCGATCACCAGCGTGCAGGCGGTCTACGTCCCTGCGGACGACTTGACCGACCCCGCGCCGGCCACGACCTTCGCCCACCTCGACGCCACGACGGTGCTCAGCCGATCCATCGCAGAGCTCGGCATCTACCCCGCCGTGGACCCGCTCGACTCCACCTCGACCATGCTCGACCCGCGCATCGTCGGTCAGGAGCACTACGACGTGGCCCGTGGCGTGCAGCAGACGCTGCAGCGCTACAAGGACCTGCAGGACATCATCGCGATTCTCGGCATGGACGAGCTCAGCGAGGACGACAAGCAGATCGTCAACCGGGCGCGCAAGATCCAGAAGTACCTCTCGCAGCCCTTCTTCGTGGCGCAGCAGTTCACCGGCTTCGCCGGCAAGTACGTGCAGCTCAAGGACACCATCGAGGGCTTCAAGGCCATTCTCGAGGGCGAGCTCGACCACGTCTCGGAAGGTGACTTCGCCTACAAGGGCGCCATCTCCGAGGTGCTCGAAGCCGCGGGGGCCTGAGTCGCATGGCGGACTTGCATCTCGAGGTCATCACCCCGGAGGGGATCAAGCTCGACGAGCGCGTCGACGAGGTCGTGGCGCCCAGCGTCAACGGCGAGTTCGGCGTGCTCCCGGGCCACCTCCCCATGCTCGCCGCCCTCAACATCGGCCTGCTGCACTACACCAAGGGTGGCAAGTCGACCGACGTGGCGGTGGGCACGGGGTTCGCCGAGATCATCGGCGACAAGGCGCTCATCCTCACCGACCGTTTCATCACCCGCGACAAGATCGACGTCCTCCCGGTGCGCGAGCGCCTCAAGGAGGTCGACGGCAAGCTCGAGCGCTGGGAGGGTGAGCCCGACGACCCCGAGCGGTTGGAGCTGGTGGAGGAAGAGCAGTGGCTCGCCACGCAGCTCGAGCTCTACGGGGATCCACCGCCGCCGCGCGTTCTCGAGAACTTGCGCGCGGCCGACTTCTCCGGGGTCATCCCGGAGCTGGAAGAAGAAGACCAGGGCGACGTCGAAGAAGGCTGACGCTCCAAGACCCGCGCGGCGGTGCTAGCCTCCAATACCCTTTCGAACGTTTCGTTCGAGTTTGGGGGCCGGACCGTCGCCCGAGGTGCACGTCGTCCGGTGCCGATGCCGGACCGTGATCAGCCAGGGGACCATAGACGCAGTCCGAGAGCGCACCGACATCGTGTCGCTCATCGGAGAGAACGTGCGCCTCAAGAAACAGGGGCGGCGATGGGTAGGGCTTTGTCCGTTCCACAAGGAGCGCACGCCCTCCTTCAGCGTCAATCAGGAGCGTGGTCTGTACTACTGCTTCGGCTGCAAGGCGGCCGGGAGCGCCGTCGACTATCTGATCCAGCTGGAGGGCATGACCTTCCCCGAGGCCATTCGGGCCCTGGCCGAGCGCCTCAACATCGAGATCGAAGAGTCCCAGGACTCCGGTGATCAGGAGCGCGCCAAGCAGAAGCGCCGGGAGAAGGAGGCGCTCTTCCAGCTCAACGCGCTCTGCGCCGACTTCTTCGAGCGACAGCTCGACGAGCATCCCCTGGCGGGTTTGGCTTGGGACGAGATCCGCCGCCGCGGTCTCGACCCCGACGACGCCACCTGCAAGGAGGCGCTGAAGGCCTTCCGCATCGGCTACGCCCCCTATGGCTGGGATGGCTTGGCGCGCTACCTCGAGCGACAGGGCATCGAGGCCAGCCGCGCGGCCGAGCTGGGGGTGGTCTCTGCACGACGAAGTGGGGGAGGCTTCTACGACGCCTTCCGCCACCGCCTGATGTTCGCGGTGAGCGACAAGAGCGGGCGGGTGGTGGCCTTCAGCGGTCGGGCGCTCCAGGAGCCCGACCCCGAGCTTCTGAACCAGCACGGCATCGAGCCCCTCTACCGCCGTCCCGACCCCGAGCGGCGCGACCCGCCGAAGTACATCAACAGTCCCGAGTCACCGATCTACGTGAAGGGCGACAACGTGTTCGGGCTCTATCAGGCACGCCAGGACGTGCGTGAGCGTGGCCAGGCCGTCCTGGTCGAGGGCAACTTCGACGTCTTGTCCCTGCACGCCCGAGGTTTCGGGCTCGCGGTGGCGCCACTCGGCACGGCCTTCACCGTGGGGCAGGCCAAGCTCATCAAGCGGTATGCACCGACCGCGGTCGTCATGTTCGACGCCGACAAAGCGGGCAAGAAGGCCACGGCCAAGCTTCGTGGGCCAGCCCGAGAGGGTGGGCTGTCGCTCCTGGTCGCGAGCTTGCCCGATGGGATGGATCCGGACGACTATGCCCGCCAGAACGGGGTAGAGGCAGTCGAGGCAGCCGTGAAGGGTGCCAAGGGCATGCTCGAGTTCATGGTGGACGAGCTGATCGGGAACCAGGCGATCTTCGACGATCACAGCCGGCGTGGCGTGCTCAAGCGGATCCGCAGGGTGGCCGAGCTCATCGCCGAGGAGAGCGACGGCGACATGCGGCTCATGGCCAAGTCGTACGCCGACGAGGTGGCCTCGCGGGTGTCGATTGCCGGCACCACCGCAGGCGGGCTCAAGGCGTTGGAACGGATGATGCGGCAGGCCATGCGCGACCATCAGCGCAAGCAAGCCCGGAAGAACGCGCCGAGCGGCCACGGCCAGGCGGAAGAGCCAAGCCGTGGTCCCGGAGACTTCGGCCCGCCGATGGAGCGCGAGATCAACTACGCGATGGACAAGAAGCTGGCTGGAGCGTCGGGTCGGTCCCGTGCGCGGGCGGATCAAATCCCGCTCAACATCCTCGGTGCCATTCTCGATTTTCCGGACCTGTTGGAAGATTCCGACGTGGAAGGATATCTGGCCGAGCTCGACGGGGCCGTCGCGCTCGCGGTGGCTGCGGTTCGTCAGGTCTGGGATGCGAAAAAGGCGCTGGAAGGCCCAGAAATACTTGATTTACTGCCGCGGGCGATCCATCCATTCGCAGTTGGTCGGCTGGCGGCCCCACGGTTCAACGACCGTGAGGAGGCGCTGGCTGGGCTATTGGATAACGCGAAGATACTTCGACGACGCTCGTTGACCGGTGACAACGCAGCCAAGGTGCAGGAGCTGAACCGAGCGGACGCGCTCGGCGACACCGATGCGCAAGATGAACTTTTGCGGGAGATGGCCCGCAGGGCGAAAGAGAAGGTCCGCCTTTGACCATGGCCACGACGGACGCATCGACCCGCGTGGGTGGCTCAGGTTTGGGAGCTTCTCGTCGTTTCGACGAAGCCCTACCGCAGGGGATCGGACGGGATGTTCCCGCCGGTCCCTTGCCAATCGAGACGAGTTGGGCCATTGAGCGTGCGACAGACCAGACGACGTTTCCAACGAATCGCTGGATGGGAGTGTGAGGAACATGGCGAGTAAAGCCTCGAAGGCTTCGACCAAAAAGACTGCAGCCAAGCGCAAAACGGCCAAGAAGACGGCCGCGAGTGCTTCGAGCGCGTCGAGTCGCGGCAAGAAGACGACCGCGAAGAAGTCCACGGCCAAGAAGGCGGCGGCGAAGAAGTCCACGGCTGGGTCTTCTGCCGGTCGGCCTTCGAAGAAGGCGGCGGCCAAGCGGTCTGCGGCCAAGTCGTCTGCCAACGGCGCGGCCAAGAGCAAGCGAGGTCGCAGTTCCGACCCCGGGGATTCCGAGGTGCCGTCGGCGCCCAACAGCGCCGACCTCGCCGCGGCCGTGCGCGAACGGCTCTCGTCGTCCGGCCTCTCTTCACCTGGCTCCAAGCCCGGCAAGTCGCGCCCGAGTGGCGGCGGTCGCAAGTCGACCCCGAGCCAGAAGGATGTGAAGCTCCAGTCGCTCTTCGAGCAGGGTAAGTCCAAGGGCTTCCTCACCTTCGACGAGGTCAACGACGCCATCCCCTCCGACATGGGGCCGGACCAGATCGACGACGTCGTCGGCGCCCTCACCGCCGAGGACATCCAGATCGTGGACGGCGCGACCCAGGTGAAAATTTCACCGAACCGCGTCGCCGAAGAAGACCAGCCCAAGAAGCTCGCCGTCGCGACCCGCAAGGAACAAGACGTCGACTACTACTCCAAGAGCAACGACCCGGTCCGGATGTACCTCCGGAAGATGGGCAGCGTGTCCCTCCTCACCCGTGAGGGCGAGGTCGAGATCGCCAAGCGCATCGAGGTCGGCGAGATCGCCATCCAGTCGGCGATCCTCGATTCGCCCATCGCAGCGCGCGAGGTCATCGAGATCGGCGAGCGCCTCCGCAAGCACAAGGTGAGGGTCAAGGACCTCATCAAGGACGCGGAGTCCGAGGACCAGGAGTTCGACGAGGAGGAGGCCGACCGCCGCCTCATCCGTTTGGTCGACAAGGTCAAGCGGCTCGAGCGCAAGCGGCAGACCTTGGTGGGTGAGCTGCGCGCCGGCAACAAGGGCGGCGAGGGTCGCAAGAAGACCGTGGCCGAGCAGATCGAGGGCAACGCGAAGGACATGCGTAAGACCCTCGACGAGATGAATCTCAACAAGAAGACCATCGACAAGATCGTCCTCGTGTTGAAGAAGGAGATCGGTCGGGTGCAGAGCGCCGAGCGTCCGGTCAGCGCCTTCATGCATCGGGCCGAGATCGACCTCGACGAGCTTCGAAGTGAGCTCGAGCGCGTGAAGGGCAACCGTCACGCCGAAGCGCGCTTCGCCAAGAAGATCGGCACCGTGCGTTCCGACCTCGCCCGCATCGAAGAAGAGGGCAACGAGACCGTTCGCCAGCTGAAGAACCTCGAAGAGGAGCTTCACTGCGACATGTCCGAGCTGAGGGGCAGCTACCGCGCCATCCTGAAGGGTGAGCGTCAGGCCGAGCGTGCCAAGGCCGAGCTCGTGGAGGCCAACCTCCGCCTCGTGGTCTCCATCGCCAAGAAGTACACGAACCGCGGTCTGCAGTTCCTCGACCTCATCCAGGAGGGGAACATCGGCCTCATGAAGGCGGTCGACAAGTTCGAGTACAAGCGCGGCTACAAGTTCTCGACCTACGCGACGTGGTGGATTCGTCAGGCCATCACGCGCGCCATCGCCGACCAGGCCCGGACCATCCGGATCCCGGTCCACATGATCGAGACGATCAACAAGCTCATCCGCACCTCGCGCTACCTCGTGCAGGAGTACGGCCGCGAGCCGACGCCGGAAGAGATCGCCGAGAAGATGGAGCTGCCGCTCGACAAGGTCCGCAAGGTCCTCAAGATCGCCAAGGAGCCCATCAGCCTCGAGACGCCCATCGGTGAGGAAGAAGACTCGCACCTCGGCGACTTCATCGAGGACAAGAGCGTGCTGTCGCCTTCGGAGGCGGTCATCAACATGAACCTCGCCGACCAGACGCGGAAGGTTCTGAAGACCCTCACGCCGCGCGAGGAGAAAGTCCTCCGCATGCGCTTCGGCATCGGCGAGAAGAGCGACCACACTCTCGAGGAGGTCGGCCAGGACTTCGAGGTCACCCGCGAGCGCATCCGGCAGATCGAGGCCAAGGCGCTCCGCAAGCTCCGGCATCCCAGCCGCAGCAAGCAGCTGAAGAGCTTCGTCGACACGTGAGCGCAGCCCTGCGGTCGGCGAGCGTGCTCAGGCCCTCGTTGGGCTTGGCTCTGCTCGGCGCCACGTTGGTGGCGTCGATGGGGTGCGAGGAGCGGACGCTGACCGATCGCGACTGCCTGATGATCCAGGAGCGCATCGAAGGCGCTTGGAGCCGCGACGCGATCGCGGCTCAGAAGCTGGCCGAGACCGAAGACCTCGGGGCCTTCATCGGCGCCGAGGGCGATCGCCTCGCGCAGCGGTGGGGCAAACGCTGCAACGCCCTCGTGGGCCAACCCATCTCGGAGGAAGAGCTGACGTGCTTGCGAAACGCTCAGACCATCGACGACTTCGAAGAGTGCCGGCGCTGATCGCCCTGATGGGGCTGTTCGGGTGCGGCGACACGGTGGCGACCGAAACCGACGTGGGGCCCACAGGCGACCCCGCCATCGCCTTCGTGGTGCCGGCCGTCTCGGACGGAGTAGCCTGCCTGTCGCTCGGCGACAGCAGCGACGCCGAGCTCGCCCTCGTGATGGACCCCGTCGAGGTCGACATCCGGCCGCCGGGAGCCTGCGGTTCGAGCGCTCAGTGTGGGCGGCTCTCGCTCTACGTGGAAGAAGTGCTCAACAACGAGAGTGGCGTGGCGGCCATCTCGCTGCTCGCTCGCAAGCTCGCCGATCCCATCCACGACGGCAGCCCGCGCCTCGACGATGGCGAGCCCGATCTGCTTCCGCTCCGCGTAGTCGTCACCACCGACTTCGACGAACCACTACTCGATCGAGAAGGCCTACCAGTGGAAGCGAAGCTCGACGTGATGACAGTACCCGACTGCGACGCGCCTTGAGTCGGGCTCGTACGTCGGGCTCGTTCTCGGGCTCGTACTCGTACTCGGGCTCGTTCTCGAACCTCGCACCTCGCACCTCGCACCTCGCACCTCGCACCTCGAACCTCGAACCTCGCACCTCGAACCTCGAGAACCTGGAACCTCGAGACCCTCGAACCTCGAGACCCTCGAACTCGGAACCTCGATTCAGGGCCGGTCGATCTGGTAGCGGCAGGGCTCAGCCCCTGCGACCTCGACGAGGACCCGCTCGGGGGTGATGCGGATCACGGCGTGGGCCGCAGCGGCGCGTCCTGGAGCGTCGTCGTCGACGTTCTCGATGAGGCTCTGAAGGGTGACGTAGGGGATGCCCCCGATGACGTCGAGGTGGTTCCAGTGCAAGTGGCCGTTGAGCACGAGCCGGACCCGCCCGTGGGATGCGAGGCGTGCGCGCAGCGCCCTGCGGTTGTCGACGAGGCAGAGGTGCGGACAGGTGGAGAACCAGCGGTTCTGGCTCACATCCTGGTCGGCCGCGCTGTGGTGCATGACCACGAGCACGTCGCGCTCGACGTTTCGTCTCAGGTCGTCGTCGAGCCAGGCGAGCTGGTCGTCGTCGATGGTGATGTCGTGGTCTTTGCGCTCGTGCGTGTAGAGCACGACCACGTGAAGGGCATCGAGATCGAAGCTGCGGTAGAGCGGGCCCTCGGGCGTGAGGCCCCACGCCTGGCGTAGCTGAGCTGGGCTGAGGTGCACGCGGTCGTGGTTGCCGGCCACGTGCTCGAGACGACCGCCCCAGCGTCTCAGGTGGGCCATGCAGTCTTCGTAGAGGGCCACGTCCTCGCCCGGCGAGGCGTCTTCGATGCAGTCGCCGAGGTTGAACACGAGATCGGGTGCGATCTCGTCGCGCATACGGCGGGCGAAGGCATCGACCAGGCGCGGGGCCTCTGCGGTGAGCTTACGAAGCTTGCCGCCGTAGGACGCCTCGGGTCCGAAGTGAATGTCGGTGATGACGCCGAAGGTCCACATGCGTGGCGTTCTAGCCGGCTTTGGAGCCGCCGCGGCACTTGGGAGAGACGATGCCGCCCTCGCGCACGCTCCACTCGTCGGGGGTGAGCAGCGTGAGCGTCAACGCGTGCAGGCCACCCTCGAACTCGGAGGCGAGGAGGGCGTGGATCCGGCGGTGGCGCTTGACGCGCAGGGTCTCGGTGAAGTCATCGCTGATGACGGTGACGTTGTAGTGCGACTCGGCGCCAGCGCCGCCGCTGTGCCGGTGGCTCTCGTCGACGACGTCGAGATGGACCGGAGAGAGGGCCTCGGAGAGCGTGGTCTCGATGCGTTCCTTACGACTCACGCCCCAGCTATAGCGCACCGCGTCAGGTCAGACCACGGCCATCGGTCGCGCCGCGAGACCGAAACCGTGGTGTCGCACAGCGGAAAAGCGGGGGCGCGCCGACGTGCGGAACACGTCGTCAGAGTTTGAAGAGCCACGACCGCGGACGGGTCAGGTGAAGCAGGCCGAGATGGCTCAAGGTGCTGCCCTTGCCGGTGTCTTTCACGCCCGTCCAGGGCAGCGTCGGGTCGAGCACATCGCAGCGGTTCATGTAGACCGTTCCGACCTCGAGCTGGCGCGCCAGGGTCGCCGCGCGGTCGCGATCCTGGGTCCAGACGGACCCCGTGAGGCCGAGGTCACTGTCGTTCATGAGGGCGAGGGCTTCCTCGTCGCTCTGCACCTTCATGACGGGCAGCACGGGACCGAAGGTCTCGCTCCGCATGATGTCGTGGTCGTGGCTCACGCCGACCATCAGCGTGGGCTCGAAGAAGCGCCCCTTGCCGTCGACCTGGGTCTGACCGCCCCCGACGAGGACCTCGGCGCCAGCCTGCTTGGCCGCCTCGACCTGGCCGGCGATGAAGTCGCCTGCGTTGGGTTGGGCCATGGGGCCCATGTCGACCTCGCTCATCGGATCTCCGAGGCTCATCTTGGCCATGAGCTCTCGCGCGCCCGCGACGAAGTCGTCGTAGCGGGAGGCGTGCACGTAGACGCGCTCCACCGCACAGCAGCTCTGCCCCGCGTTGTACGTGGCGCCGTCGACCAGGCCGTCGATGGCGGCGGCGAGGTCGGCGTCTTTGGCGACATAGGCCCCATCTTTGCCCCCGAGCTCGAGGCCGGCGTCGGCGAAGTGACCCGATGCCACCGCCTGGTAGACCGCGTGACCCCCGCCCACCGAACCCGTGAAGGCCACGTAGCCGACGCGGCGATCGGCCGCGAGCTTGGCCGCCATCGCGTGGTCACAGTGCAGCGCCGTGACCGCCCCTTCGGGAGCGCCCGCGGCGTCGAAGGCGCGAGCGAAGTGTTCGCCGCAGAGCGCGCTGCGGGAGCTGTGCTTGAGCACCACGGCGTTGCCGGCCACGACCGCGGGGAAGACCACGTTGACGCAGGTGAGCAGCGGGTAGTTCCACGCCGGCATGTTCAGCACCACACCGATGGGCACCCGCTCGATGCGGCGCTCCTGACCCTCGGGGCTGTCGACGATGTGGTCGGCGAGGGCGTCGGCGGCGATCTCGGTCATGTGCCGAGCGCGGCCCTCCATCGCGTTGACCTCGTTGTTCGACTGGCGCAGCGGCTTGCCCATCATGCGCGTGATGTCGCTGGCGATGGTCTCGCGCTCAGCGAGCATGGCATCGAGGGCGCGTCGGCAGAGCTGCTGCCGCTCTTGCACCGTCATGTCGCGTAGGACGCGGCTGGCGGCCGTGGCGCCGTCGAGCACGGCGTCCTTCATCTCGTCGTCGGCGAGGGGGCGCTCGGCGGCCACCTCACCGGTGAAGGGGTTGTCGATGACCAGGCGATCCATATGGCGGGGAGGGTACACCTCCCGGCCCAGGAGAGAAGGCAATGTTATCGGCCGCGAAAGTGGAGATAGCCGGCAACGTCGGGGTAAGATTCCGCGGCACATGCGAGCCATCTCAGCCGGGGTAACCGACGTAGGCCGCGAGCGGGACATCAACGAGGACCGTTTCGTTCTGCTGCCTGCCGTCGGCGTGTTCGTGGTCGCCGACGGGATGGGCGGTCACAACTGCGGCGAGGTGGCCAGCCGCATGGCCACCAACATGGTGTCGGCCTTTTTCCGCGAGGAGAAAGAGAAGGGGGGATCCGGCCGCACCGTGGAGCAGCTGCTCACGTCCTCGCTTCGCAAGGCCAACGCCAAAATCCACGAGCGAGCGATGAACTCCGCCCGCTACCGCGGCATGGGTACCACCGTGGTGGCGGCTGCCTTTCAGCAGGTCGAGCGCCGCATGTACATCGCCCACGCGGGCGACAGCCGTTGTTACCGGTTTCGGCGGGGCGAGCTGTCGCGCCTCACCCGCGACCACTCCTTGGTCGAGGAGGCGCTCAGGTCACGACCCGAGATGTCCGAGATGGACCTGCAGCATCTGCCCGGAAACGTCATCACCCGTGCCCTGGGGGTAGAGCCCACGGTCGACGTCGAGGTGAGCAGCGACGCGGTTCAGGTGGGCG